>CATLCV010000092.1 GCA_949893755.1 uncultured Lachnospiraceae bacterium | reverse complement strand
CGAACGATTGCAGCTGGAAGGCAAATATAAGGGAGAGAGCCGCATCTGCCCGTCCTGTGCGCGGATCATCTACGAATACTACGGCGGAAAGGAACAGTTCCCCCAGTTCGATGATCTGATGGAAGCAGTCGATAAGGTAGATTCCGGCAATCTGACCATTGATGAGGTCATGAACCCCACAGGTTGGATCCTGGTCGGCTTCTTGATGGATCCCCGGACCGGGCTGGGACGCTGGAGACAATTTTCTATTTCCAATTATCAGTTAATGGAAAAGCTGATGGAAGCCTGCCAGACCATGACTACCGAAGAGATCCTGGCGCTGCCGGATGTGCAGGAGCGGATCGAGATCTACAATGAGCAGACGGAAAAGTTCAAGCAGATGGTGTCCGAGCATACAAGGGTGGACGGCAATCTGATCATCACCGATCTGAGACACGTGGACCCGATCTATACCGGCAATCGTTTTATGATCTACAGTATGTATCCGGAGCAGAACATCTCCGCATGGATCGTCAGCGGCCGGGGCGGACAGGGCTGTTCCGCGGCAGTCGGCTACAGCATCCTGAACAAAACGGCGGATGTGAATGTCGGGAGCCTGATGTTAAAGTATAACGGCGGCGGACACAAGAAGGTCGGCACCTGCCAGTTCAGCAACGAAACCATGGATACGGAGCTGCCGAAGATGCTGGAAGAGCTGAGTGCGCTGGCGAACAAATAGAATCCCTCCATACAGAAAGCCTGCCACTGGCAGCCTTTCTGCATACGATGGTATACATACGAAAAGCTGCCCAAGGCAGCTTTTCTTTTTCTGAACATATCCCCGCAAAGCGGCAGTTTATCTTCTTCCTTATACCAGGGACTGATTCAGGTAAGCCTCCTGCTCCGCGGTCAGCGTGTCGATCTCTTTTCCCAGGAAGCGGAGCTTTCTCACCGCGACGTCCTTATCGATCTCCTCCGGTACGTCCACCAGCATCTCCGTCATTTCTTTTCCGTGCTCAACCAGGTATTTTGCGGAAAGCGCCTGGATGGCAAAGCTCATATCCATGATCTCCGCCGGATGTCCGTCCCCTGCGGCCAGGTTCACAAGACGGCCTTCCGCCAGGACGAAGATCCACCGTCCGTTGGGCAGCTTGTAGCCCTGAATGTTTTTCCGCATTTCCTTTGATTCCGCTGCCATGGCACGCAGGCCCGCCATATTGATCTCGCAGTCAAAATGTCCTGCGTTGCAGAGGATCGCGCCCTCTTTCATTTCCACAAAGTCCTCTTCATCAATGACCTTGTCGCAGCCGGTCACTGTCACGAAAAAGTCGCCCAGCTTCGCGGCCTCTTTCATCGGCATCACGTCAAATCCATCCATCACCGCTTCAATGCCCTTCACCGGATCGATCTCTGTCACGATGACCCTTGCGCCCAGGCCCTTTGCCCGCATGGCAACGCCTTTTCCGCACCAGCCGTAGCCGGCTACCACCACGATCTTGCCTGCCACGATCAGGTTTGTGGTCCGCATGATGCCGTCCCACACAGACTGCCCCGTGCCGTACCGGTTATCAAAGAAATGCTTGCACTGCGCGTTGTTTACCCGGATCATGGGGAATTTCAGATCGCCGGCCCTGTTCATCGCCTCCAGGCGGATGATGCCCGTTGTAGTCTCCTCGCAGCCTCCCAGGATGGCCGGGATCAGCTCCTGCATCTCTGTGTGGACCATGTGCACCAGATCGCCGCCGTCGTCAATGATGATATTGGGTCCCGCAGAAAGCACCGCGCGGATATGGGAATTGTACTCCTCCTCCGTCGCCCCGTACCATGCATGGACCTCCAGCCCCGCCTTCACCAGCGCGGCCGCCACATCATCCTGGGTGGAAAGCGGATTGGAACCCGTCACATACATCTCGGCCCCGCCTGCTGCCAGCACCTTGCACAGATAAGCCGTCTTTGCCTCCAGATGTACGGAAAGGGTGATCTTCTTCCCTGTAAATGGTTTCGTCCGGCTGAACTCTTCTTCCAGCATGCGCAGCAGGTCACAGTTTCTCTTCACCCATTCGATTTTCTGTTCGCCTGACTCCGCCAGGCTGATGTCTCTGATTTCGCTACTCATTTCTTCTCTCTCCTTCCGCCGCACATGCGGCACTTGTGATATCCAGCCGAATTTTTATTAACGTGATGGTCGTCTGTCCTATCATCACCTCAGGCCGCAGGTAAATGGGCGGCCTGTAACTTCATCCTTATATTATCCCACAAGTGCACGTTTGTCAATCTGCCCCTTTTTATTTCTTCTCCGCCCACGCGCTTACTATATGATAGTATCCCCTGGAGGTGATCCGGTATACCAGCATGTAGAATACCGCGAATACCAGATAACAGCAGACCGTAACGATCAGCAGCAGCTTCAGGTTGGTCAGGCTGAACAGGATCAGCAGCTTATGAACCATCGGAAATGCAAAGGCCAGATGGATCCCCGCCATGATCAGGGGCAGGAAAAACACCGTCAGCACCTGGGAATTGACGCTCCGCCGGATATCTGTTTCCGTCATGCCCACCTTCTGCATGATCTCAAACCGGGCCTGATCCTCATAGCCTTCCGAGATCTGCTTGTAATAAATGATCAGCACCGCGGCAAAGACGAACACCACGCCCAGCAGAATTCCCAGGAAGAACAGGCTTCCGTACAGGCCGTAGAACGTTGCCCGCTCCTCTGCCGCGCACCGGCTGTATGCCAGGAAAGGAGAAGCTTCTTCTGCGCCGTCACTTTCCCCCGTGCTGTCCGGCGTGTCCTGCTCTGCCTTCATCCGCGTCATTTCCTGCTCCAGCGCTGCCTGCACCCTGTCGTGGATCCGCATCTGCATCTCATCCCCGCAGTCCAGGTCGAATCCATAGCTCCAATGCAGACCCAGAACCGGGTTTCCCCATTCATTTACAAGTCCTTCCAGCGGACGCGCCGCTTCCGCCAGATCCGGAACGAAGATAAACATGGACGGGAGGATCTGCTCCGCATCCACACCGTTTTGTACAAACTCCGGAACCACCTTTTTAATCCGCATCGTCTCTCCGTCATTGATCGTAATGGTATCCTTCTCATAATCACGTTTCGTCGTATAGATCAAGACTTCTCCCGGCGCCAGAGTCTCGTTCTGATCCATCATTCGGTTATAATCCTCCAGCGGCACAAGAAATATCTGCCACGTATCGGCAAAGGCGCTCATTTGAAACGCGAAGAAATTTTCATCATAGGTCAAAACCCGGCCTTCCTCCATGATACATGAAAAATCCCCGATCCGATAGTCCAGCACATTCTCCGCAATCAGAGTCCCGTCCCCTTCCGTCGAAACGGCCTGCCCGGCCGCTTCCCGGACGTGATCCGCCGCCTCGGATTCCATGGCTTCCATATTTCCAAAAGTTGCGTCGATTATGATATTTCTCGGGTAACGGGAACGCAGACTGTCCTCAGTCCCCGCATACAGACACACGGTTCCCGAGAGCATCACCAGCACCATGGTACACAGGATGCAGATGGACGCCAGGCCCGCGCCGTTTCTCTTCATGCGGTAAACCATGGAGGAAATGGATACAAAATGGCTGGTCTTATAGTAGTAGCGTTTATTCTTCTGCAAGATCCTGCAGATCGTCACAGAGCCTGCGATAAACAGTAAATACGTTGCGATGATGACCATAATGACCGCCACAAAAAACCAGAGCAGCGCCTCGATCGGATTTTCGATGGAAACCGCCAGATAATAGGCCGCCGCCAGGATCACCAGCCCCGCCAGAGCCAGGAGCCAGTTTGCCCTGGGCGGTTTTTCCCCCGCATTCTCACTGTGCAGCAGCTCCATCGCACTTGCACCCCGGATCTGCCATAAGGTCTGGAGCAGGATCACCAGAAAAATGATGGAGAACCATTTTAATGTTTCCAAAATTGCCCCTGCCCCCAGTGATAAGGAAAATTCCGCCTCGCCCATCAGCAGATTGACCATCCCCAGCTCCGCGAACTTGGAAAATGTGATCCCGGCCAGCAGGCCGCCGCCCATGGAAAGTACGGCGCTCATCACGCTTTCGCACACCAATATCTTGGCCAGGTTCCATTTCCCCATGCCCAGGATATTGTAAAGGCCAAATTCTTTTTTCCTCCTGCGGTTCAGGAAGGAATTGGTATAGAACAAAAACAGCAGTGAAAACGCAACGATCACATACATCCCAAATCCCAGCATGGACTGCATGACCTCCCCGCCCGGAACAGACTGCAGCGCACTGCTGGTACTTAAAAATGCCACAATATAGTACATCATGACCATACCCATGGATGCCAGGATATAGGGAACATACAGGCGGCTGTTTTTCCGGATCCCCATCCAGGCCAGTTTTGGATAAAACATACCTTTCACCGTCCCTCACCTCCCTGAAACTTTTTTGACGCCAACGCGGTCAGCGTGTCGGAAATCTTCTGATAGAGCTGTTCATCTGTGCTGTTGCCCCGGTAGATCTGGTGGAATACCTCCCCGTCCTTGATAAACAGTACTCTTCCTGCATGGCTTGCCGCTTTTACGGAATGGGTCACCATAAGGATCGTCTGTCCGTTCCGGTTGATCTCGCCGAAGAGCTTGAGCAGTTCCTCCGTCGCGTTGGAGTCCAGCGCCCCGGTAGGCTCATCCGCCAGCACCAGTCTGGGATTCGTAATCAGCGCCCTTGCCACAGCCGCCCTCTGCTTCTGTCCGCCTGACACCTCATAGGGATATTTTTTCAAAATATCGGTGATCCCAAGCTGTACCGCGATAGGCGCAAGTCTCTCGCTCATCTCCGCATAATGCTTTCCCGACAGCACCAGGGGAAGATAGATGTTGTCCTCCAGGGAAAATGTATCCAGCAGGTTAAAGTCCTGGAATACGAATCCCAGGTTATCCCTGCGGAACGCGGCCACAGCGGACTCCCGGATCTGCGAAAAATCCCAGCCGTCCAGCTTGACCACGCCGCCGGTGGGCTTATCCAGTGCCGCAAGGATATTCAAAAGGGTCGTCTTTCCGGAACCGCTTTCCCCCATGATCGCCACATATTCGCCTTCCTCCACGCTGAAGGTCACCTTTTTTAAGGCTTCCACCTTGTTCCCGCCGAAACGGGTCGCATACACTTTTTTCAATCCATTGACTTCCAAGATACTCATTGCAATCCCTCCATATGTTTCAATCCTGTCCCATAATCTCTCCGTACTCCGCCGGATATCCAGCGATCAAGGCAGATACGGAAGAGCTTTCGTGGGAACCGTTTTTTTCTATATCATTTGCTTCTCCATCATCATACAAAAAAGAGAAATGTACTGCCATCGAATTGACTTACATTTCTCTTTGTTCATCTTACAGTTTTGTAAGATGCTTCCCGAACCGGATCCGGATGACGGTTCCGTTCTCCAGGGACGAATTGGCTGTGATCGTATGTCCCAGATTGCTGCAGATCCTGCGGCACAGGTAGAGGCCGATCCCGCTTGCCTTTTTATCGCTTCTTCCATTATATCCGGTATATCCCTTTTCGAAAATGCGGGGAATATCCTCCGGCGCGATCCCGATCCCCGTATCCCGGATACACAGAACCGAGCTGTTTTCCTCTGTGCCCGGCCCATGTTCCATCTCGATTGTGATCCGCCCGGCTTCCGTGTATTTCAGTGCATTGGAGATCACCTGCTCCAGAACGAACTGGAGCCATTTTTCATCCGTTACGGCTTTTGTATGTAAGGGACGGTAATCCAGCTGCAGCTTTTTCCGTATAAACTGCCCTGCAAATTTTTTCACAGCAGGTTTTACAATGTCATCCAGATCGTACTCCTGAATCACATAATCTGTAAAATCAGAATCCAGCCGGAGATACCCCAGCACCATATCTACATATTGTTCGATCCGCATCAGATCCTCCAGGATCCTCCTTGCGAACTCCGAATCCTGATTCTGCAGGTTCAGCCGCATGGATGCGATCGGAGTTTTGATCTGGTGCACCCACACCGTATAATAATCGATCATATCCGAATAGCGGAGGTTCATCTGCGTCTCCAGCTCCTTCTGCTCCCCGCACAGCCGTTTGATGATCTGCTGATAATCCCGTTCCTCCGCCGAAACCGGTTCCGGAAAATCTTCCTGGAGCACAGAAGGAAGTCTGCTGAGTTCTTCCAGCCTCCTGTGTCTCTGCCGTGCCCGGCGCATATCCCAAATCAGAAAAAGCAGCCCCAGTACCGTACACACGAATGCAGGATACAGAACCGCCCCGGCCGGAAAATGGTACAGTAAAAATGCGCATAAAAACACAAGGCAGAATAAACAAAATACAAAAATCCCTTTTCTCCGCTGTCTGAAATATCCGATGATAAAATTCATAAAACTCCTTTTCACTGGCACAATTCTGCTAAGGCCGATGCAGTTCCTGATCAACCGTGATGATATATCCCACGCCCACTTTGGTCGTTATAAAGCCTTCCAGTCCGGCGCCGTCCAGCTTTTTCCGCAGCCGGTTCACATTGACGGTCAGTGTATTCTCATCCACAAAGCTGTCCGTCTCCCAGAGCCGTTCCATCAGCCGCTCCCTGCTGACGACCTTTCCTTTATTCTCCATCAGCGCCAGAAGGATCCGGTACTCATTTTTCGAAAGATTGATCCGTTCCCCCTGGTAGACCAGTGTATTGTCGCCCAGATTCAGCAGAGCCCCCCGGTGCTCCATCACCGGAACCGATCCGGCAAAATCATAGGTCCTGCGGAGCAATGCCTGAATCTTGGCGATCAGAACACTGCCGTCAAAGGGCTTGACAATAAAATCGTCCGCCCCCATGTTCATCGCCATGACAATATTCATACTGTCCGATGCCGAGGAGATAAACATGACCGGTACGCTGGAAATCTTGCGGATCTCGCCGCACCAGTGATACCCATTGAAAAAAGGCAGTCCGATATCCATCAGGACCAGATGCGGGGCATATTCCGCAAATGCTGTCATGACATTCCGAAAATCTCTGACGCATTCCGCCTCCAGCCCCCACAGTTCCGCCTGTTCTTTGACTGCCTGCGCGATTCCTTCCTCATCTTCTACAATTAAAATCCGATACACAATGATCCGCCTCTCCATATTTTATCAGACGAAGTCCGTCCCGAAAAGGATATGAGTTATGGGATTCCCTCCGGGTATGCCTTGTCAAACACAGCCCGCTTCTGAACCTCTGTCTGTTTTATATGGTAATGATATAGGAAATGCGGTCAAAAGTCAATGTTACCGGATTTTTGCATTACCGATGCACCTCTTTCTTTTTGCTTTTATAAAAACTGCCGGATCTCCTCCACCAGTTTTTCCTCCAGCTTGATCAGCCGCTTTGCGATATCCTTCGATTTTTCATCCGCCGCCTCGTATTGATTGAGATACCGATTCAAAGTTTTGATTCCCATATTGCAGCCGTCGGTCATCAGATCCGCAACTGTCTTGTCCGATTCATCCATGGCAAGCTTGGCATTGGTCTTGATCCAGGACATCCCCTTTGCCATCGCGCCGGGTTCCTTCCCCTCATCATGATATTTCTCGAGAAGCACCTGGATCTCCTCCTTCAATCCTTCATGCTTTGCTTTACACTGCTCCAGATATTTTTTCAGATCTTCACTTTTTACGGACTGCAGCGTCTCGTCAATGGACGCCACCCCCATCTTGATTCCCGCATCGCACTCTCTGAGCAGCTTTATTGTATCTTCTTCTATCATAAAAACCAGCCTCCTTATCTTCCTGCATGAACAGTATGCCCGGTTCGGCTGGTTTTCATTACGCTATTTTATAAACTTGTCGATCGCTTCGCTCAGCTTTGTGATCGCATCCTGGTCGTTTTCTTCCACTGCTTCCACAATACAGTGGTTCATATGATTTTTCAAAACGACTTTCCCTGTATTGTTGATCGCGGAACGGACGGCCGCCAGCTGGATCAGGACCTCACTGCAGTCCGCATCCCGCTCCACCATACGCTTGACCGCTTCCAGATGGCCGATCGCCTTGGAAAGCCGGTTCAGTACCGCTTTCTTTTCCGCCTTGCTGTGAACATGCCTGTGCCCCTTCCCATGGCTGTGGGCGATGCCGTTTTCATGCATATGTATATGAAGCTCTTCGTCTAATGTATGTTCTTCTGTCAACTGCTCAGGAAATGTGTCCCCTTCCTCTGCAACCTTGGCGTTCTCCGCATCCAAATTCATAGCTCTGTCCTCTGTTCTTTCTATATTTATTGTAGGAGATACCGCTGTTCTATACTGCGCTCCAGATAAATGGGCCGTGGGTATATATGAAAACCTGCGTGACCTGTAACGATTATACTTCGCTTCCAGAAAATCAGCAACATAAAAATAAAAAAATGCTTGCAAACCGACAAAATATATGCTATCATTCAAATTGTCGCTACGATGTCACTTGTCAAGGCGCGTGATACTGGCTCCGTGGTCAAGCGGTTAAGACATCGCCCTTTCACGGCGGTAACACGGGTTCGATTCCCGTCGGAGTCATTCGTTTATCTTGTTTCTGTATTGTATTTGCATCATCAGATACGCAGTGAATGATACGGGTTTATTTTTCGAAGTATGATTTGCCGATGTGGCTCAATTGGCAGAGCAGCTGATTTGTAATCAGCAGGTTATCGGTTCGAGTCCGATCATCGGCTTTGTTCCTATAAGGGACATAATTTGGACCTTTAGCTCAGTTGGTCAGAGCAATCGGCTCATAACCGATCGGTCCTGGGTTCGAGTCCCCGAAGGTCCATTTTCATATAAAGTATTTGAATATTGACAAGATTCGATATTTTATATGTTGCACAATACAGGATAATCTATTATAATGTATTGTATATTTTTTATACGGCCCAGTGGCTCAGTTGGTTAGAGCGCCGCCCTGTCACGGCGGAGGTCGAGAGTTCGAGTCTCTTCTGGGTCGTTTATCAGATAAGAGGATTGTCATTTATATTTTATCTGATATTTTTTTAAGGTTGATGGGGTCTTAGCTCAGCTGGGAGAGCATCTGCCTTACAAGCAGAGGGTCATAGGTTCGAGCCCTATAGGCCCCATACCATATGCCGCAGTGGCGGAACTGGCAGACGCCCGGGACTTAAAATCCCGTGGGTAGTGATACCCGTACCGGTTCGATTCCGGTCTGCGGCAGTTCTAAAAAGCGGAGGAAACGCTGTAAGATGGACGTTTCCTCCGCTTTTTTGTACGTTATCGCTTGAACACCTTTGAACACTTCGTCCGTTTCCTGCCGATCCGGTTATGCTTTGATCTGATCCGCAGATAAAGGCCCTCCTCATTGCAGTTTTTGTATATAAAAAACCCACGCAAACTCATCATTTACGTGGGCTTTGGATTCCACATCCCTATACCAGAGTATTCAGAAGCATACCAACCGCATAATAATTGCTGAGGTTGTAAGCTCCGCTCTTTGCAAAGCTTGCAAAAGATGTAAAATATGCGGACATAGAATCATCCGATGAGAGATCGGAGAAGTCAACACCTGCTGCGGAAGAATTCTTGTCCTTAGATGTCGAAGAAGATTGTGTCTTAGAACTCCCCACTACAGTGTCAATTGATGAATCCAGGATTGTGCTTGCTTTGGAACCGGTACGCTGTGCAATACCATACTGGCCGCCCATCACGTCCTTTGCAAGATCATAGCCGCGATCCAGCGACTTCTTCAATTCATCCTTATCCACTTGGAGCCTGCCGGTGGTACTGAGGCTCATTCCCAGTGCTTTTTTCATTGCATTTTCGGTCGGAAGGGATCTCTTCAGAGATTCCAGCTGACGCGCTGCACCCGCACTGCGGTTTGAATTGCTCTCAAGGAAAGATATTGTATTGTTGTACTTATCTGCGAAATCAGTGATCGCGGATATGATATCTTCCTGCGCCTTATCCACCTTTGCCTGCGCTGCTTTTCTCTCGTCCTCGGTTCCGGCCTTGGATAATGCCGAAACAGCACTCTCATACTTAGAGAACACATTGTCCTTGGCGCCAACCTGCAGCTTCTTGGAAGCGGACTCCAGATCCATAAGGGACTGCTTATAATTCAGCAAAAATGAAGACGCGCTAGTCGCAGCACTGCTGTTGCTGTAGCTGCTGGATGTCTTATTTGTGCTTGAAGTACTGCTGGAACTCGATGTCTTATCCGTACTCTCTGCAGGATCATAACCAATCTGCTCCGACAAAGCTTCTGTCCGAGAGTTTGCATTGTCAACCCAGCCCTGATAGTTAAACATGGGACTATAACTGGATACTGAACCAACTGCCATAATGTCATCTCCTTTCCGGTATGGCAAATACCTTTTTTTGTTGAAAAGGCTGATGCCTTCTTATGGTATTTCGGCATTTTTCCTCTGAATGATAATCAAAGACAGGAAATCAGAGGAATTTTTTTTATTCCCGCAGTCCCTGCTTCAAATGAAGCTCTGCCGAATATAAAAATGCTGATCATCCCCCATCTCGTACCTCTGTCATTCCTGCCGTATAAATGCTCTTCGGAAATCAGAGATCGTCTTGTACCTTTTTGTCCTGTCAGGCTCAACAGCCTTTCGCGCCGCGATATATAAGTCTCTGTCCAATGTCCAATTTTCTGCATCGCATGGCAGAAATCGTTTTTCCGTATATCTCCTTTCAATTTCCTCCCGGGTATACTTTCCAAAGAAATCGAAGATCAGCGCCCCTAATGTAAATACATTGGTCGTCTCATCAATCACGGCTCCCAGGATATACTCTTCCGGAGCTTTCAGTCTTTTTGTCCCCCAGTATGCCTCTCCCATATCATTGCGGGCAGGCTGCTTCCGGAACAGATCAATATCACAGATCGTCATCTTGTCTGTCTCAAAATCATAGATCAGACTTCCATCGTAAAAATCCACAGCCACATATTGGTTAGCCGCAACGGTTTCCAAAAAAGAGAAAAGACATTCTACCGCAGAAAGCTTCCGCTCGGCCGGCAGGCCTTTGAACCTCTCCGCAGGGCTGGTCAGCCCCGGGGTCCTGTCGTATTTTTCAAAATTCCAGTAATCGAACAGGCAGCCGCCCTCAGCCCATCGAAACACTGCCGCATAATAGTCAGAAACCGGATAATGCTCGATCAGCTCTGCCAGGTTGGGATGCTTTAAGGTCTGATACAGGCCTGCGGCATTTTTCAGGGTTTTCACCGACTCCTCCGGCGAGATTTCCGCATCCACCGTATTCACGCCTGCCACTTTGATGAAATACCTGTCATTTTCATCTTCCACACCAAAACAGATGCATCCTGAACCGGTCGCGTCAATCACAGAAAATACGGTTCCGTACTTTTTGATCCATGTGAGGTCACAGGGTGTTCTGAGCCTGAATTTTACTCTGTCGATCTCTTGCATCACCATAAGTCTCTCCCCTGCAGCCGGCGGACCATGATATATTCCTCTTCCTTTTCATCCACTGCTTCAAACCCGGCTTTTCTATACATTTTTACGGCGTAATTTGCTTTCAGTTTTTTCTCCATGATCTCATAAACCAGCTTTCCGGCTATTCTCCCGACCTGATAATCTTCAATAGCTGTTCAATATTCGCAGCGATATTCTCATCATCCAGCTGGTCCACCTGGTCTCTCGCCTCCTTTAATCTCGTCTCTTTTTCTATTGCCATTAATTTGGCAAGTACCGCGTCACTTCGATCCTGCGTTGCTTTGCTCTGAGCCGCCTGCTTCCCACCCTTAGCAGCAGTTTTTCCCGTCTGTGTTTTCCCTTTTTTTGCCGCAGCTTTACTCGTCTGTGCTTTCCCGCTTTTAGCTGCCGGCTTTTTTGCCTGTGCCTTTGCACTCTGTACAGTCTTCGTATCTTTTTTCTTAAACAAAGGAATCCCTCCCATTCCACATGAAGTAAATCATATTATCTGCCCCTGTGCTTTTCTTTCCTTTTCTGCTGTTTCAGTTCAAACTGACGCTGTTTCTCTGCTTCCCGCTGCTCCCGGCTTATAATCTTGCGTTGTGTTTTTATCTTTGCCTCTATATATTACCACATAGCTGCTTATTTTTCCATAAAATGTGGCATTCTCCATACGTTCCTGTCTTTTCAATATAAACTTGAAGCTCTGGCTGTTCAACAAATTTTAATGCTTTTTAAGCTCTGCAATGGCAGCATAGTGTAAAATATCAAATTCACTCAACGCAATTTGTTCAAGGAGCATCATATGCTCTTGTTCCCACATCGAAATCTCTTTCTCGGTAAGTGAAGCGCCGATTCCACGGCAAGCCTTCATTCTTCCATTCCAGCTTTCACGGGTAAACGGTATTCTTAGAGTAAATTCTTCATGATATACAAGCGCAAAGTTTTCTTTATAACAATCTGGTATGTCTATTGGATGTTTCGTTTCTCCTGCGCCACTCCAATTTGGATTATATTTTAATACGAGTTTTTCACTGGCTCCTGCAATCTCATCCTCAAACGGCAGCCATGCCATATATAAAACAAGAATACTTCCCCCTTGTTTCAGCATACGATAAAACTTAGGCATAACAGCTTCATGGTCGAAATACCAAAAACACTGACATGCTGTAATTACATCAAAAGAATTATCCGAAAAGCTTATATCCTCTGTTGATATAACATGATAATCTATATCCATACCTTTTGAGAGAATTTCCGCTTGTTCAATTTGGTTTTCTGAAATATCCGCAGCCGTCCACTTCGCCCCATATTGATACATATTTCTAGGAAGAACGCCCGTTCCTGTTCCAATATCAAGGACAGATTGTCCGTCCAAGCATAATTTTCGGTCAACAATTCTTTGATAAAACTCTTGTGGATAAATGTCACGGAATTTCGCATAATCGAAAGACGTTTTCCCCCAGTCAAAGGGCTTTCCGCTATCTATATCCCTGTTTATTATCTTCATATCATACCGTCCTTAATCCTGACTTTTCTTTGTATGCAACATTATTATCTAGCAATAACTCAAATGTTTCTGCTATATTGATTGACATAGTTTACTACAAATTCGGGATTTGTTGCTACTTTTTAGCTTTAAGAAATACCCCTTTATCCTTTCTATAAACCTGTACGGTTTTGTTTCTCTTTAAAACTCTTTTACATTCATTTACAAATCCTTGCGGATTATCAAAATGATGAAATGCGCAACATATCGTTATAATATCAATACTTTCATCTTTCCATTCAAGTGGATAACAAGACTTTATCTCAAAATTCATATTAGATAGTTCGTTAATATGAAAACTGGTATATTGTCCTTCTCTTGACGTATCATACTCAAATGCTATTTTATTATAGTTCGAAAATCATTTACATCAAACGGAATTCCATCTCTCTTTCTTATAATATGTATGGTTGGTCTTTTAGTCGAATGTCTCAAAGATAGCTCATAAAAAACATTTGGATTATGAAAAGATAAATCACAAACTACTAATCCTGCGGAGAAATGTAAAAACATATCTAGTCCAAGTTCACCCAATGAGTCTATCAAAACAGATTTTACTGGTAATTTCAGATTTTTATATTTTTCATATAATCCATTAAAAATTTCAACCGCTTTTAGAAGCAAAACAGAATCCATAGATAAGTATAGAAGCAAAAATCAATCAGTCATTTAACTTATCCAACAACATCTGATAATGCTTGTGACTAATATGTCTTCCGGCTCTTTGCAAGCCTTCGACACACTTTCTCACTTCATCTGCTGTCAGTTCATCTTCTTCATAGGCTGCCATAAGTATACCTATTGTCCCCATTATCTTGAATCCCATTTGAAAAGATATCGTTCTTCCTTTTGCTTCATCCATCAATAATACATCAGCATTTTGCTCATCAGTCAGGATAATTGCTTCACTCTCCCCTTGGTCCAGTCCGGTTGCTCTTTTAAGAAGTGATATCAATGGTGTTGTATCCGATACAACTATCATTCTGAATCCTCCCTCTTTTTCAACTTTCTGAACGTCTCCAGCTCCAAATCAAGTTCGTCCATTGTCATATCCAAATAGGAATATCCCAATTTATCATAAATATCAATCAATTCGGATTTTCGGATCCCCAAAATTTCTGCCGCACCACCATGTGATATAGTCCGATTTAATATATACGGATAGAGCAAAAGTGCATTTCTGATAAGCTCTGTTTCCGAGTTCATAACCTTCAAATATTTTGACATTCCTACTGGCACTCTTATTGTCACAGATTCAGTTGTTACCATAACATCGCATCCTCTCTATAATTTTTCCAAGAAAATTGGTATTCCAGAAAATCTTATTACAAATTATTATATACCAAAAAGGTCTTTTCCTCAATCAAAATACTATTCTTATAATCTTCATTTACATAGCCCTTTTTTGTACTTTTCACATACTACCCTCATCAGCTATTTGCCTTAAAGATATAAATACACATTTCTATTGGCAACACTTTATCAACTATATTTTTTTGAAATAAGAAATTGCAAATATGACAGGCAATCTCATAGACTGCCTGCCATATAAAATAAATAATACACCCTTGTACTATTCGAACTCCCTATATCTATAACATAATTGTTAAATATTTCATGGCTTTTTAAGGGTTTTCATGGCTATAATATCTATATTTTACGCCTTATTTACAGTTTCAGAGCAAACAGGTATCATACCCATCTGCTTTTCCTGTACATTATTTCCACAAAATTTGTGACAAACACAACATTTTCTCCCACACGATACCAATGCTTTAATTTTTATATCTTCACTAAATGGCATTATCTCCCTCTATGCTTCTCCTTTCTTCTCTGCTGTTTCAGTTCAAACTGCCGCTGTTTCTCCGCTTCCCGTTGTTCCCGGCTCACTATCTTACGTTCAGTTTTCAACTGCTCCTGCTGTAATTTCAAAGCCTGTTGCGATTTTGTACCTATCCCGGTATTCTGTACCTGTTTCCGTACTTCTCGCTGTATGCGTTTAGGATTACGACCAACTTCTTTTACATCTGTTGCCACAGCCGAACTAAATCGTAACCGATAGTAATTTTTCAGAACAAAATCATATACCTCATAGTCTTTTGGTTCTGCCCGTGTCAAGTAAAGGACAAAAAATTTTTCAACTTTTTTATGCATATTTGAAGATCAGCTCACTTAAAACTATGATTCAATCTCACTCACAGCACTTTGTATTCCTTTAGTTGTTTTTTTCATTAAATTAAGTTCTTTCCTCCTTGCCTCTTCTTGGTGCAAAATAATATCAATCGCATCCTTTATTGTATCATAATATTTTTCACATTGTTGTTCAGTTAAAGTATGTATTCCCGCACTAACAACTGAATATATTTCTTTATTGTTATAAAGAAACTTAGGCAGGTAATCCTTTAATGTACTAATCTTTTCTTTTGTACGAAGTTTTTCAAACTCATTATCACTAATATTTAGTTTTTTCTTATTATCTCTATATGAATCCATAATAATATTCTCTACAATTCTACGAAGATAAACATAAGCTGCAATATTATCTCCATCTATATGATTTCTTATTGCATTTCTATAGTCATTTTTAATCTTTAAAGCATCCAGCGCCTTATTAAATCCCTTAAAATCTATAATGGCAAATTCCTGCAAACTTGGATACTGCCCTATTTTAATTAAAACAATTTCACAATCATAAACATCTTCTATTAGTTTTTCATGATATTCTAATGCAAAGGAAGCTCGGTAAACTTCTTTACACTTAGGACATTGAAATTTTTTATCAAAAAATTTCACCTTTCTTACCAGCGTTTCTGCCTTGTTTCTCATTTCAAAATCAGGATCTGGTATATAAGTATCCTCACAATCAATTTGTTCATCCACATAACTACGTAATACTAATGAAAGCATTTCCTTATCCAGTTCATATCCACGTCCTACTTTGTAATAAGTTGCCTCTTTACAATTAGGACAGTTCCCATGTATTATGCATTCTCCTTCTGTGTTGTTAATAAAATTTAATAGTTTCTGATATCCAAGCGATACTTTCGTAACATATTCAACATAGGGATATTGTTCATCCACATGGCTCATCGTCTCTTCTGGTTGATACGTCAAATCCACCCTTACCGCTTTATTTATCGATAATTCTAACATTAAATAATCATCTGTACATTCCATAATATCTTTCATAAATCGGCCTCCATAATATCATTAGTCCTTATTCAAAAAATCAACACTTTACCCTTATATTGTATTTCCAATCACTTTAATACATCAAAAATGTGTTTTAACTCTTTACTATTATACCCCAAAACCACCAAAGCCACAAGCACCCCGCTCATGGCTCCGTCAATCTTTCTACAAATTTTTACGAATCTCCCCCGCCGAACATATCCCCACCCTTCCAAACAACCTCAATCCTACCCTCTCCAAACACCCTGATCCTCTCAATCCCCTTCCGCAGCACCCCCTTATCAAACTCCCGCAGAGCCACTATCCCTTCCAACACAGCCTCCCCCTCCTGGAATCCACACCCTTTCAGTCTCTCAATCCCATCCTCTGCCGCCCCCCTCTCCTTCCCAATCTCCTCAACCCGTACCCCCATACTCCCCGTCCTCGCCACAAACTGCTCCCGCGACATACCCCCGGACCGGTACTTATCATACAAAAACATCTTCTCCGCCGAAATCCGCTCCTTCTCCCTCCGCAGAGACTCCAGCTTCCTCCCCAATGCCTCCCGCTCCGCTTCCACATCCTTCCGCCTGGAATCGTCCAGCATCACCTCCGCCGTCTTCCGCACATACTCCATAACACTCCCTTCCAGCTTCTCCATATCCTCCACCGCCCTCCGGCACTCCGTATCAGTCCCGCAGGTCCGGTAACGGCAGCAATACTTATGATTCTTCTTCACCATAGACCGCCCGCAGTACCCGCACACAAACAGCACCTCCCGCTTAAAGCCGCTCATATCCACGCCGCTCCTGTTCCTCTTCCTCGGCTTCGCCCTCTCATTCGCCAAAGCAAACAATTCCTCCGACACCAGCGGCTCATGCTGCCCGTCCACAACCACCCACTCCGAACGGTCATGCCACAGCATCCGCTTCCCCGTAGTGATAGACTTTTCCGAACGGTTCCACACCACCTTCCCGATATAAGTCTCATCCGACAAAATAGAGCGCACCGACTGGGGCCCCCACAGCTTCTTCACCCCGCCACCCGGATGCTGATACCGGCTGTTCTTCCCCTGCTTATACTCCACGCAGGTAAGCACACCATTATCATTCAGATAACGCGCAATCCCCGAAACCGTAACCCCTTCCGCCGCCATGGTAAAAATCTTCCTCACCACCTCCGCCGCCTCCGAGTCAACCACCAACCGGTGCTTATCCTCCGGGGACTTCTCATACCCATACCTGGCAAACCCGCCCAGATACTCCCCTTTCCGCGCCCGCGCCATCTGCGCAGACCGTATCTTCTTAGACAAATCCCTGCTGTACAGCATATTAATCAGGTTCTTAAACGCCACATTCAGACCGCCAGCCGTCCCCAGCACACCCTCACTGTCATAATGGTCATTCACCGAAATACACCGCACCTCCATCAGCGGGAAAATCTGTTCCAGATAACTCCCCACCTCAATATAATCCCTCCCCAGACGGGAAAAATCCTTCACAATGACACAGCCAATCTCCCCACGCTTCACCGCCTCCATCATGCCCTCAAAACCGGGGCGCCGGAAATCGGTCCCGCTGAACCCGTCATCACAAAATTCCAGCACCCGGCACCTTCTAAGCCCCGCATCCCCCTCAATAAACCCGTCCAGAAGCCGCCTCTGGGACACAACACTGTTGCTCTCCTGCTTCACGCCCCTCCCGGTATCCACATCCTCATCCGACAGCCGGATATACTTTGCCACCACATCAATCTTCATCATTCTCCGCCTCCCTTTCCCTCACAGCCCCCAAAAGCTCCGCAAGCATATCATCATAGGCCAGAACCACCTCACAGTTCCCGTCCCTGTCCACAGAAACCCTCGTCACAAAAGCGTCCACCATCTCCTGGGTCAGCTCCCGCTCCCCCAGGAACCCGCGCACCGTCTTCTCCCAGCCTTCCTCTATATGAAAATCCCTCTCATACCTCTCCCGCTCCTCCAGCAGCCGCTCCAGCTCCGCAGAAAGCGCCTCCGCCTCCTTCGTATACCGCTCCGACAGCGCCGCATATACCTCCCCGTCAATCAGCCGCTCCGCAAAATCCACATACAGCCCCGCCTTCTTCCCCGCAGCCTGCCGCATCCTCTCCCGGATACGTTCCGCCTGCCTGGACATCAGCCTGTACCGCTCCATCCCCTGCCTCCCGGCATTCAGCTTCCGGACCAGCCGCTCCGCATCCAGACAGGCATCCATATGGCTCCTGATAACCCCGAACACCGCAGCCTCCAGATCCCCCAGCATGACCTTATGCCGGTACGGACACACCTTCCGGCTCCTGTTATGGGAGCTGCAGCCATAAAAAAACTTATCCCCCTCCTGTGATACCGCCCGGAACAGATACATCGTCTTCCCACAGTCACTGCACACCACCTTCTTCTTAAACTTATTCCTCCCCGCCGCACAGCGCCTGCCCTCCGCACGTTTCCCGTTATAAACCCGCGCCTGCTCCGCCTTCATCTCCTGCACCCTGTCAAAATCAGCCCTGGAGACCAGCGCCTCATGGGTATCCCTTACCACATACCCGCCAGCGTCCTCTCCCCCGCCGGAGCCGCCCCCAAACAGCTTCCCGCCAGTCTTCCCATGGACAGAATCCCCCGTATAATACTCATTCGACAACAGCCGCTTCACCACGATCCCCGTCCATTCCACACACACCTTATGCCCCGTCACCGGAAGCCCCCTTGACTTCCGGTAGACCTCCGGACATGGGATGCCCTACCCGTTCAGGATTCCCGCAATCCTCCCATAGCCGTTCCCCTCCAGGAACAGCCGGAAGATACGCTTCACAACCCCCGCCGTCTCCCCGTCCACCACCAGGCTCTGCTTATCCTGCGGCGATTTCAGATACCCGTAAGGAGCCAGCTTGATCACAAACTTCCCCTCCGCCCGCGCCGTATTCAAAGCAGAAGTCACCTTCCGGGAAATATCCTTCGCATAATACTCATTCACGATATTCTTCAAAGGCATGGACAAATCCGTCCCGCACCGGAAAGAATCAAACCCATCATTCACCGAAATAAACCGCACATCCAGAAACGGGAACACCCGCTCAATATAATTGCCGGCCTCCACATAATTCCTCCCAAGCCTGGACAGATCTCCTTGTGTCAACTAAACACCAAATTTTTTACGGATGCCAGAGGCGGCCAACAGGTCTTTCCCAGACCGCCCCCGGCATCCGCTTTATCGTGAAGTAGAAACCTTTATCAGTTGTCATGCCCCTGCAAATCAAACACGTCCCGGAACTTCCAGACGATCTCGATCTCGGTGGGAGAGGACACCAGCACTTCCTTGATGAAGGTCTGCGCCAGTTCCGCCGTCAGCTCCGTTGCCCCGACAAAGGAGGTGAACACATCATCCTCCTGCGCCTTATCCTGAAAGACCAGATGCTCCAGTTCAGATAAAAGCTGTTCCTGCGCCTCCTGCTCGGCTTTGGCGGCGGCGAGTTTACTGTCAATGTCTGCCCGCTGTTTCAGGTAGGCATCCTTCGTCAGCGTCCCGCCGCTGAAATCCTCATAGGCCCGGAACTTCTCCTGCCTGTACCGTTCCTGCTGCTGTTCCAGCTTTTGAAGCTCCGTGACACAGGCGGCGATACGCTCCTTGCGGGTCAGCATCAGGGAGGACTTCTGCTTTTTCCGCTCCTGGCACATCGCCAGCATCTGCATGACCGCCCGGAAGATGATGCCCTCAATCTCCTTCTCGGAGAACAGTTTCCCCTTCGGGCAATCGCTGTTCTCGTCCGCCCTGCTCTTGGTGCATCGGTAGTAGTATCCCGCCGTACTGTGGAAACGACTCAATGTCCGATGGCAGTTGCCGCATTTGAGAAGCCCTTTCAGTGGATACTCCTGTGATGTGCCTTTTGCCCGCCTGGGCCTCTGCCGGATGATCTCCTGCGCCCGGTTGAAGTCCGCCCTGCTGATGATGGCGTCATGCGCCCCCTCATAGATGATCCAGTCGGACTTATCCTGCGGGACGGTCCGCTTTTCATGGAGGCCGGCCTTGTACCGCTTGCGCCCCACCAGCGCCCCGGTGTACTCATACTGGTGGAGGATGTTCAGCACAGTGGCCGCCGTCCAGCCGTTCTTTTCGGAGGCTTTGCGGAACCGTCCGCTCCCCGGATTTTTCTGCCGGAAGTAGGCGCCGGGGGTCAGGACACCCTCGCTGTTCAGCCTGCGGGCAATGGCGGTACTGCCCATCCCCTGCAAAGTCATATCGAAGACACGGCGCACCACCGCCGCCGAGTCCCCGTCTATCACCAGTTTGTTCCGGACCGTGGGATGGAACTGGAAGCGGGGCTGTTGCACTAATATAGTGCTTCAGCCCTTATTTTACTACAAGTTTTCTTAGTCCAAAAAATGGAGCCAGATACTTGTAAAATCTGGCTCCTGTTGTAAAATAAAAATTATGCGAATTAATA
>CATLCV010000091.1 GCA_949893755.1 uncultured Lachnospiraceae bacterium | reverse complement strand
CATTTCAGATATGTTGAAAAACAATGCGGTCATCATGATCATGACCCTGGGAATGCTGGGAGTACTGCTGATCGGCGGAATTGATATCTCCATCGCTTCCACGCTTGCATTTTCCGGTATGTCGGTCGGTATGCTGATGAAATACGGCATGGTGCAGAATACCTTCGTATTATTCCTGATCGCCATCGGAATCGGCGCACTGTGCGGCCTGCTGATCGGGCTGATCATTTCCAGAGGAAAAGTACTTCCGATCATTGCCACAATGGGCTTTATGTACATATACCGCGGACTTGCCTACATCATCGCCAACAGCCAGTGGGCCAGCGCGGAAAACCTGGGAACCTTTAAGGACTTTGCGCTGGGAAGCGTACTCGGCGTGAACAACGTGATCATCGTCATGGTGATCTGCTATATCATTTTCTTCATCGTCATGAAATGGACTAAAATCGGAAGAATGGTCTATGCGGTGGGAAGCAACCGGGAAGCAGCCCAGATCTCCGGTATCAATACGGCAAATGTAGAGCTGCTGGTCTATACGGTGATGGGCACACTGGCAGGACTGTGCGGGGCGCTGGCGGTTTCCATTTACTCCTCGGCGCAGCCGAATATGCTGTACGGCAGAGAGATGGATGTCATCGCGGCCTGCGTCATCGGCGGCGTCAGCATGGCAGGCGGCCGGGGAAGCGTAGCCGGAGCACTCTTAGGCTCCCTGATCCTGGCGATCATCGCGAAGGCACTTCCGCTTGTGGGAATTGAAGCGATCGCGCAGAACACGGTAAAGGGTGTCATCATTCTGGTCGTGATCGTGCTCAATGTCATCACGCAGCGCATGATGGATAAGAACAATCTGAAAGGGAGGGAGATGTAACTATGGCTGGAAAATCCGGAAGAACGATTGCCAATGTCCCGGAGAAATCTCTGAAAAAGACATTATTCTGCTGGGAAGGCATGTTAGTCGTATTGTTTATCCTGATCAATATTTTTTGTGCAGGGATCTCCCAAAGCTATCAGTTCAGCAACGTTTTGAGAGAAATGCCGAAGTACCTGACAGAGATGTTCCTGCTGTTCCCCATGGCCTTCATCCTGGTACTCGGTGAGATTGATATCTCCGTAGGCGCTACGGTCTGCCTGTCTGCTACGATGACCTGCATGGCTTCCAATAAGGGGCTTCCCTTCGGGGTAGTAATCCTGGTCGCTTTGCTGGTGGGAACAGTATGCGGTCTGGTGAACGGGCTGATCCTGACCAACTTTCAGGAGCTGCCGCCCATGATCGTAACGCTGGGAACTCAGATCGTATTCCGCGGGATCGCGGAGATCGCACTGGGAAGCGGCGGATCCATTTCCCTGACCAATGCGGACGGCTTCCGTATGATCGCCGGGAAAGTCGGGATCATTCCTTACATTTTCTTTGTCGTGATCATCATGGCCGTATTGTTCAGCGTGGTCCTGGCAAAGACCACCTTCGGCCGGAGCGTATATGCCATCGGTTCCAACCGGCTGGCGGCATATTATTCCGGAATCCATGTACAGACCATCCGGCTGATCATCTATACGGTCATGGGCTTCATGGCCGGGCTGGCAGCGCTGTTTTTGACTTCCGTCCTGTACGGGGCGAACACCACCACAGGAAACGGATTTGAGATGGATGCCATCGCAATGGCAGTATTCGGCGGAATCTCCACTTCCGGCGGAAAAGGAAGACTGCTGGGCGGAATCATTTCCGGCTTTACCATCATCTGCCTGCGGATTGGTCTTGGACAGATCAACATGAACCCGCAGCTGATCCTGATCATACTGGGAATCCTGCTGATCCTGGCGGTACTGCTGCCGAATATTTCAGCAAAGCTGAATGTAAAGAAGAAAGCGTAAAGATAATCTGTTGTATTATTTGTTATATTGAAACCTTTTTATACTACTTATTTCATGATACCAGGTATCCGGGCCTGATTCGGCGGATGAACTGCTTATATTCAGAAGTCATCTCCAGAATCCATGCTCAAAGGGCATCCTTTCATGCATCCCGAAGGGCACACCTTAATGCATGCCCTTCGGGCGGGTGGACTTCGTCCAACAAGGTATGACTGATGGGGCGGGCGGACTTCATTCGATCAGGCAGCTTCGCCGGACAGGGGATACTTTGTATAAAAAATCATATTCCAGGGAGGAAAGAAGCATGAAGAAAAAATTATTAAGCGCTTTATTGTGCACAGCTATGGTCGCTACGATGGCAGTTGGATGCGGCAGCGGAAACAGCGACAGCGGAAATGCTGACAGCGGCAGCAGCAGCGAAGCTGCTGACGATGCAGGCGGCGATGCAGAAGAAGCCGGTGATGAAGGCGGAGAAAGCGGCAGCGGTACATATGCGATCGTTACAAAATCCGCAGGAAACCCGTTCAACGAGAAGACAGCGGACGGTTTCCAGGAAGTCATTGAAGCAGCAGGCGGCACGGCAATCGTAAAGCATCCGGAAGCTCCGACAGCGGACGCTCAGGTTTCCGTAATCCAGTCCCTGATCTCCCAAGGCGTTGACTCCATCTGTATCGCGGCAAACGATGAGAACGCGCTGCAGGCAGCTTTGGAAGAAGCAATGGACGCAGGCATCAAGGTATGCTGTGAAGATTCCAAGACCAATCCGGACAGCCGCCAGGTATTTGTAAACCAGGCAGGTGTACAGGAGATCGGACAGGCTCTGATGGATGCCGTACTTGATATCTCCGGCGGAGAAGGACAGTGGGCAGTTCTGTCTGCTACATCACAGGCAGCAAACCAGAATGCATGGATCGACGCGATGAAGGAAGTCATGGAAAGTGACGACAAGTATTCAGGGCTGGAGCTGGTAGAGGTTGCTTACGGCGATGACGAGCCGCAGAAATCCACCGACCAGACACAGGCTCTGCTTGCAAAATATCCGGATCTGAAAGTGATCTGTGCTCCGACAACTGTTGGTATCAACGCGGCAGCTAAGGTTCTTCAGGATGAAAAGTCCTCCGTGAAGCTGACAGGTCTTGGACTTCCGTCTGAAATGGCTGAGTACATCGGCGACGATGACGACCACTCCTGCCCGTATATGTATCTGTGGAACCCGATCGACCTCGGACGTCTTGGAGCTTATACTTCCATGGCACTGGTTGACGGAACCATCACAGGCGCTGAAGGCGACAAGTTCACCGCAGGCGACATGGGCGACTATGAGATTGTAGCGGCAGATGACGGCGGTACAGAGATGATCCTGGGCGCACCGTTCAAGTTCGACGCTGACAATATTGACGAGTGGAAGGATGTATATTAAAATACGGCGGTTATAGAGCTTTCTGACCGACGGAGAAAAAGAGAAGAACGCGGATGTGTGGTCTGCGTTCTTCTTTTTTCTTACAAATTTTTTTCTTCCACCAGCTGCCCATTCTCGATCACAATGACTTTATCCCGAAATTCAATTCGCCACCTGCACGGATCCTCGTCTGTTCCAATCACATTCTCCCATTCTGCCTTATCTGCCTTATTATCTTTTGCGTAACCTCCCAGCTTCCTTACAGACAGAATTTTTATATCCATCGTATTCTCTCTGGATTCTCCGGAAACACATATCTCATAACCCGGTTTTGTTTCGAGCGAACAGTATGCCGTGTTTCCACGTACTCCATAATCAATCTTCACCTCATCATATCTCACCTGCCTGAATGACAGCGGAAACATAAGGCAGAAAATTCCTGCGGCCGTTAAAAATCCTCCGGCCAGCAAGCCGATTACCCTCCAGCGGTTTTTTCTCCTGATCTTCCTGAGCAGTTCCACATCCCGAAGCTCTTCTTCACTGATCGGAACTGTGTCCGGAATTTCTCCTGCCATTTCCTGATAATACATCCTGCATTCTTTACAGGATTTTAAATGCCTGTCAATCTCTTTACTGGTCACTTCACTTGTCAGCCCATCTACATACAATGGCAATAAGTCCCGTACAATCTCACATTTCATAGTGGCTCTCCTTTCTGATCCGCTGTTTGCCGCGGTAAAATGTAACTCTTGCCCAGTTTTCGTCTTTTCCCATGATTTCCCCGATTTCTTTGAATGTAAAATTACCGTTCAGGCGCAGATACATGACTTCTCTGAGCGGCTCCTCAAAGGAATGAAGGATTTTATACAGCCGCAGTACCTCGACCTTCTGAATTGCAGAATCCTCTGTGCCCGATTTGGCTGTCGCTGTTTCTTCCACAGCCTCTAACGGCTTTTCCCGTTCCTTCTTTTTCAGTTCCCTGTACCACAGCCGCTTCGCAATCGAACACAGCCAGACATAGAGCCTGCATTCACCACGAAAGTCATCGATCCCTTTCAAAGCCTGGTAAAAAGTCTCCTGCGTCAAATCCTCGGCCATATGGATATCATGGCAAAGACTGAACAGGAATCGGTATACCTGGGGCATATACTTCTGATAAATCTGTTCCATATCTCTCATGGCCTTACCTCCTGCCTATATGTACCGTGAAAATGGATTTCGTTACAGCCGATTATATTTTTTATATTCAAAATGATCTACAGGTTTGTAGTCTGCTGTTTCAATTACTGCTTTTTTCAATATATCTTGCTACAACGTTCAAAAAAGAGACTGCCACATTCAGCAGTCTCTTTTTTACATAATACACATTAATTTTTTTATCTGCTCCAGACAGATCCATCATTCTTTCATCTTGTCAATCTCCGCCAGGTTAATCCCTTGCACAAAAGATGTTCTCAATTTAATCCGGCACAGGGTCCCATTCATTCAGCCCAAGCGCCTGCCTGTGTTTTGCCTGCTGCAGTGTCAGGGGCGGAAGATCCTCAGACAGGTACTCCATCAGCTCTTCAATCCCCTCTCTGGTCACATTATTGATCAGAAAGATCCGTTCGCATCCCGCATTGATCAGCCATTGCCTGACCATCGGAATATTGGCATAGGGAGAATCCACCTTTGTAATGATCCCTATGAGCGGACGCAGAATAAAAGAACGTCCGCCGGGCCCGAACAGATTGTATGGCTCGTCTGCCGCCTGGACCATGGCCACCACATCGGCTTCGAAGGAGAAACATGCAAGTCCTACACTAAAGCACTTCGACTCCGCGTATTCGCCCGGAGAATCGATGGTGTCCTCGCTGGTATTGGTGTATTGTGTTTTTACATAATGAAGCTCTTCGCCCTTTAATGCCTGTGTCAGAGAAGTTTTTCCGGCTTCACTCCTGCCCATCAAAAATAGTTTTTTCATGTCCTTCTACCCTGTCATCTTTTGTGGACTTCGCAGGTCCGAAATCCCAATTCTTCGCCAAAAAAACGAACCACCTCTTCTACTGCGGTCTGAACCTGTGACAAGCCTCCGGTCAGGATCAGGGAACCGCAGAAACGATCCATAAACCCAACCTGCACATCCGCGCTTTTTACTGCTATATCAGCCGCTGCCACCACCGCTTCCCACGGCGTAAAACGAATCAGTCCGATGGATTCGCCGGTATGATCCTCACCTTCATGGACACCGATATGCAACGCCAGATTCTGATAAATGCATGTCTGAGAAGGGCTGAGCACATGTGCCAGGCAAACCTCCTTGCCGGGAACCCGTACACGGGTCATACGCAGCCGCTTTCCCTTCAGATGTTCATAGTCATTCCGGAACAACTTTTCCAGCAGTTCCTCCTTTGTAATCCGAGCCATAGCTTCACTTCCTATCCCATGCTGTTTCACTTAGGAATTGCAGGGAAATAACCTATGCATCCTGACTTGTCTATTTCCCTGCAATTCCTTATCTTTTCGTAATGTTGCAGACTACATATCCCAGAGAATCCCGGAAATAATCCACGATCTCCGTCATGGCCGAGAACACCTCAGAGATATCGCCTGTGATGATCAGCGTTCCGGTAAAACGGTCCGCAAAACCGAGATAGACATTTCCGCTCTTGACCGCGATGTCAGACGCAATGACCGCAGATTCCGGCGGCGTCATATTCATGATCCCGATCGCGGATGATCGGTAATCCACCTGTGGATTTAATCCCAGCTTCTGATATATGATCGGAGCCGGACTCCCCATCACATGCGCAAAAGTGATTTCCTTGCCGGCTACCGTTTCCTGTACGATTCTGATCTGTTCCTCATGAGCATTTGCCATTGATAATTCCTCTCTTTCAGAAATGAACTTTTTCTGTTGTATCCGTCGATTTTTAAGATATTTATCCTATTAAAAATGATACTCTCAGATAAAAAATCTGTCAAGTATTATACCGGAAAAGATTGGGTGAATCAGACCGTTAAAGCTTTTTGGTGGAAACGACAACTTTGATACTACCCTTCAAAAATCTCCACCTCCTGAAATTCTTTTAGAAAATCAACATAATTATGAACCACATTTCCACTGTTTTTGATACAGATATCAAAAGGCTCTTCAAAACCACTCTTCCTCATAGTTGTATTTAAAATAGGTATCCGGGCTAAACACATAATTTTTGTCTTCTATATTCTTCGTGCCTCTGTTGAAAATAATATTCAGCATGATTTTTGCCCTCCATAAGCCTTCTTTGCAATAAATCGAATCATAAATACTTCCCCAGTCTCTCTCTGACTGTCTCCTGAATCTCATCCGCCGCCTCTTCACAATACCTCTTTCCCAGCCCTGCCGCAATCCCGACTGCCAGAAGATCCTTTCGCCCCGGAGATGCGCCTTCCCCGTCCACGGTTGTCGTATGCTCCCCATAATAGGTCGTACTGTATGTCAGATCATACGCCGGACTCAACCGCCAGCAGTCTTTCTCTTGATCATAGAGAAATGAAAAGTTCTTCGAATGGTCATCCCGATTATGGGCAAACACATTGAAGCACATCCTTCGGAACATACTCCGCATATCCTCCTGATGGTTCCCTGTTAAAATTTTTGTCAGCTTCATCAGGCTGTGATAATCCAGGCTGGGTTGTTCGAAATCCAATTCCAGCAGTGCGGCCGCTGTCAGCATATGGACTTTCTCCGTGTTATCTGCCCCCTCCCTGTGCACCCTGTCAAATCTTTTCGTCCCAAAGTATCCTTTGCATTTCTGAGAAGGAAATAGTCTCGTCTCGGACATCCGGATTCCGCACGCGGCCGCACACTCTGCATACTCATATTCCATAAATCCGCTCTCCTCCCCATCGATATGACCCGCTAGAAATTTGATGATCCAATCCTCTCCGTCTATCTGGGTAAGAATCTTGGGTCTTGCACCGCCGCTGGTCCCTCCCAGACGATAAAGCCGATCCAATTCCTCCGTATATTCTGTCTGTAAAATGTTCTGGCACTGTTCTGCCAGGTAATCCAGATCCAACCCGGAACCTTCTTCTCCCAGAGGAATCTCCGGCTGATAAGCCAACGCCCCCATTCCGGAGCTTCCGACGATCGACAGCCGGTCCAGGATATCCATCTGATCAGGATTCACACCGTTTTTCTTCAAAAGCCGGTTCAAAAGAATGTTCCCCCAGGCATCCGGCAGACTGTCCGCAAATACGCCGAACAACCATGAAAATAATCCTTTGCAGGAATAAATACCTGCTTTTTCAGTGGCAGGGAAAAAGGGCTGATCGGGAATCCCTCCTCCAGCCATTCATCCGCATATTCAAATGCCGCCTTCTTCTCCCGCGTAAGGGCAAGCGTTCCAACCAGTCTGTCTTTATAAAACACCCGAAGATATCTATCTGTTTTCACGGATAACCTCCTCTATATTCCGGTATGGAATCTGTGTAAACATGTTCCGGATCTCATCCCCGCAGTCCAGGGCCACCGCAATCCTGGTCAGAGACAGCAGAGAGATCTTCCCCGTAGTCTCAAATCGCTTGATGGATCCGAAGCTCACTCCGCTCATCCGGCTCAGCTTTTCCTGTGAGACCAAACGGCGCTTCCGGATCCTCCGTATACGCTGCGCCAGCGCCAGATCCATCTCCTCCGGCGTCTCCCATACATATTCTGCCGCCATTGTCATACTCCTATAGTCAAACGCTAAAACAGATAACATATTATCTATTTTTTCAAAAATCTAAAGAATATAGATAAAATATGAGTCATCTCTATTATATCTGTTTTCTAATTTTATGCAACCCATCTGCTATCTTTAGCTCTCCATTAACAATCTCAACCTTAGTTTTAAATACATATGGAAAATCAAGATAATACTGATCCGAAAGAAAATATAGTTGAGCTTTGGACATTAGGTTACCTCCTCCCCTAAAAGTAAAGCTCTGCCTTTCGACAGAGCTTTACAAACATTTTGATCCCGACCATTTATAAGCCGCATATCGGGGAGCGAACACTATTTGTAATCCTGACCATTTATAAGCCGCATATCAGGAAGCGAACACTATTTTGAGAGCATCTTCGCTCTTCATTTTCATTATACGTACAACACTGTTTTATGTCAATAGATCAGCCAAAACTATTTTTCTCCACTTTTCCCAAAAATATTGAAACCTTTTCCCCATCTGGTTTATCTTAATATATATAAACCAGACACAGTACAGAGCGAGCTGATGTTCATTCCCTTTACAGAATGTATGGCCGTGCAGTCCTTTTGCATGGCAATAGGTCAGAACCTATGTCCTCTGGTTTATATGCTGCAGCATCAAAGACGAAAGGAGCGGCTGATACACATGAAAAACACGCTGATCGAACAGGCGCAGAACGGAGACGGCGAAGCGCTGATCACACTGATCGAAAGCATGAAGCAGGAAATGTTCCGTATTGCGTTCGGAATCCTGAAAAGCAGCACGGATGCGGCCGATGCCATCCAGGATACGGCGCTGACCTGCTGCGAAAAAATAGATACCCTGAAAAATCCTGCCGTATTCAAATCCTGGATGTTTAAGATCCTGGTGAACCACTGCCGGAGAATCCTCAGGGAGCGGCGTAAAATGATCTCCATCCAGGAGCTTCAAGAGCAGGACAGCTATGCCGGCCCGGAAAAGGAAGTGACCGATAATATCGAATTTTTCAGGCTGATGGACCAGATTGAAGCCAAGTACCGTCTCGTCCTGCTTTTATACTATGCGGAGCAATTCAGCGTCAAAGAAATAGCCGAGCTTCTGGAATTGAATGAAAACACAATAAAAACAAGGCTTTCCAGGGGCAGAGATCTATACAAGAAGCTTTATTTGAAAGAACGTTCTTATACGGAATCCAGATATCGGGAGGTGTAATCCATGAATTTAGAAGAAAAGATGAAACAGGACCTCTGCCGGGAGCTTATCATCCCGGAGGTGGTAGATGAAAAATTGAGTGAAGCTTACCGGCACATCCTGTCCATGCAGCAGAAAGATGTAAATCGAAAGAATGCTGTTCGGATAACTCCAAGGAAACAGAATAAAAACCGAGCGAACCGGCATGTGACTGCCTGGATCGGAGCCACAGCCGCAGCCCTTGCTGTTGTCATAACAGCCGGCGTGCTCTTTAGCCAGCCGGCTCTTGCCAGGAGTCTTCCTATCATTGGAAATCTGTTTGCGAAAATAGAAGCTACAAACAGCCGGACTGACCCCAAAGACAAAACGGCCTATGAACAGATCGAGAAGTATTCGAAAAACTTAACAGAGCAGGAAAAAAATGCAGGCGAAAGCTTCGAAAAAGCCGAACGCAATCCTGACGGAACCAGCACAGAACCGGGATATATTGCCGATGACAGCGGTGTGGAGGTTTTGGTTTCGGATGTTTATTTCGACGGGTACGACCTGTACTATACGCTTTCCATACGGACAGAGGATGCGGAGTTAAACAGCTCGGAATTTCTGACTCCCTTAAACTTTGTAGAGGGAGATTCCCTTCCCTTCTTCGCGTCTGCCTTCCTGAACGGAACAGAGGTAACATCCGTATTCATGCAGCCGCGAAAAAGCGAAGACGGCTCATTTGTCCAGCTGGTACGGATCTCCATGGATGCCACAGGCATCACTTCCACGGATCCCCTGGATATCAGGCTGAATTTTAACGCAATCGGGGGCACGCGGCTGGAAGATATCGGCACCTATGACGGAGCATACCGGGAGGCTATGGGCCACAAGACCATACGCGGAAACTGGAAGCTGGCGTTTCAGGCATCCGCAGATCCGTCCGGCAGCAGAAGCCTGACCAGTCCGGCGGAGAATCAGGGCTTTACCGTAATGAAAGCCACTGCCACCCCCAGCAATCTCCACCTGACTGTCCGGATTCCCTTCGGATGGGACACCAATGCGCTGGTACCGCAGATTTATGATTCCAACGGCGGGGAAGTCGAGTGGGAACATATTTCTTATATGTCCGACCCTGCAACCGGCCAGCCCCTCCTGGAGATTACTGCAAATGCAGCGGAAGCATCTCAGTTCGTAATGAAGATCATCGACAAAACAACAAGCAGCGATGATATGCTCAATGTAATTGCAGAGATTCCATTTGAACTGCAATGATTTTTCTATGGCAGCCATCACAAGCCAAATAGTCATTCAAGCATGGTTATTTGGCTGTGATGATTTGACCGTTTGTAGACTTTTCTCTGATAGGATTATCATGCCGCAGTTTTTTATAAATGGAAAAAGGAAAGGATGAAAAAATGACATCTAAAATTCTCTTAGTTGATGATGAAGAATCTATATGCAATATGGTAAAATTGCATCTTCAGACAGAGGGGTATCTTGTCTACACAGCTTTAGATTCAGACGAAGCGGTCAAAGCACTCGGGGAGAAGCCGGATTTGATATTATTGGATATCAATATGCCGGGGGCCAGCGGGCTGGAATTTTGTAAAAAGATACGAAATTATATTGACTGCCCGATTCTCTTTTTGACTTCCCGTATTACAGAGCAGGACAAGATTGTCGGTTTACAGGCCGGCGGCGACGATTATATTACAAAGCCCTTTAGTCTTGCGGAATTGACCGCCCGTGTAGAAGCCCATCTGCGGAGGGAAAACAGGGTACGCCGCAGCGATATTAAAATGTGCGGAGAATTATTTATTGATTACGCAGGGCGCTGTGTGTACTGCAAGGAACAGGTTGTTCCTTTTTCGAAAAAGGAATTTGATATACTAGAATTTCTGTCAGTCCATGCCGGACAGGTTTTTGACCGTGAAAAGATTTATGAAAGGATTTGGGGATATGACGCAGAGGGAAGCAGTGATATTCTAAAAGAGCATATACGGCGAATCCGTTTGAAATTGGCACAGGTGACGGACAAGAATTATATAGAAACTGTTTGGGGGTGCGGCTATAAATGGGTAAACTAAAAAGTATGTCGCTCAAAAAATCTTTTTGCCTTATTGTTTTTATCGCTGCTATGATTGTCATTGCTCTTTCTGCGACGGCAGTAAAAATCTGTTCCCGGAAGCATGACGAAATTACATTATCACACGCTTTTATTGCAAATGGCGCACATATTTATCCCGAAAACGGACGGTATATCATGGAAACACCAACAGACGATACATCTGATAATGATATAAAATATACCGATACCGAATTGCTGATATGCAGGACTATGGAGCTTTTGATCGTGTTGCTGCCTGTTTTATTTTCTGTCCTGGGAATCGGCTTCGCTGCAATTAGTTTTTATCATATCAAGTTAAAAGAACCGTTGAGAGCATTGCGGCAGGGAATTGACCATATTTCAAACAATGATCTGGATTTTACGATAGATTATCAAAATCATGATGAATTAGGTGAACTATGCGGCGCATTTGAAGCTATGCGCAGGGAATTGGTCAGGAATAACCGCTATATGTGGAACTTAGTAGACGAAAGAAGAAAAATCAATGCGAGCATATCCCATGATCTGCGGACACCGATCACAGTCATTAAAGGATATAGCGAGTATTTGGATAAGAATACAGGGAAAGGGACTCTCACAGAGGGAGGGATTCGGGACATTGCGGTATATATCCATCAAGCGGCAGGCAGATTAGAGGAATACGCAGATTCCGTCCATGAAATTCAAGCCTTAGAGGATCTGCGTTTAGAATATCAAGAAGTATCATTGAGCGATTTTGAAGAAGAAATGGTTTCTCAGCTTTCTGTCATTGACAAGCAAACCACGAAAAAAATATGTGTATCATCAGAGCTTCCACAGCAAACCGTCGTTCTTTCTACGGCAGCGGTATTCCGTATCACAGAAAATATCATTTCGAATGCCCTGCGATACTGTAAAGAAAAAATTGAAGCAGACATTTCCTTTTCACAGCCGTTTCTTATCATTATGATAACCGACGACGGCAAAGGCTTTTCACAGAAAGACCTTGCAGAAGCAACAAACTGTTTTTACAAAGGAAAATCTTCAAGGGATCATTTTGGTATCGGCTTATCCATATGTAAAATGCTTTCAGAAAAACATGGCGGTTTTATCCAGCTTGATAATGCGCCGGGAAAAGGCGCAAGGGTGACAGTAAAAATAAAAACAGAACATTTATCTGCATTGTGACGGAATGTAGACAAATCCCTGTTAAACTCTCCTTATCACAAACGTCAGGAAACGTTGAAAGGAGAGTTTTTTTATGCAAATCGAAATAACAGCATTGAAAAAAAGTTATGGGGAAAATGCAGTTCTAAAAGACATTTCCCTCACAATCGAAAACGGTATGTATGGGCTGCTTGGACGCAACGGAGCTGGAAAAACAACGTTCATGCGTATCTTATCTACCTTGTTGAAACCCTCGGCCGGAAAAATCACTTTTGATCATATTCCTTTGGAGGAAACGAAGCAGATTCGTACCTTGATCGGCTATCTTCCACAGGAATTTTCATTATACCCGGATATGTCGGTCTCGGAAACCATGCGCTATTTAGCAGCTTTGTCAAAAATTCCTGTGGAAATACAAAGAGAGCGCATACCAAATCTTTTGCAGCAGGTGAATTTATGGGATCACCGAAAAAGAAAAGTTCGGAAACTGTCCGGCGGAATGAAAAGGCGGCTGGGAATTGCACAGGCATTGCTGAACAATCCAAAGGTTTTGATCGTTGACGAACCCACTGCACACCTTGACCCGGAAGAACGGCTGCGGTTCTATAATCTGCTGGACGAATTTTCCAGTGACCGCATTGTGATCGTGTCCTCTCATATTGTGGCTGATATTGAATCGGTATGTGCAAATGTAGCCGTGCTGGATTCGGGGCAGCTTCTGTATGCCGGAACAATCGATCAACTGGCTGAAAAAGCAAGGGGAAAGGTGTATGAACTGACGATTCCAAAAGATAAATTAGAGGCAGCAAAGCAGGACTATTACGTTCTATCCAGCCAGGGACATTTATCAGATACCAAGATCCGTGTACTGGCTGACAGTGTTCCCGCTGCCTTTTGTCCGGCTCCCTGTGTACCGACGGCCCAGGACGGTTACATGGAACTGCTGCGCTTGTTGGAGGCAGTGTAAGAATTGTATGAAAAAAGGATACGGGAATTGATTACATATTCGGAAAAGGTGGTAAAAAATATGAAGTGTTTATTTCTCATGGAGTGCAGAAAAATCACACGAAGCGTTCTGTATTGGTTGTATATAGCAGCTTTAGTTATAACCGTCATACAAAACTATGAAACAACTGTTACAAATGAGCTTCGCCAAACGGACAATCCGGCTTCCGTGTTTTATATAGCGGAAAATGGTTCGTATGCAAATAATACCGATCAATTGAGCGAAGATACCGAGCATACTATGATGATGGAAGCGACAGAACGCCTGATAGACAATTACAGAAGTAACAGCTATGAATACTATCCGTTTGGATATGTGAAAAGAAAAACGCTATCCGAAAAGGAACAGGCTGCAGTCCTTTTATATTTGAAAGAGCTGACAGGTCTTGATGAAGCATCTATCAATGGCACAGATGAAAACCGGGATTCAGAAGATCTTCAAATTTCCGGCGGCGGCGCCTTTATCTCAAAACCGGGACAGGGAGGTACATTCGAGAACGGACAGTTTATTACAGAGCCGGAGGACTGGGAATATGTGGAGAATCATGCCGGGCTGTCACAATCTAAGGAGAATCCGGGAAGCGGATTTGAAATACAGGTTACATTTGACCGATTCAAAGAGATTATGGACCTCGTAAATCATCTGATCGGGCGCAATTCATACTTTAGCTGGACGATGCTTTCCATGTACTATGGTCCAAATGACATGCAGGACAATCCGATCACCGAGCAGCAGCACCGGGAGTTCTATGAAAAAGATCATGTAACAGGCGCGTTTGCCCGCTATTTTTGTGACAGCATTTCCCTCATTGTATTATGCCTGCCCGCATTTGTCATCATTGATCTGCTGTTAAAGGATAAACGGTGCAGGATGAATCCATTGATTTATCCCCGGACAGAAAGCTCTGCAAACATCATGATCACCCGCTTTACAGCAGTAAGCTGCATGATCATGCTCCCCATCCTTATCCTGCCGGTAAAATCTTTAGTGACGTTAATGCTGTATTGCCGTAATATCGGTATTCATGCAGACATATTTGCTTTTGCCGCTTATATCTTCGCATGGATTTTCCCGACGGTTTTGTTGGTTGTGTCTGTTGCCTTGTTTGTAACGGTGCTGACGGAAAACTATTCTGCTGTCCTGCCTGCGGGGTTGATCTGGCTGCTTTGCAGACCGTCTGTTGACAAATTGGCAGGGGGAAATTACGGGCTTTTTGATCTCATTATCCGTCATAATACTTTGAAAGGATATGGACGCATGATGGAACATATCCATATGCTGATTTTGAACAGGGTACTGATATTTGTCATTGCAATTTTGTTTGTGGGTTTTGCCATCATGATTTATGACGCAAAGAGGAAAGGGGGGATTTCGATTGAAAGCCGAAAATCTTTTCACGATCATAGCCGCAAACATTCGTATGAATTATAAATATACACTTTTACCGGCGATTGCGTTATTGTTCATGATACCATTGATTTATGGAACTGCCAATTTAGACCATTTACAATCCGCTGACTGTTTGGAGCGAATGGCTGCATTGATTGGAATACCAATGTTTACTCCCCTGATCCGACAGGAACATTCGCGCAGCTTATATGAAATGATTGCCTTTCGGCAGGTCTCTCTGCGGTTTATTGTCTTATTGCGGACAATGCTTTCTATCATCGGCTCAATACTGTTGATTTTTGCATTTGAAATATATATGAAAATGTGCGGCTGTTCCTTTCCGCTCTTTCCATATGCCTTTCGGACTTTGGCTGCAAGTATGGCCCTGGGGTTTACAGGGCTGCTCCTGTCTTCCATAGTGCGAAATACAATCGGCGGTTATTTAGGTGCATTTTGTTTTTATCTGATTGTGCAAACTGGAAATTCAGGAGAGTTATTCAGGCCTGTAACAAATGGAATCCAGTTTATGCTGATACTGTTTCTTGGCGGTATCAGCCTGGCAATCCTCTATTTTTGCAAAGACTCCATATGAAATCATTCAGGAACGAGTTCATGGAAAAATCCTCGAATCAGCTTATTTTCAAGCCTTTTCGAGGATTTCTTTTATCCAATCTCTTTCATGATCGTTTTCGGGTGACGGCACAGGCACAAAAACATACATCACCACAATTCTTCATAAATCTTCATAATATCCGCCTTGCTCGGCACCCGCGGATTGGTCGCGGTACAGCCGTCGGCCAGCGCCGCATCCGCCATGCGGTCGATGGCGGCAAAATATTCTTCCTTCGAGATTTTCTCCATCTGGGAGATCGACAGCGGTATATCCATCTCCTTCATCATGAACTGCACCCAGTTGACCAGGGAGCGCACGGTCATGATCTTATTGTAGCTGCTCAGTCCCAATATCTGCGCCACGGTGGAATACCGCTTTACCGCAGGCAGATAGTCCGTCTGGCTTTTGCTGTGCTTGTTGATATCACTGTTAAACTCAATGATATGGGGGAGCAGCATGGCATTGGCCCGTCCGTGGGGAATATGGAAGGTCGCCCCAAGCTGGTGCGCCATCCCGTGATTCAGCCCCAGGGATGCGGAGTTGAATGCCAGACCTGCCAGGCAGGACGCCGAATGCATCTTCTGTCTGGCGTGGGTATCGCTGCCGTCCAGATAGGCCCGGAGCAGGAACACGCCGCAAATCTCAATGGATTTTTCCGCCAGTGCTGTGGAAAAATCGTTCCGGTTTGTGCTCACGCAGGCTTCCAGCGCATGGGTAAATACATCCATTCCCGTGTCTGCCGTCACTGCGGGCGGCACGCTTTTCACCAGCTCCGCATCCAGGATCGCCTCGTCGGGCGTCATATCCCGGGATACGAGCGGATACTTCATCTGCTCCTTCGGATCTGATACGACTGCAAAGGAGGTCACCTCCGATCCAGTCCCGCTGGTCGTCGGGATCGCGATCAGTCCGACTTCCCCATAGCGGTCAACCCGCAGGGCAAATTCCCGGATGGACTTGGACGAATCGATGGCCGAGCCGCCGCCCACCGCCACGATCACATCGGGCCTGTATTCCAGCATTTTCTTCACGCCCTCGGAAATCTTTTCGATGGGCGGATCCGGAACCACATCCTGGAAAATCTCAAACTCCTTGCGGCCCTTTTTCAGCGGATCCGTCACCAGATTGATCATACTGCTCTGGGCCATGAACGGGTCCGTGATGACCAGGACTCTCTGGTAAGGAATCTCCGCCAGCCGATCCAGCGCCTGATCCCCAAAATATATTTTTGTCTTTATATCAAAACTTTTCATCGTTTCTCTTCTTTCATTCCGGATAGATACACTCCACCCCAGCGGCTTCAAATGCCTGCAGCCACCGTTCACCGGGCTTTTCATCCGTTACGACAGCCGTAATGCCGCTTAAGTCTGCAATGGTATTGAATGCAACCTTTCCGAATTTGCTGCCGTCCACCACCAGGATCCTCTCCCTGGCGGATTCCAGCATGGTTCTTTTGTTGTCCGCATGAAGCTCATCGGAATCCGTGATCCCCGCCTGCAGATCGATCCCCTTGCAGGAGATGACCGCCTTGTCCACATGGTATGCTCTCAGCATCCGGTCCGTCTGGGGGCCTACCAGGGCAAATGACCCTTCCCTGGATACGCCTCCGGTGGAAAGGATCTTCCAGTCCGGCACGTCCAGCAGTTCGATGATGATCTCCACAGAATTGGTGATCACCGTCAGATTCTTTTTGTCCTTCAATGCTTTCACAACATAGACGGCGGTGGAGCTGGCATCCAGCATGATGCTGTCGCCGTCCTTCACCATCCTGTTAAACAGTCCGGCGATACGCTGCTTGCCGATCACGTTATGGTTCTTCCGGACTTTAAAGGGCAGGTCGATGTTCGTATTCTCATTGATCACCGCGCCGCCGTAGCTCTTGATCGCATATCCGTCATTGACAAGCTTCTCCAGATCCCGCCGTATCGTTTCCTCCGATACCTTGTAGAACTGGCTTAACTCACTGACTACCACCCGGCGTTCTGCCTGCAGCTTTTCCAGTATCTCATTCCGTCTCTCGATCGCAAGCATCGTACCGCCTCCCAACTGTCTTTCACTCTAAGGAACCGCATTTTTATAAAATCGCGTTCCTGATCTGTGCGTCCGGATGTGCGATCACGGAGGAATCCAGGAACATCCCGTCCTTTGCGGTCACTGATTTTGCCCGCTCGATGGCTGCCTCTACGGCTGCCACCTCCCCGGTCAGCATCAGGTAGGATTTTCCGCACATTCCTCTTGCGATCCGAAGCTCCACAAGATCTACAATTGCTGTCTTTGCTGCTTCATCTGCCGCCACTATGATCGAAGTCGCATCGTATGTCTCCATGATTCCCAGGGCCGAGACCTCTTCGATCGCAGCCGCCCCATAGATGGCCGGGAAAATGGATTCGTGCGGGTTGCCGAGTACAAAACTGTTGATCAGATGCATTCCATGCAATGTTTTTGCCGCTTCCACAGCCGCATTGACTGCACTCAGATCTCCTGAAATGATGACGATATATTTTCCCGGACATACGGTCTGTGCTTCGATGATACTGACTTCAGAGGTCTTTACCATGGCGTCTGCCGCCACGACACCCGCTGAAACAGTCTTATATTCTACCATTCCAATTGCCTTACTCATTTCCCTGCACGTCCTTCCTGCGTCTCAATGATCACATATTTCTCACTTACTTCTTTCACCACACCGTCAATGGATGCGTGGATGCCCACGCTCAGGCCTTTGGCCGGTTCCGCGATCATCTGTCCCGCCACGACGCTGTCCCCCTGCTTTACGATCGGGGAAGCCGGCGCGCCGATATGCTGGCTCAGCATGATCTTCACCTTGCGGACCGGAACAGCCGATTCATCCAGCGGAGCTTCTCTGTTGTACTTCGTCAGATCCAGCCTTGCCATGAGACGTTCCATGGGAACCTTCCGGTATTCCCGTTCTTCCCCTACCGGCTTCGGAACGACCTGCGGAGGCTTTAACCCGTGGCTCCTTAAGCCCGCTTTATACTCTGCCATCAGCGTCCGTGGTGAGAGTCCCTGGAAACAGGAATACATCTCGCACAGTCCGCAGGAGCTGCAGAAGAACGTGTTGACAAAGATATCCGGCTTCTGCACATCCTTACAGGTCGCCGCACGCATGAACAGATGGGGCTCGATCGGATGGCCCAGGCGGTTTCTCGGACACAGGTCCGTACACATGCTGCACTGACAGCAGCATGCCGCCGCCCGTTTCAGGTCGATGGAAACCTTCTGCCGTTTCCTCTGGATGATATAATGGGATTCCGGAAGCACCAGCACCGCATTGGTCGTCTTGGTTACCGGCTGTGATCCGCTCCCGATAAAGCCCATCATCGGGCCTCCGATAAAATAGACCGGATTCGGTGTAGTCGCTGCCCCTGCAAGGCGCACGGTCTCCTCAATGCTCGTCCCGATGGGCACACGCACGGTCACCGGATGCTCCACCTCGGCCACCACGGATACCAGCTTATCCATCACCGGCGTCTTCTGGCTGATGGCCCTGTATACATTGTATACCGTCTCTACATTAAACACGGCAACACCGCATTCGATCGGAAGTCCGCCGGGCCTTACCACCTTTCCGGTGACTTCGTAGATGAGCACCACTTCATCACCGGCAGGATACACCTCATCCAGAAGCCCTAACCGGACCTCCGGATACGCGCCGATGACCGCGTTTAACGCGTCGATCGTCTTGGTGTACGCCTTCTTGATCCCGATGATCACTTCCTTCGCGCCGACTGCCTCACCGATCATATGGAAGGTATCCACGATCTCCTGGGCATATTTTTCAAGTAATTGTCTATGTAATCTCAGTAGTGGTTCACATTCCGCGCAGTTCAGAATAATTGTATCCGCATTTTCATTCAGCTTCGCATAGGTCGGGAAGCCTGCGCCGCCGGCACCGACGATCCCGTTTTGCTGCATGATCATGCTTAATTCTTTCATATCCATAGTCTTTCACTACTCCAGTCCTGTTCCATCGTCAATAATTCCAACGATCGCCGCATCCACGGGCGCGTCTGCCATATTGCTTCCGATCCTCGCAGCGCTGCCCTGTGCCACCAGTACGTATTCCCCTACCCCGGCACCGATCTTATCAATGGCGATAAGCTGCTTTGCACCGCTCTGCATATGCTCCAGGACATCCACGATCATGAATTTATTACCGACTAAATTTTCACTTTTCCGTGTTGAAACAACACTTCCTACTACTTTTCCGATTAACATATGATCCTCACCGTGTCTCCTGTCGCAATTTTCGACGCATTTGCCTCGTCCGTATCAATATGCATCTCCAGTGTAAAGCTGTCGTCTACACGGATCTGCACGTGATTAAATACGGTTCCGCGCTCATTGTCCGCTTTTACGGAAACAATATCGCCGTCATGTACTCCGGCTGCCATGGCATCCTTCGGCGCCATGTGGATATGTCTCTTCGCAATGATACATCCCTCGTTCAGATAGATCACGCCCTTCGGCCCTACTACGGCCACTGCCGCGGAGCCCGCGATATTGCCGGATTCCCGGATCGGCGCCTTCACACCGAGACGGATGGCATCTGTCGCGGATACCTCCACCTGGGATTTGCTTCTGACAGGTCCTAAGATCCGGACATTCTCAATGGCACGAAGCTTTAGACCTACGATCGTCACTGTCTCGTTGGATGCATACTGTCCGCCCATCAGTTCTTTTTTCTTCGTCAGCTGATAGCCTTCCCCGAATAAAGCCTCCACATGCTCCTGCGTCAGATGGATGTGTCTTGCAGATACCCCAACGGGTACAAGATAGCCGTTTTCCGCCGAAGCCTTCTGCTTTTCGATCGCCTCCAGGACCATTTTCGTAATTAATGCTACATTACTGTTGTCCATATCAATTCTCCTCTTGGTGATGCAGGATGCCGCTGCTTACGGCCTCCTGCATATCTCCCGGGGGGCGCGTCCTCCCGGAGCGCCCCTCATATGGCATCGCTCTTACCTATTTGATTGCCGGAAGAATCTTCTCTACATCGCCGTGGGGTCTCGGGATCACGTGGGTCGCTACTAACTCGCCGAGTCTTCCTGCCGCTTCCGCGCCGGACTCTACTGCTGATTTTACAGCGCCTACATCTCCGCGTACCATAACGGTTACAAGACCGGATCCGATCTTCTCTGTTCCTACCAGTACAACATTTGCTGCTTTGAGCATGGTATCTGCTGCCTCGATTGATGCTACCAGACCTCTAGTTTCCACCATTCCTAATGCTTCCTGTGACATTCTTTTTTCCTCCTTCTGGATCGTCTGTTCAACAATAACTTCTTCAGCCTGCTGCGCCGCCTGCTTCACTCTCTGAACTGTCTTGGCAGGCGCTTTGGCTGTTGTTTCT
>CATLCV010000090.1 GCA_949893755.1 uncultured Lachnospiraceae bacterium | reverse complement strand
GTGTCTGCGCTGATTTCATTTTTAAGAACCTTCGGTCTGATCACCCTGTTTCTGATGCTCCTGCCGAAATTCCTTGGGATCACCGGAGTCTGGATGGCGGTGCCTGCCGCGGAAGCGGTGACCTGGATCGCGGCTGCGGGGATGGTATACAGGTGTAAGAGGAGATAGTGTTGCCGATCTCAGGCATGTATCTGCTTTTTCTATTTCTCATACTTTTCTATGATGCAGGAATGCGTTTTATTTTTTGAATTATAATTAATTCCTACCATAAGGATATCTCCGCCAAAATCTTCTATCACCTGTATATAATGTTTTTCCTTAATCTGTGAAATAGCTCCTGCAGCAGATTTATCCCATTTCAATTCGACAAGCAGCAGCGGTTTGTCCGATCCCTTTTTTGGCAGAAATACAATGTCAGCATACCCTTTTCCGCTTGGAAGCTCCTGAAATTCCAGGTAATCTTTAATTCGGCTGATATAGGCCATTTGGATGACCGCACGAAGAGATTGTTCGTTATTATAAAATTGCGGAGAAGAATTGGCAGAATGAATGCGATCCAGCATCCGGGCAACATATTCTGCGTCCATTCGCAGTGTGGCCTCCAGAATTTGCTCTGATCGCCGTATGACCTGCACAAGCTCCGGGCTGTCCGTATTTTTTATGGCACGCAAAAATTCTTCTTTAATCTCCTGATTTGGGATAAATACCTGCTCCGATGAAACATCGTAAGCCAGATATCCAAGATGTACCAGCATCGTAAGCACATCATCTTTGCTGTGAAAGGTGGTCATGTCATTTTGAAAGGTTTTCGTATCAATTGTATATGCTGCTCCGCCAAGCATGGCAATGATCGCATCCTTAAGACCATCGAAATTCATAGTAATATAGGTTTTCAGAGATTCATAGGTCTCTGTCTGCGTCCAATAGCTGCCGAGACGCTTTCTGCTTACTGCGTCCAAAACAGATTTTGGACTGTATACATGGAGGCCGTCGCCCAGAATATATCCATCATACCAATGCTGGATTTCATGAAAATTCAGGCTGGAACGCTGGCAAATACTGCGGACTTCCTCCTCCGTAAATCCGACATATTCTTCCAGGGGCGAAGGGTCTACCATAGTAAACTCATAAAAATCGCTTAATGCGGATTGATTGCCGTATTTCTTTATAGGAAGAATCCCGGTCATATAAGCAGCTTCAATCATTTTATCTGTCAGACTGCTTCGGAAAAGTCCGCGTAAAAGCTGAACATACTCTTCCTGAAGGGCTTTGTCGTCCTTTTCCTCTCGGAACAGGGCATCCCATTCATCGATGATAATGATAAATTTTGTGCCGGATTTTGCGTTGATATCAGCCAGGGCGATAGGAAGCGCTTCTTCATCTTCCTCAACTGCATCACTGTAAACTTCTTTCAGTTCTTTGATTATCGATTTTTGAAGCTTTTTCAATATGTTTTTTATATCAAACGTGGTTGAAATAAACCATGTGATATCCAGATATAATACGTCATATTGGTTGAGGTGCATGTGATAAGACGGTTTCAAAGCAATCTTTGTCTTGCGGAACAGATCTTCGGAATCACAGCTTTTATCATAGTATGCGCACAGCATCTGGGCAGCAAATGATTTGCCGAACCGTCTGGGACGGCTGACACAGGTCAGTTTCTGTTTGGTTCCCAGTGTGGAGTTCATATAATCAATGAGTCCGGTTTTATCAATATACTCGCTCTTTAAAATGGATTGAAAGCCGGCATTTCCTGGATTCAGATATTTTCCCATACAGCAGTCCTCCTCTTGCCGAAGCTCCCGGTTATCGCCGAAGCAGAGACGGATTCAGGAAAATTCCGGGAAGACATTCGGATATTCGGTTGCAGGCTGCCGAAAAAAATACTCCGTTGTCCTGCAGCCGTGTGTTTATAGTATAAGCTGATTAAACGGAAGATACAAGAGCTTGCGGAAGAATTTTTCTATGTCTCATTATCAGGTGTGGACAGTAAAGTCCGGCATCTGCCGGGAATCCTTAGATTGTGTACGCAGACAAAATGAAAATCTTAAAGTGGAAAAGATTGTGCTTCCGTACAATGACATTCTCCAAAGAAACAAGTATACTATACCTTGTAAAACGGCCGCATGGCCATAATGGGATGCCTTTTGGTATATTTTATGAAACGACCGAATGTCCATAATGGGATACCTTATGAAACCTCCTTATATTCATGCACGGACATAGGGAGTTGTAGAAAAACAAGTGATAAGAGAATACAAAAAACAACAGGGGGATGAAACTCATGGGAAAGAACACAGGAAATAATTCCGGGATCAATTTGACAAAAAGGCGCTGGCTGGTCCTGCTGGCGAGCTGCGTGATCAATCTGTGCATTGGCGCGCTTTACGCGTGGAGCGTGTTCGCAGGTCCGATGGCCGCGTATCTGTCGGGGCTGTCCGGAAGGGAGATGACAGCCGCGGATCTGTCCATCGTATTTTCCGTGGGAAACGGCCTGGGCTTCATCACCATGATCGGCGGGGGCTTCTTAAACCAGAAGATCGGACCGAAATGGGTCATCTTCTGGGGCGGAGTCCTGTTTGGACTGGGCTTTGTGATCTGCGGCTTTGCCGCAGGCACCGCGGCGCTTGTCGTAGGATACGGTCTGGTCAGCGGCCTGGCGATGGGGCTTGCCTACGGCTGTACCATCAGCAATTCCGTAAAATTTTTCCCGGATAAGGCAGGACTTGTAGGGGGGATCGCCACCGCTTCCTATGGGATCTCATCCGTGATCATCCCGCCGATCGCAAACGCGCTGATCGACAGCATGGGAGTCACTCAGGCATTTATTACAATGGGCGTAGTGATCATTGTTGCGGTAGGGGTATTTTCCCAGATGATCCTTCCCTGTCCGGACGGATTTGTGCCGGAGGGCTGGGTGCCGACTGTGAAAAAGGAAGCAAACAGCCCGCAGACAGCAGACAAGGACTGGAAGGAAATGCTTGCGTCCCCGGTCTTTTATGTGATGCTTGTGATGCTGTTTTTCGGCGCGGTGCTGGGTATGATGGCCATTTCCCAGGCATCCAATATCGCCCAGAGCATGATCGGAATGACCCCGGCGGCAGCGGCGATCGTAGTCTCGATCCTGGCGCTGTTCAATACATTCGGACGGATCCTGGCAGGGATGATCTCGGACAGGATCGGCTGTATCCGCACGTTGACGGGAGTATTTGTCATTGCGATGGCCGCAATGGGAATCCTTTATATGAGCGGAAATGGTTCCGCAGGGCTGTTCTATGTGGGCATCTGCCTGATCGGCGTCTGCTTCGGTTCCTTTATGGGCGTGTACCCCAGCTTTACCGCAGGGCAGTTCGGCAGGAAAAACTCCAGTGTCAATTATGGGATCATGTTCATCGGATTTAATATCGCCGGACTGCTGGGTCCCATGATCGTGAGCCGGGTATTTCAGCAGACCGGAGACTATAGAAATGCATTTTTGATCGCCCTGGCCTTTGCGGCGGCGGGGCTGGTATTGTCCTTTGTATACAGAAGCTTTCAGAAAAACTGAGACTGCGGAACCGTGCAAAAACAACCTTTCCATTTTGTGCAGTTCCCAGTACAGCATTGTATTAATCCTCTTCCTCCAGCAGCCGCAGTCCCGCGGTAGCCGTCACGGGCAGGGAAAAGACGATCCCCCCCGCCGGGCTCCCGGTCCCGGCCTTCTCCATAATGGCGCGCATGATCTCATTTTTATGCTTCGAGCGCACCACGATAAAGATCATCTCCTTCTCCTCCGCGAGAGAGATCCCCAGGAACCGCTTGGCCTGCTCCATGCCGGTTCCTTTTGCGTGTACGACTGTGCCGCCCGGCGCGTGGGCGCTTCTGGCGGCATCCATGACCGTCTCGATATGTCCGCCGTTTGCAATGGTGATCAGAAGTTCAAAATCCGTGTCCTTCAATGTGCTTTCCTCCTCAATGACAACTTCCTGCTCCATGGTAACATACTGCAGTGCTTTTTTCCCGCCGATACTGCTCATGGGAATGAGAAATGCGATCCCTCTCCCTGCAATGTCGATCTTCATTTTGCTGTAAAGCTCTTTTTTAAATGACTTCCATGTCTCCATCGTGACAAACGCAAAATAAATCGTCTTTTCCGTGGCTTCCATTCCCAGATAATCCAGGATGGCACTGTTGGCGGTCCCCACGCCCATGGTGGAGAGGGTGACATGGATATGGTGTTCCTTAAAAAACGGGATCATTTTACTCCGGATCCCCCGGTTGGTGATCATCCCCATCACATAAAGTTCATTCATGAAAAGACTCCTTTCTGTCTGAGGTTTTTGGGCATGTTGCTGTTCTTAAAGCTCAATGACGTCATCGTCACCCCAGGTATCCAGGTAGGCGGCGCCGGCAGCTTCCATGGCTTCTGCGGTCCTGGATTTGTATTGATAGACTGCGCCCAGGATCTGGATGGCGATGAGCGGCGTCATGGCGACCATGGCCACGATCCCGAAGGCGTCCCGGACGATATTGCCGCCCACGGCCTGGCAGGCCCCCATGGCAAAGGGCAGCAGGAAGGTGGCGGTCATGGGCCCGGACGCGACCCCGCCGGAGTCAAACGCGATGGCGGTAAATATTTTCGGCACAAAAAAGGACAGGCAGATCGCGATGATGTACCCCGGCACGATAAACCAGAGAATGGAAACCCCGGTCAGCACCCGGATCATTGCGATCCCAACCGACGCGGCGACGCCCAGGGACATGCTCAGGCCCATGGCCTTTCCCGGTATGGCGCCGGAGGTGATCTCCTCCACCTGGTCCATCAGCACGTAGACCGCAGGCTCCGCCTTGACGATGAAAAATCCGATCACCATACCGATGGGGATCAGGATGAAGCGGAAGGGAAGGTCAGCGATCATCTGCCCCAGGTGATTTCCAGCGGGCATGAACCCTACATTGGCCCCGGTCAGAAACAGCACCAGTCCGATATAGGTGTCTGCGATACCGATCAATATTTTATACAGGGTCTTTTTCTTCAGCTTCAGGGAAACAATCTGAAACGCCCCGAAAAATGCGACGATCGGAAAAAGCGAAACCGCGATCTCCTTTATGTATGCGGGAAAATTTCCTGCGAAATGCTGCCACAGCTCAATGGAATCCTGGATGTCCGGAAGCGGCGCGGGCACATAGCCGGTGTCCTCCGGATGGTACAAAAGTCCCAGAAGGAGCACCGCAAGGATCGGCCCGATGGAACACAGCGATACCAGTCCGAAGCTGTCGTCCTCCGCATGCTTATCGCTTCGGACGGCAGCAAAACCGATACCAAGCGCCATGATAAACGGAACCGTCATGGGACCGGTGGTCACTCCGCCGGAGTCAAACGCGACTGCCACAAAATCCTTTGGAACAAACAATGTCAAAACCGCCACAAGGATATAAAAAAAGATCAAAAGCGTGGATAAGGATTTTGAAAACAGCATTCGAAGCATTGCCACAACCAGAAAAAATCCGACTCCGCAGGCAACGGCCAGTATCAACGTATAGTTGGGGATGGACGGAACCTGCTCCGCCAGCACCTGCAGGTCCGGCTCGGAGATGGTGATGACAAATCCCAACAGAAAGCACAGGAACAGGATCGTCCCCAGGTGCATCGTCTTTGCCATTTTTGTACCCACCTTTTCCCCCATGGGGGTCATGGACAATTCCGCTCCCAGCGTAAAAAACATCATACCGATGATGAGCAGCACCGCCCCGAATAAAAACAGGAGCAGGATGCTGGGCGGAATGGGAGCAATGGTAAAGCTCAAGAGCAGCACGATCCCGATGATCGGCGCGACCGCTTTTAAGGCTTCCTTTAATTTGTCAGAAAATCTGGTCTGGTAATAATTCATGAAACAGTCCTTTCTATAGATGTGATCCTGGTGTCTCGCTGCAGAATATCCAGCCGGCAAAACGGCTTTTCTGTGGCTGGCATTAATTCGAAAAAAATATCCGGCCATCTGGCTTTTTTTAGTATTATAAATGGTTTCTGTATATTTTACAACCATTTCCACCCAATGATTGACAGGCATGATGAGAAATATTATGATACATGATAACAGGCAGCGGATGAAATGATACTGAGCACAGCCGCATAAGGAAGTATGCCGCTTTGCGGCTGCGGCTGGTGTAATAGTCAAAGCAGTCTCGAATCCGTTCATACAGTTGGAAATATTTGGAAAGCGAGGTGACCGGATGAACGGCAAGATTTACGAATATGAATCTCTGATCTACAGTGCGGATAAAAAAGGCGGCGCTTACGTAATCTTTCCCTATGATATCCGGGAGGAGTTTGGCAGGGGGAGGGTGAAGGTGCATGCCTCTTTTGACGGAGAACCATACGACGGCAGCATTGTCAATATGGGAGTCAAGAACGAGGACGGCAGCATTTGCTACATCATCGGCCTGCGCAAGGATATCCGTGCCCGGATCAAAAAGGCGCCGGGCGACAGCGTGCATGTGACGATACAGGAAAGGGGCGAGTGAGATGTGGACATGTCCAAAATGCGGGCGCAGTTTTAAAAATGCGAACCAGAGCCATTACTGCGGAAAGGCTCCGGAAACGATTGACGAGTATATCTCCGAACAGGCAGAGTACGCACAGCCGTATCTGCGGGAGATCCGGGAGACGATCCGAAAGGCGCTGCCCGAGGCGGAGGAACGCATCTCGTGGAGTATGCCGACCTTCTGGAAAAAGCACAATATCATCCAGTTTGCCGCGGCAAAAAAGCACGTCGGCCTCTACCCGGGGCCGGAGGCCGTGGAGAGATTCAGCGGACAACTGAAAGACTACAAGACCAGCAAGGGTGCGATCCAGCTTCCGTATGACAAGCCCCATCCGCTGGAACTGATCGGGGAGATCGCCAGATGGTGCTATGAAGGGGAAGGAACAGGAATAAACCAGTGATCCGGCTGCGATCGATGTGAGGAAAAAAGAATGGAAAATAATAAAGTATATGGAATGGATTTTACAAAAATATACCAGCTCCTTCTCAATAAAGCGATGAAAAAGGGGAGGACAAAGGAAGAAGCAGATGAGGTCATCCGGTGGCTGACCGGATACAGCCAGGCAGAGCTGGAAAGCATGCAGGGACAAAACATTTCCTATGGAGACTTTTTCCGGAACGCTCCGAAGCCCAATGAGAACCGGCATCTGATCAGGGGAGTGGTCTGCGGGGGCAGGGTGGAAAATATCGAGGATCCGCTGATGCGTGAGATCCGGTATCTGGACAAGCTGATCGATGAACTGGCAAAAGGAAAATCCATGGATAAGATACTGAGAAAATAAATCGAAGTGCTTTTTGTCCGGCTTGAAATACAATATGAAATGTAGTACACTTATTGATACCCAGGGGCGCCTCATGATCTGCGTCCTTGAAGACCGGACGGATCCCGTCAGGGTTTATCTGGTTAATCCGGGTTAGGCACTTACGAATAATTTCTTGTGTAAAATGGCAAAATTTTCGTATCGTGCTTTTCTGGTTTATCCAGGTTAGGAAGTGTCAAGAATTTTTAGACAAGTCAGATGTCAAGATTAATTCTTTGACAGTTCCTTAGGTTATGTTGCAGAAAACAAGATACAGAAGAAGGAGAGAACGTATGAAGCAGGATATGATTGTCATTTTGGACCTGGGCAGTACGGAGAATACGGAGGTTGCCCGTAAAATCCGCGACATGGGTGTGTACACGGAGATCCACCCCCATGACATTTCCCTGGAAGAACTCAAAAAGCTGGAAAATGTGAAAGGGATCATATTAAACGGCGGGGAAAACCGGATCGTAGACGGCGCACCCGTTGAGATCAGCCCTGAGCTTTATGAGTGCGGCTGCCCCATGATGTCCATTGACCACCCCACGGCGAAATGCGATAAGAAATGGGATGCAATGCCGGCGGATGAGGCTTTGCGGGAATTTGTCTTTGAAACATGCCGGGCTCAGGCAAATTGGAACATGAAGAATTTTATCGAGGACCAGGTGGAGCAGATTCGCAGGCAGGTGGGGGACAGAAAAGTCCTGCTGGCGCTTTCCGGCGGCGTGGATTCCTCGGTTGTTGCGGCTATGCTGATCCGTGCCATCGGTGATCAGCTCACATGTGTTCACGTCAATCACGGCCTGATGCGGAAGGATGAGTCTGAAAGCGTGATCGAGGTGTTCCGAAATCAGCTTCATGCCAACCTGATCTATGTAGACGGCACCGAGCGGTTTTTAGGAAAGCTGGAGGGCATTTCCGACCCGGAACAAAAGCGCAAGATCATCGGCAGCGAGTTCATCCGTGTATTCGAGGAAGAAGCCAGAAAGCTGGAGGGAATCGATTTCCTGGGACAGGGGACCATTTACCCGGACATCATCGAAAGCGGGACCAAGACCGCGAAGATGGTAAAATCCCATCACAACGTAGGCGGCCTTCCGGAAGACCTGCAGTTTGAGCTTGTGGAGCCCTTGAAGCAGCTCTTCAAGGACGAAGTACGTGCCTGCGGGATCGAGCTGGGGCTTCCTGCTTCCATGGTTTACCGTCAGCCGTTCCCAGGCCCCGGCCTCGGAGTCCGCTGTCTGGGCGCCATCACCAGAGACCGGCTGGCGGCAGTGCGGGAATCCGACGCCATCCTCCGGGAAGAATTTGCAAATGCAGGACTGGACAAAAAGGTATGGCAGTATTTTACCGTAGTTCCGGATTTTAAGTCAGTGGGCGTCAAAAATAACGCAAGATGCTTTGAGTACATGGTGATCATCCGCGCCATCAATACGGTGGACGCGATGAGCGCAACCATTGAACGGATTGACTGGGATGTGCTCCAGAAGATCACCGGCCGGATCCTGGCAGAGGTGGAGAATGTCAATCGGGTATGCTATGATATGTCTCCGAAGCCGCCTTCAACGATCGAGTTCGAGTAGACAACATTCCTCTGGAAAGCTTTGTTTTAGGGGCTTTTCAGAGGAAATTTATTCTTTCCATTTACCAGATTCACAAATACTAAGAGTAAAAAGTCTCATAATTTCTAAAAGTTCGTAACATATGCACAAAATTCCCACCCAATTATTGATAAATTGTTATAATTGCATTATCCATTTATTTATGCTATAATTAAAAATACAGAACAGTGTTTATTATTAATGAACAACTAAAAGCCTGATATCTTTTCAATTGTAATTACAGAGACTTATTTTTTTGTTGTATAATGTGAACACTGTACAATAATAATAAACGGAAGGAGGATTATGGAAAAGAGATGAAAGCAGCAATATTTAAAGCCCCTTATGAATTTGAAATTTGTGAAAGGGAGATTCCCAAACCGAAGGAGCATGAAGTGCTGATCCGCATCCGGGCGGTAGGGATCTGCGGTTCGGATATACACCCATATCGGGGTAATGGACTGGACCGCAGGGAGCCTGGTATTATTATGGGCCATGAAGCCGCCGGTGATGTGGCGGAAATTGGTGGAAAAGTTACCAGATGGAAACCAGGCGACCGGGTAGCGGTCAATCCGCAGATCAACTGTGAATCCTGCGTTATGTGCAGAAAAGGCCTGCCGCATTTGTGCGACCATCCGTTACTGATCGGATCGTCCATGCGGGGATTCCTGGACGGCGCCATGTGTGAATATCTGGTGATGCATGAGAAGCAGCTGTATCATCTGCCGGATGAGGTGAGCTATGATTACGGAACCTTTTTGGATCCGCTGGGCAACGCCATTCATCTGATCAACCGCGGAGGCGTGAAGCTGGGCGACAAGGTGGTCATTATCGGGGCAGGAACGATCGGACTTCTTGCGGTACAGACCGCCAGGCTTGCAGGCGCGGTCAAGGTCATTGCGGTGGACCTGTCGGATTACAAGCTGGAAATTGCGAAGGACGTAGGAGCTGCCTGCTGTCTGAGATCCGATGATCCGGATTTTCTGGAAAAAGTGAAGCAGGAGACAGACGGCATGGGCCCGGATGTGGTGGTGGAGGCTGTTGGAATCAGCACGACCTACAATCTGGCGCTGCAGATGTGCAGGAAGCGGGGGACGGTTGTCGCGCTTGGCTTTACGAAACCCGAGCTGGAACTGGCGATCCAGCAGATCGTATACAAGGAACTGCATGTCTTCGGCAGCACAGGATACGCGGATGAATGCGGGACGACCCTGGAATATCTGAAAAACAATATGGTGGATATCGAAAAGGTGATCACGCACAGGCTTCCTCTGGAAAAGGTAAAGGAAGGTTTTGACCTGCTGTGCGAACCGGACAGTAAAGCGATCAAAGTAATTTTAAATCCGTAGCGTATGGCAAAGGAAAATGTAAACAGAAGGTAAATATACAACCTGTTTAGGGATTGACAGAATAGGAAGGAGAATCAACATGAGAACAAAGCTTTGGAAACGGATCATAGCATGTCTGCTTACCGGCGCGATGATCGGGATGCTGGTGGCATGCGGAAACAGCAATGACTCAGGTACAGATACACAGGATACAACGGCAGATTCCGACACTGGTTCGGATGCGGAGGATACCGGAAGCGGCGGAGATGAGGGTACGGAAGCAGCAGAGCTCAACCTGCTGAGCCACAGATACGCGGCGCTGGAATATTATGCACAGGCAATGGTCGATAACGCGCCGGAAAATGTGACGCTGAATACAGAGCTGACTACTTATGGAGACTGGCAGGAAAAGATGACCATGAACCTGTCCTCCAAGTCCAGTGCTTATGATCTGACCTACATTTTCCCGCCGGATCTGGCAACCTTCGCGGACGGGGGCTGGCTTCTGCCGCTGGATGATTATATTGAAAAATACAAAGACGAATATCACTTTGATGATATCCCGGATTACTTATGGGACGCATATACCTATGACGGACATATTTACGGGATTCCGAGCCACCAGTGGGCGGCATTGATCTTTGCGCGGGACGATGTGCTCAAAGAGGCCGGACTGGATGCCCCGGAAACGCTGGATGACCTTGTGGCAGCGGCGGAGGCGCTGACGACGGACAGCAGGTCGGGACTGACCCTTTCCCTGAAAGCATCGGATCTGCTCGCGATCACCTTCCAGTGCTTTATGACCGCATGCGGCGGATGGTGGTTTGACGATGACATGAAGCCGGCATTCAACAGCGAGGAGGCAATGGAAGCCATTTCTTACATTCAGAAGCTGATGCCCTACTGTCCGGACGGCAGCACCACCTATGGATCCGATGAAGCGGCTCTTGCCATGACGCAGGATCTTGCGGCAATGGGACTGATCCAGACCACCCGCTCCGGAGACATGGACAATGAAGAAAAGTCCAAGGTTGTAGGAAAGGTTGGATTTTACAATCCCCCGGCATTGGAAGAGGGCGGACCGACAGCATCATTATTCGCGACAGCAGGCTATTCCATTTCCGCGTTTACGGAAAATGATCCGGATCTCGTATTTCGGACCATGTGCAATGCGCTGACCGAAGATGTGATGAAAGAAGGGGCGGAAACCGGAATGCCGGTAAGGACCTCCCTGCTGAACGACGAACTGTTCGAGAGCAGGCCGGACTACAAGGCGGCATGGGACGCGATTCAGGACGGTGCAAGGATGCGTCCTGCGATTCCGGAATTTTCAGAGATCATGGAGATCTCCATGACGGCTCTGGCAGATGTCCTGATCAACGGAACAGACGCGCAGCCCGCAATGGATAAAGCAGCTGCGGAGTGTGAAGAGATCCTGGACGAGGCAGGTTATTACGAATAAGAACTGCGGCAGACAAACAAAATAGAAAAAGAAACGGTGTGAATATGCGGGGCGGGCGGAAATTAACAGGAGTTTTGGCAGGCGCGGCATTGGGCACACCGTTTCCGCTCAGAAAGGACGGATGCATGAAGAAGGAAAATAAATACTTATTATTTGCACTGCCAAGCTTCATTCTGATATTTTCGATTATGCTGTTTCCGGTGGGCTATGCCGTGGTGTACAGCTTCACAAATTACCGCCTGGGAAGGGAAGCAAAATTCATCGGCCTGGATAACTATATCAATGTTTTACAGGATTCGGAATTTGCCAGCGCCCTGGGTTTTACGCTGATCCTGACGGTGGCGGCTGTACTGCTCCAGTTTGTGCTGGGGATGATATTGGCAATGCTTCTGGATAACATCCATCATTTCAAAAAGCCCATCAGCATTATGATCTACATCCCTTACTTTATCACCGCGGCAGCAATGGGGGTCATATTCAGATGGATGTTCATGTCCAACTGGGGGATCATGGACCAGCTTCTGGCAGCGGTCGGAATCCATGCTCCGGGCTGGCTGGACTCCGCGTTCTGGGCGAGGGCCGTGGTCATCCTGGGGGAAGTATATCAGAATACGCCGTTTGCAGTGATCATCCTATACGCGGGCCTGCAGTCCATCCCGGCAGATCAGGTGGAGGCGGCGAAAATAGACGGAGCCAACAGCTGGCAGCTGTTTCGGAGCATCAAGCTCCCCAATCTCCGGCAGTTGATTATCATTATTTTCATGATGCGAACCATGGACGCGTTCCGGCTGTTTGACCGGGTCAATGTGACCACAGGGGGCGGGCCGGGGATCGCAACGGAAACACTGGCGATTTATAATTATACAACGACATTTACAAAGCTGCGTGTAGGAAGAGGATGCGCGGTCGGGGTGATCACCCTGCTGATCCTCGCGGTCATTATAACTATTATTATGAAGGTTCTGCGTTCTAAGGAGGTGGATTGATGAGAACAAAACGAAGGATCATTGTTGCGGTCAGCTACATTGTACTGATCCTGGTGGCACTGATCTCGATCTTTCCGATCGTATATGCGGTTATGATTGCGACAAAGCAGCCCGTAGACGCGTTTTCCACATCCTTTACCTGGATATACAAACCGATTTTCGACAATTTTAAAACCCTTTGGATCGAGAGGGGATTTACAAAATATTTATACAACACACTGATTATTACCGGATGCTGTGTTCTGATCTCCGTGCCGACGGCGACGCTGGGAGCCTACGGACTGATCCGGAACGGCGGAAAATTTGCAACCCGGATGCTCAATTCGACGCTGCTTCTGAGGATGTTTCCGCAGATGCTGCTTGCGATCCCCTACTTTATCATTGCGACGAATCTGGGGCTGGCAGATACCAAATTCATACTGGTCATCATTGTGGTGGCTTCCAATCAGCCCTTCGCGCTCTGGCTGATGCGGGGATTTCTGATCACGATCCCTCCGGAGCTGGATGAAGCGGCAAGGATTGACGGGTGCAATATGGTGCAGACCGTGACCAGGGTGATTCTGCCGATTGCCACGCCGGGTATCGCGACGGCATCCATCTTTACATTTTTGCTTTCTTATAATGAATATTTATTTGCACTGATCCTGACGCAGAAAAATGCAATGACACTTCCGGTCGCCATCGGCCAGTACGGTGCGGAGGATCTGTCTTACTGGACGTTATCGGCGGCAGGCGTGGTCAGCATTGTGATCCCGATCTGTCTGGTGATGATCTTCCTGCAGAAATATCTGGTAAAGGGAATGGTTGCGGGCGCAGTGAAGGGCTAGAATCTGCAGAAACAGGTTACAACATAGAAGGAAGGACAGAAGTATGGAAAAAGGAAACCGAACGATTCAAATATGTAACCCCAAATGTGAGTATGCGGTGAATCCGCTGGGAATCGATGTGCAGAAGCCGCGCTTTTCCTGGATGGTGCAGGCATTGGAGAGAGGGGCCGGACAGAGCGGATGGCAGATCCGGGTGACAGAGGAAGGAAAAAACGAGGTATGGGATTCCGGAAAAATAGAATCTGACGACAGTGTCAATATACAATACAGCGGTGAACCGCTGAAATCAGGAACAATCTACCACTGGGAGCTGACGGTCTGGGATCTCTGCGGACAAGCCTGCAGGGCAGTGGATTCATTTTTCGAGACGGCAATCCTCCATGAAGAGGAGTGGAAGGCAGCATGGATCCGCGGAAAAAATCTGTTCCGAAAAGAACTGGAAGCAAAAACGAAGATCCAAAAATCCCGTATCTACATCGCCGGTCTGGGATATTATGAATTATACCTGAACGGACAGAAGGTGGGAGATCATGTACTGGACCCGGCATGGTCCGATTTTGACCAGACCGTATATTATGCGGTGTACGACGTGACAGATCAGATGCAGTGTGGAAAAAATGCGGTGGGAGTGATGCTGGGAAACGGCAGATATTCCCCCTACGAGACGACCATTGCGAAGAACTGGCATCCATTGAAGAAATACGGGCCGTCTCCGGTCTTATATTTCCAGCAGTACATCCGTTATGAGGATGGAACCGAGGAATGGCTGGTGTCAGATACGACCTGGAAAACCAGCGCGGGCCCTATTGTTTTTGACGATATTTATGACGGCGAGCGTTATGATGCCAGATTAGAACAACCGGGCTGGAGTGAACCGGAATTTGACGACCGGGCATGGGAAATGGCCGTACCGGTTTCGGAGAAGATGGGCAGCCTGGTATCCCAGACCGCATTTCCGGCAGTGAAGGTAATCAAATCCAGGAACCCCATTTCTATGACGCAGCCTGCGCCGGGTGTTTATCTGTATGACTTCGGACAGAATTTTGCGGGCTGGGTGCATTTGAAAGTGCAGGGAAAGCCGGGAGCCGCGGTGTCCGTACACTATGCGGAGCTGAAAGACAAGGAGACGGGGATGCTCTGCCCGAACACCAACCGGAATGCGGAAGCTCGGGATACGTATATTTGTAAAGGGGACGGGATTGAGATTTTCGAGCCGCATTTTACCTATCATGGCTTCCGTTATATAGAGCTGACGGGATATCCGGGAACGCCCTCTATTGACACGGTGGAGGCGAGAGTCGTACATTCTTCCGTAGAGCGGATCGGAAGCTTTAGCTGCGGAAATGAACTGATCAATCAGATCCACTCCAACTATATCTGGACCCAGGTGAGCAACCTGCACAGCGTCCCCACGGACTGCTGTCAGAGGGACGAGAGAATGGGCTGGGTCGGAGACGCACAGCTTTCGGCAGAAGCGGCGGTATACAATTTTGATATGGCAAAATTTTACGGCAAATTTGAACGGGATATCCGGGAATCCCAGAAGGAAACCGGAAGCGTGGCAGGCGTTTCTCCGGCGTACTGGAGCTGTTACCCTGCGGATCCCACCTATGCGACGGCCTGCGTGGAATTTCCAAGGATCGTAAGCCGGTATTATGAAGACGACCGGATCATTGAGGAAAGCCTGGATGCAATGGCCAAATGGGTGGATTATCTGGGCAGCCAGGAGGACGAGGACGGAATCGTATCCTTCGGACTGTTCGGGGACTGGTGTCCTCCCATGCATGCCAATCCGGTAGATACGCCCTTTGAGATCACCTCCACCTGGTATTACTGCCATGACGCTCTGGAAGTCGCGCGGATGGCAGAGCGGATCGGGAAAAAAGAAACTGCGGAAAAATATTACCGGGTATATGAACGGGTCGCGGAAGCATTTAACAAAAGATTCTTAAAGGGCGACCGCTATTCGGCATCCAGATTTTCAGATGAAGAGCTGGCGGAGAAGATCCAGTCCTGGCTGAACGTGCTTCCGGAAGAGGAACGCCCGGCAGTCATGAAGCGGTACGCTACCCTGTATTCCTCCAGCAGCCAGACGGCGAATCTGCTTCCGCTGTATCTGGGGATCACACCCGAAGAGCATGTGGGGGAAGTACTGGAAACACTGGTCCAGGATCTGGAGGTGACCCGCGCATGGCATATCAATACAGGCGTGGTAGGATTGAAATTCCTCTTTGACGTTCTGATCCGATACGGGTATGAAGATCTGGCGTACCGGCTGATCACGCAGACCTCATTCCCGTCCTTCGGGTATCAGATTGAGAAGGAAGGCGCGACCACACTTTGGGAACGCTGGGAGTTCTTGAATAATGACAAATGCTTTAACTCCCACAGCCACCCCTTTGCAGGAAGCGTAGATGTCTATTTTTATAAGGTTCTGGCAGGCATCGGACTGGATACGGCCCGGCCCGGGTTTCAAAAGATCGTATTGAAGCCGGTGATGTCCGGGGATCTGCCGTATGCATCCGCTTCGGTAGAGACCATTCGGGGAAAGGTGGTTTCCAGCTGGGAACGCACCGGAGAGCGGCTGCGCTATGAAGTGGAGATTCCGGGAAATACAACGGCACAGCTCTTCCTGCCGAAGAATGGATGGAAGAAGGTTCAGATCCGGGAAGGCGGAAACCTTTGCTGGAATGGAGACGCGTCTGTCGAACTGGAAGGGATGCGATACTCTCATGAGGAAGAAAAGTATGTGGTATACCAGATTGTTTCCGGAAGCTATCAGCTTGAGATACGGCCGTTATAATGATTGGAAAAATCATGTATGACAGGGATGCACGGCAGTTTTATTGCCGTGCAGGCCGGTGACAAAAGGCAGGAGGAAAAAACGATGTCTGATCAAAGAAAAAAATTACATGGAATCATTCCGGCAATCGTGACGCCGATCAAAGAAACGGGAGAGCTGGATGCGGATCTGCTGAAAAAACAGGCGGATTATCTGATCCATGCAGGAGTAAACGGGCTGTTTCTCTGCGGCGGAACAGGAGAAGGCGCGTATTTGAGGACAGAGGAAAAGCAGGAAATATGCAGGCAGATAAAATCAGCGGCAGGAAATGATATGTTCTTATGTATGGCAATGATCCGCTCCAATACAAGAGCGGTTCTGGAGGAAATCGATCAAATGAAGGACTGCGGCGCAGACTATATCGTTGCCACGCCGCCTTACTACCATGCAGCCTCTCAGGAGGACATCCTGGAGCATTACAAGCAAATAGCGGCAAAGGCATTTGCACCGGTGATCATTTACAATATCCCGTCTGCCACACATAATCCGATAGAACCGGATACGATCGGGCGGTTGGCCGGACTGAAAAATATAGCAGGTATAAAAGATTCCTCCGGTAATTTTATGAATTTTACGCGCGGTCTGTTTGAGAGAAAAGAGGAAGGATTCGCGTGGATCCAGGGGGAGGATTATCTGTGCGGAGCGACGCTGCTGGCAGGCGGGGACGGAATAGTGTCGGGATTGAGCAATGTACGTGTTGAACCATATGTGGAAATGTACCGGGCTTTTTTGGAAGGAGATTCCGAAAAAATAAAAGCGTGCCAGGTACGGATCAATCGCCTGTATCGGCTGATCCATCTGATCGGAAATGGAAATGCGGCCATCAAAGCGGCAACGGAATACTATGGGAGAGGAAGCCGGCGGATGCAGCAGCGCAGTATGAGTATTTCCAATGAACAGATGACGGAGGTTCAACGGATTCTGGAAGATTATGATTGCGATTTGCGGACGGTTAGACCGTAAACCGCAGCAGAATATGAGCAGCAGGAGAAGAGTTATGGGCGATAAATTTAAGGACGGAGTATGGCCGGTCATGCTGACTCCGTTTACAGACAACAACCGAGTAGATTATGAAGCACTCGGAAAATTAGTGGACTGGTACATAGAAAACGGCGTGGCAGGACTGTTTGCGGACTGCCAGTCCAGCGAAATGTTTTTCCTGACCTTGGAAGAACGGGTACAGATTGCCCGATTTGTGAAAGAGCGGGCAGACGGGAGAGTACCTGTCGTAGCTTCAGGCCACATCTCGGATTCCATTTCCGGGCAGGCAGAAGAATTGAATGCAGTAGCAGAAACCGGGGTGGACGCGGTGATCCTGCTGACGAACCGGCTTGCGGAAGCGGATGAGAACGATGAAATCTGGCTGGAAAATCTGAAGCTGCTTTTGGCCAGGCTTCCGGAGGAACTGGCTCTCGGGTTTTATGAGTGCCCGTATCCTTATAAAAGGATCATTTCACCGGAATTGTTAAAATGGTGCGCGGATACCGGAAGGTTTTATTTCATCAAGGACACAAGCTGCAGCATTGAAAATATCAGCAGGAAGCTGGAGAGCATTCAGGGCAGCCGCTTAAAACTGTTCAATGCCAATTCGTCTACCCTTTTGGAGACGCTGCGTCTTGGCGGCAGCGGGTTCAGCGGAGTGATGGCAAATTTCCATGCGGACTTATATGTGTGGCTTTGCGGACATTATCAGGAGGAGCCTGAGAAGGCCAGGATATTGTCAGATTTTCTGACAATTACTTCGATGATTGAAAGACAGGTCTATCCGGTGAATGCAAAGTATTGCCAGAAACAGCTTGGAAATTTTTGTTCTTTGTATACAAGGACAAAGGATGCCGCGCTTTTGGACGCGACCGGAAAGCTGGAGGTGGAGCAGCTGATGCGGCTGACGGATCATATGCGGGGGCAGCTGGGAATCTGATTGGATTCCCGCAGGGGCTGCATACTGCTTTGCGGCTGTGGCTAATGCGATACTCACGGCAGATTTTATCGGCTGTGAGTATAGAATATGGAGGGATGGCAGGATATGAAAGTTCTGGTTACGGCAACCAATTATTCGAAATATTGTGCTGCCGGAAAAAAGATTTTGGAAGAGGCCGGTTGTGAGATCATAGAAAATCCTCACGGCAGGCCATATATATTGGAAGAATTGAAAGAGATCGTGCCGGATATTGACGGTGCGGTCGTTGGAGTGGATACATGGAATGAAGAGGTATTCCGGCTGGCGCCGAAGCTGAAAGCGATGGCCAGATTCGGAGTGGGAGTGGATAATATTGACCTGGAGGCCGCGAAGGCGTATGGGATCATCGTGAGCAACAGTCCCGGGATTAATTCCTCGGCGGTGGCGGAGCAGGCGATTGCCCTGATGCTTTGCCTGGTCCGGGAGGTTCCCAGGCTGAATGCGGCTGTGAGAAACGGCGGATGGCCGCGCCCCATGTTCCATGAACTGAAAAGCCGGACGATCGGATTTTTGGGATTCGGCGCGATCGCAAGAAACGCGGCGGAAAGGCTGGCAGGCTTTCATCCCCGCATGATCGCTTATGATATGTATCCTGATCAGGAAGCGGCGGCCAGGCTGGGTGTGGAGATGGTTTCCCAGGAGGATGTGCTGGAACAGTCTGATATTCTTTCCATCCATCTTCCGGCAACGCCGGCTACGAAGCATTTTGTGAACCGGGACACGATCGCGGCCATGAAGTCCGGAGTGCTGATCGTGAATACGGCCCGGGGCAGTATCGTGAATGAGGCGCATATGGCCGAGGCGATGCAGGCCGGAAAGGTGGCGGGGTTCGGAACCGATGTCTTTGAAAAAGAGCCGATCGATCCGGACGGCCCGTTGTTTCATATGGAAAATTATATCGCGACTCCCCACGTATCCGCAGAGACCTATGAAAACTGCGAAACAACGTCCATAGTGACGGCAAAAGCGCTTCTGGCAGTATTCCGAGGTGAAGAACCGGAGCATCGGCTGGTTTAGAGAGGCTTCTGAAGAAAGTTTATTGAATCTGTACTTCCTGAATGCTATAATGAAAACAGAAATATTTTGGCAGCAGTTCTTTATGTACTGCAGATGAAGCGGTCTGGCGGAATGATGTACCGGGCTGTAAGCAGCAGTACGCATGTGGCGTCTGGTACGGAAGCTGAAAAAGCAGGAGGGAGAAGCATGGAGCATGGTGAGGTTAAAGTCAAAAGTCTCCGGAAAGCTTTGGATATTTTAAACTATTTCACGGAAAAGCCATTACTTGGAGTAACGGAGATCAGCGAATATTTTAGTCTGAACAAGAGTACAGTGCATAATATTTTGTCCACCCTGCAGGCGATGGAATATCTGGAGCAGGACGAAGCCTCGGGAAAATATCGCCTGGGGATTCAGATCTTCAATCTCAGTAAAGCGATGGGAGACAACTACTCCATTACTAAGATCGCAATGCCCTATATGCAGGAGATGGCCAATCAGACCAGGGAGCGGGTATATCTTGCCGTCCCGTACCGGTATGAGGTGCTGTATCTGGAAGCCATGTATCCTGCCGATTCGGTGGAGCTGATGCGTTCGATTCTCGGAGAGCGCGCTCAGATGTACTGCACCGGGCTGGGAAAAGCCATGCTGTCCTATATGGGGGACGTGTTCGCGGCGGAATATCTGGAACGGCAGGAGCTGAAAGCATACACGGAAAACAGTATCACCGACAGGGATACGCTGAAGGAAGAACTGGCCCGGACAAGACAGAGGGGCTACGCGGTGGACGATATGGAGCATGAATTTGGAATCAAATGCATCGCGATGCCTGTTTTTGACCGAAGCAGGAATGTATATGCGGCGGTCAGCATCAGCGGGCTGGCGACTCATTTTACAGAGGAGCATATTTCCGAATGGGCGATCCTGCTCAAAAAGTATATTAATAAGATTGAGAGCAGACTTTAGAATGCAGGAACAGCCTGCGGGGATTTGGGTGTTAGCCAATGAGTTTCCGCAGGCTGTTTACAGATTCTTTAAAATATAATCTAAATCCGTTAAAACAATTTTGGTGCCCTGATAGTATTTGATCATAATCTTCTTTGCTTTTGCATCTATTTTTCGTTTTAAGTCATTTGGAATCGATACATCTTTTCCTGTATGCTCGTCTATGTACTTTTCAACGATGTATTTTTCCGTAGCAGGACAGATATTTTGCAGCAGAAAAGCGGCTTCTCGTCCCTGCACAAATCCAAATTCCAAGCCATCATATGATGATAATCATAGGTACCTCTTAATAGAAAAGGGCTCCGAAGAGCCCTTAAATTTTGTCCCTGTGCTTTTATTACACGCCTTACAGGTGGCGAGAAATATTTTGTCTCCGTGCTTTTCTATACCGCCTTACGGATGGCGGGAAAATATTTTACTTGAAAAAATTGTAAGAAGAATCGCCTTCTTATGTTATTATATTACACTACTTATATTTTTATGTCAAGAAAATCAGAATAAACGCATGAATGAACATGTAGGGATATTACAGAAAAAATTATGCATATTTACGAAGGTATATTTTCCCAATACTCTTTATCTGACATCGAAAATCGTGTATACTATGCCTGAAATGAACC
>CATLCV010000089.1 GCA_949893755.1 uncultured Lachnospiraceae bacterium | reverse complement strand
TGACTAACGTGGCAGAAAGACTGGTCAAATGCTATTACGGTCTGATTGCTGACCAGAATGCAAGGCGGCCGGATCAGTTCCTGGGAATCCGAAAGGAAAGGGTAAAGCAGCTCATCCGAAACAAAGGAGACATACAGCTCCTGAAAGTCATGCAAATGGAGAAACGCCATGGTCAGAACTGGACAGATGAGCAGATCGAACATCTGGAAGAGACTAATCTAAGCGGAGAGCAGGTGGAAATGGCCACCAGATACATGACATTGCAGAAACTGCTCAACCGTATAGAAAAGTATGCCGGATGCCGGTATGGGACACAGTGCGGGCATGCATCAGAGCGGATCAGGCACACGGCCACGACCTATGCGGACTATCTGAGAATGAGGCTGACCCTGGGTTATGACCTGAACAATACAGTATACCAACAGCCGCGGGATTTGGGAGCGGCACATACCAGGATGGTACTGGAAACGAACCAGGAGGAGATGGATCAACATCTAAAACGAGCGGAAGAGCAGTATCAGGAGATACGCCGCGCCTATAGGAGCCTGAGAAATAAATATTTTTACGAGGATGACAGCTATCTCATCAGACCGGCCAGGTCGGCGGAGGAAATTGTCATGGAGGGGCGGGTGCTCCACCATTGTGTGGGAGGAGGCGCTTATCTGAGTAAACACAACACGGGAAAGACATACATACTGATGCTGAGGTACAGGGCAGAGCCGGATGTTCCATATATCACGGTTGAGATAGACGCCATGAATCCAAGGATCATCCAGTGGTACGGAAATAAGGATGGGAAACCGGATCAAGAAAATATGCAGGCATGGCTGGACGCCTGGCTGATGAAATTAAAAGCGGGAACGCTGACGGTATATGAAAATGACGGATATAAGAGTCAGGAAGTACGGATACGGGTGCCGGCCGCGGTGTCGGCGTAGGAGTCGGAAATGATGGGGAAGTATCAAATCAACGTCATGCTTGGTTAGAAAAATATAAATTATTTGGATGCAAGGAGGCACAGGATGGAATATGTACAGATGACGCTCAATGACTGGGTGGAGATGAAGCAGAGGCTGAGAAGGGAACTGCTGGGGATCAAGCAGAGCTTCGTGCGGATCGGCTTCATGCTCCGGCAGATTGAGGAGCAGAAGCTATATGAAAATGACGGATATAAGAGTATCGCGGAGTTTGCCAAGGCAGAGCTGGGGCTGGAGGCATCTACCACAAGCAGGTTTATCAGCATCAACCGGGAATATTCCGTGGACGGGTATTCCGAGATCCTGAGTCCGGAATACGCGGAGCTGGGAAGGAGCCAGCTGGAAGAGATGCTGAAGCTGCCGGAAGAGGACCGCTGCATGGTACAGCCGGAGACTTCAAGGCAGGACATCCGGGATCTGAAAAAGTTCAATAAAGCGAATCCGGAAACAGGCGTGGCTGATGACCTACGGGAGGTGATCGAGAATTTTTACAAGGACAACGAAGAAATACTGAATACGGTATTTTCTGAAAAGAACCTGGGGACAGAGAAGGAAAACATCAAGAGCCTGGCGGAGATCATCAACCCGTCAGGGAATCGGTCCTACAAGAAAGGCCTGTTCTTCCTGATCATGTATGAGGATAAGATCGCGGTCAAGAAGTTCGGATCATCCCCGCAGGAACTGACTTGGGAGGAGTTCATCAGAGTGACCGTGGATATTTTCGGGGAGTCGGCAGCAGGCAGGAAGACCTGGCAGAGATACTTCGGGAAGGAGGAAGCTGAGAAGAGTGCTCCTGTAGATGATGATCAGGCCGGCGAAGCTGATCCTGGCGATGCGGGAGATTCAGAGAAGGCTGACAGTGAAGAAACGACGGAAACACTGAATACAGAGAGGAACCAGAAAGATCAGGATGAAAAAAATCCGGAAGAACCGCAGAAGAAAGATGAAGAGAATCCGGACGGGCAGCAGGCACCCGAGGAAAAAGAATCGGATAGGAAGCAGGAATCTGCGGAAGAAGAATCAGATGGGCAGCAGGCCTTTGATGAAGAGGATTCAGACAGGCAGCAGGCCTCCGTTGAAAAAGATCCGGAAGATCAGTATGAACTGGAGAAAAACGAAACTGACAAGCTGCCGGGTGAACACTGTAAAACCGGAAAATCAGCAGAATGTCGTGAGGAAACAGAGGAGAGAGCAATTGCGCCGGCGCAAAAAACGCCCGAAAACACGGAAGCGGAAGAGGATTTTATGGAGCCGGAACCGCAGAAGAATGTGGAAAGTGTTCCGGAGAACATGACGGAAGATGACGAGATTCCAGGGCAGATGGAACTTACGAAAGATATGCCGGAATATTGCCCGCAGTTCATGAACGAACCGGAAGAGCCGGAGACGGAAGAAACAGGTCAAAACCAAATTGCGCCGGCGCAAAAAACGCCTGAAAATACTGAACGGGAAGCCGATTTTCAGGAGGCGGAAGATTCGGAAAAAATGGACAGGCCGTATGGTACCAGAAAAGCATACCTGGATAAACAGACAGAATATACGGCGGCGTTATACATAACAGCATTCATAAAAGATCTGCGGAGCAAGACATTTACGGAACTGACTGACGCTGGACGATGGGAAAAGTGGCTGAAAGCGGAAGTAGATGATCATGGAGAGGAGATTGATATTGTTGAGTGAAAACAGCGGACTGACGATTCCAAAACCGCAATGGAAGAAAAGAAGGAAGCGGCATAAGCAAAGCATCCTGAACACAGCAAAGGGCACCTGTTTCCTTTGCGCGAGACTGCACAATGATCATATGCAGAAATATACCGAAGAGCACCATATCCTCTTCGGATCCGGCCAGCGTGATATTTCCGAGGCGGAAGGGCTGAAAGTGGATCTGTGCCTGGATCATCACAGGGCCGGGCCGGAGGCGGTGCATAACAATCAGGAAATGCGGGAGCTGCTCTGCCGGATCGTCCAGAAAGAATATGAGAAGAGCCATACCAGGGAAGAATGGATGGAGATCAGCAGGAAGAATTATTTGGAGTGAGGGAGGACCGGCGATGGAACCAGGAAGCCTTGCGATCGGGGATCATGTAGAATACCGGAACGGGGACCGGACAGAAACCGGATATGTGACATTTATAACAGGATGGTATGACTATGAATATATCGACATCGGCAGCAGGCCGGTGATGCAGAACGGGCAGAAAAGCACAATCGTAGATATAGAGGATATCATAAGGAAGGTACCTCCGCTGGAATAGGCGTATGGATACACAGGCAGGTATGTCACACAGCGTACAAGCCATCTTTCTTCATCTTCCGGCCTATGGTGCCGGAGGATGGGGAAAAGAGAAAGGAGGCCAGATGAAGAAAGAGGGTACGGCAAGGGCCGAAGATGTGAAAATATGTGAGATATGCGGAAAAATGATTATCGGAGAATATGACTGGATCCAAACAAGGCGGAGAACGAAGTTGTATTTCTGCAAAGGGATGAAATGCAGAGGGAGGAAACATGCCAGCTGAAAATACACGGGAAGGAAAAAAGACTAAGCCGCGGGCGAAGAATACCAGAGCCATCATTGAGCCTTATGTGAGGCAGGGGATTCCGAATACTGAAATCGCGGAAAAGACGGGAATAAAATACGTTACGGTATGGGCCGCGGCAAAAAAGATCCGGGATCAGCTGGCGGAAACAAAGGGGAAGAACGCTGACCGCCATCTGTGTAAGACCTGCAAATACAGGGCAGCTACTTACAATCAGAAAAGCACCGGGATCAAATGTGAATACGCTTTAAAATCCGGGAAGCGTTCCCGGAGATGCGATGTGGAGGATTGCGATAAGTACGTGAAGGGCGCGCCGGTCAGGGTGAAGGATGAAATGTGAGCATAGAGGAATACCAGAACAAACGAAACGGAGAAAAGATCATGAATAGGAATAACGAGAAAGGATAGGGGGATATTATGCCGAGAGCAGAAACGAGATATTACTGTAATGTGTGTGGAAAATTTTATATGAAAAAGGAATTAGCTGCTGAATGCGAAAAGAAACATCTGATTCCTGAAACAGTGAATGATGCCGATTACCTGATGGATGATAGAAAGAATCAGTACCCTGATTCTGTACTGGTGCATTTCAGGGGTGGCAAGTCTGCCAGATATTACAGAAAACGTAAATAAGAATGGAAAAGTAGGAAAGAAATATGATAGATGCAGAGGAAACAAAGAGGACAAAAGCAAGCCAGATCAGGTATAAGAAGCCGATAGTTAAGAATTTGAATCTGGATAGAATCAAGGAGGAACTGTGGGATATCCAGGGGGAATGCGAGAATGTCCACTGGTATTTTAATGCAGACGAAGAAACGCTCATAAATGCTTTGGATGGGGATGAGGAAGAGGAATATGAGTTTAAAATGATGTTCGCTGATCTGTGTGCCGAATGTGAGAGAATGAGTGAGGATCTGGAAGAAGAATGGGTTCCAGACTGCTTTGATAGATTCTTTGTGGCTGTTGGAGCTGGTGAAGACTTTGGAGGACTTCTCGGATTCGATACATATGAGCAGGATTATTTTGGTTTGCCGTGCAGAGAAGAATGGGCTGAGGATGAAAGCAAGAAAGTATTGAAGAGGATGACAAAGGATGAATTGATAGATGCATCAAGACAGTGTTTTCGGGTATATCAATCATTCATTGCTTTACGGTATCGGTATGATTGCCTGAAAGCTACCATGGATATTCTGCATGACCAGAACACCGGATATCTGCAGATGGTGAAGCAGATAGAAGATGTGTATGAAAGGGCAGAGAAAGCCTCTTCGGGGTTTCGGATTCCGTTTAAAAAAGCGGTAAAAGAGCTGGACAGAATTTTGGAAAATATGCCACAGGAGGCGTGGATCCAATGATTTAGGAGAGGAGATAAAATGAAAAAATTCAGAAATGCAGAAGAGATTACGGAGTTTTTTATTAATGATGGATGGAAAGAAAACACAAGTTTTTCGGAAGTTTGTCTCGAAGAAGCAAAAGAAAAAGGGTATGACTACATGATAAGAGGAATAAAAAACGGAGAAAAATTTTTTAAAATGAATGTAAGCGGCAATATTTTCAACGAAAACGGTCGGCTCGTATTATTTAATATACCTTGAAAAGGGAGGTTTAGTGAGTGAATACAAGAGAAATATTGTTCAGAGGAAAACGAGTGGATAATGGGGTATGGGTTGAAGGATTACCGTCCTATGGTATAAATGGAAATATAGGAGATATGGTTGTTTATAAAGGATTTTGCAATTGCTCTACTATTGAGGTAAAACCAGAAACCGTATGCCAGTACATAGGCTTGGATGATAAAACCAGTAAAAAGATTTTTGAGGGAGATATCTGTATAATATGCAGCAGTTCCATCGATGAAGAAGACGGATATTTTGTTGTTAAATGGGATAATGAAGAATCAAGATTTTCCCTTGATGGAGATGGGATTACAGTTGACTTCGGTAGCTATTACACTCACGAGATTGAGGTGATTGGAAACATTTATGATAATCCAGAGCTGCTAAACTGACAGGAGGTAGAAATGAGTAGAATAACAGATGCGTGGGAGGCAGAACGACTGGCATATCAGCAACGGTACGCTAATGCTTGTGCAAAAATCAAAGAAAGTCAAGAAAACGAGAAAGAGTTTTATCAAGGAAAGTCCGTAGGAGCTATGTTGGAAATGTCATATGTACTGATTGTAATATTTGGGCTTTCCTGTAAGCAAGTTGAGGAGTTGGAAAGAAATAAAGGATTTACGGATGCGGATTTTAACTAAAAGATAGGAGCCAATTTGTTAATCTCAACAAATTGGTGCTCAGGAGAGGCAATGGAAAAGAAACCAAGTGAGATCATAACAGAATTCCTCTCTTTCCTTGAAACATCAAAGCAAGAGTATGAATCTGCTTATGCGGATGTTGGGAAAGAGGACAGCAGGACACAGACGTTTCTTCACGATATGGAATTTGCGCCAAATAAAAGTGAGAGAAACAAGGTCGCGACACGCTTCCAGCAGAGCCGCCGCGCGAGACGCAGGGCAAAGGATCGGGCGCAGTTGTATGAATACATAAATAACTTTTACACGGACAGGCAGAACCAGAGCTTTTTGAAGGCATTGAGGCGTCTGCAGAACGAGCAGCTGACAAGGGAAAAATACCTGTTTGGGAACAGAGAATTTAAGAATAGAGTAGATTAGATAAAATAAAAAAGGTAACGGACATATTCTTTGGAGAGAACTCCGTTACCTATTTTAAGAGATTTGTGGAGGAATATCATGACAAAAGAAAAGAGTAAAGAAATTTCGGATTGGATTGCTAAAAATTTAGCAAGGCTTACACTTTCAGAACAAATGTTGTGTGGAGCGGCGTTTCAGGAAGCAATGGAAAAAATAGAGCCCATTTATGACAAATATAATAAATCAAAATATGAGGGAGAGATAGAAATTCAAAAAATGATCGCTTTCGGGTTGCTACAAAGTGTGGTAAGTAAGATTCAAGAAAATGAAGAAGGGAAGGAGCCGGAATGATAGGAAAAAATGAGCAGGCGGAAATATTAAAGTATCTGCTGGGACAGAGATACCGGGCGGAAAAACGGAAGAAACAGCTGGATGACCGTCTGGAAGAGATGAATGAAAGGAAGCGGTTACCGGTTGGAGCCGGAAGGATATCTTCCGCATCAAAGAATCAAGGGAAAAAAGCGGAAGAACCTTTCCAGATTTTTCGTATTTCTGAAATCGAGGATCGGATCTGCCAGCAGAAACAGGAAATTGAAAATGCGGTTGTCCAGGTAATGAATATCATTGAGTATCTTCCGCTAAATTCTATTGAGCGTGAGATATGCGAACTGCGGCATATTGACCTGAAACCATGGAACATCATATCGGCGGAAATCCCGATGTCCAGATCCCAGGTGAACAGACGCTATAATGCGGCGATTGATATGCTTTTAAATAACCGGGGAATCCAGAAGCTGATCGCCAAAAATGAGAAGGAATATCTGCAATGGAAAATGGAGCGGAAATTCAGAAACCAAAAAAGTAATTCGAAAAAAATAGTCAGGAATAAAAAACCAGAAAATAAATCTGAAAAAAATTCAGAAAAAAAGAAGAAAAATAAAAAATAGAAACCAAGATCAGGAACAGCAATTCTTTCAGAAGAAGGAAAAAGAAAACCTGATATTGGATTTGCTTTTATTCCGGAAAGGATAAGGCAGATCACTTCAAGCAAAAAACAAGGTGGGGGGCTGGAATGGAAAATCAGGCCGGGATATATTTTCCGGAATTTATACCGGAATAAATACCGGGTGTTTTACCGGCATATAAGAAGGCAGGATTTCCAGGATCAGGCCAGGTGTACAGAGCAGACAAACAGGCTCATTCCGGCAGGTGTACAGGAGGAAGCATAAGATTTTATGCTGTATAAAAAAGATGCGACACCATGCGACATTTGTATGTGATATAATGCTATTGTAGATGAATGTGCATGAGACAGTCAGGGCAGCAGGCCAGGCTGGCATCGATGCAAAACGACAGGGACAGCGAAGTAGCTGTCCTTTTTGTTTTACCGCAGCGGATGATCCATGCATGGACGTGCTGCGTGACTGACAGTGCTGCGGGAGCGCCGCGCGATCATGTATGTGATCAGCATAAGTACAGTATCACAAGAGGGACATGGTGCAGAGCACCATGCATAATACACGCAGACGGCAGCAGGCAGAGGCTAAGGTACTTCCTGGCACGTCGAGATATGCGGGTCGAGGAAGGCCCGGCTTTTGCCCGGATATAAACAAAAAATTTTCCGGTATTTCGTTACGCGGACTCAGAATCGTCAGGAAAGGACATTCCGGATAGGGCGATGGGAGACTCAGGAGGCGGCTTTTTAGAAGGAGATCAGCGGTATGGGAGAAGCAGACAAGAAGAAAAATCTTTATGAGCCGAGAGAGATTGCGAAGCTGTTTCATTTTTCCGGCACTCGAAGAGTTGAGCAGCTTACGGCAGACGGCGTAATTGACGCGGTGCTTGTAAAGGTGAAAGGAAGGGAAGTCAGACGGTACGATCTTGTGCCGACTGTAGAGAAATACATTCAGTATCTTTCAGAGAAGGCATATGGAAAAGCAGGACGATCGAAAAAGGCGTTGGGGCTGCAGGAGCAAAAGCTGGAAGCGGAGATCGCATTGAAGGAGAGCCAGGGGGAGCTGCACAGGCTTAAGACTCAGATCGCGGCCGGGGAATATATCTCAATTGAAGAGGTCAAGATTGATTACGCAAAATTTTTTCTTGTATTCAAGAAGTTTGCAATGTCCCTTCCGGCCAGGATCTGCGGACTGGTATCCGGACAATTGGAGCCGATCGAGGCAAGGCGGATCGAAAAGGAGATGTCTGGTGAGATCGCAGCGCTTCTGAACTCATTTGTTGTGGCCGGGGTTGCCGAACCAAAGAAAGTGAAGGGGATCTTAGATGCCGAAAAGCAGAAAGTGGCGCAAGAAGTATCCGATTAGTCCATACCTGAAAGAAGCGCTGCGCCAGCTGCAGCCTCCGGAGGAACTGTCTGTATCGGAATGGGCGGAGAAATACCGGATCCTTGACTCCAAGGGTTCCGCTATGCCGGGACCATGGAGGAATGAAAAGACTCCGTATCTGAAAGAGATCATGAATGAGCTTGTAAACTACGAGACCGAAGAGATCATATTCTGCAAATGCACACAGATCGGCGGATCGGAAGCAATGAACAACATGATCGGTTATGTCATTCAGCAGGATCCGTCCCCGGTCATGGTGGTTTATCCGACCGACAAGCTGGGGGAGAGTATTTCGGACAACCGGATCATTCCCATGATCAAGAGCAGCCCGTCCCTGAAAAAGCTGTTCCAGGAGTTCCGCTCCCAGAAGCTGGAACTGCAATTTGACGGTATGTATCTGACAATTGCAGGGAGCAATTCTCCCTCTTCGCTGGCATCCAAAGCGATCAAATATCTTTTTCTGGATGAAACGGACAAATATCCGGGGGCAAGCAAAAAGGAGGCGGATCCGATCAGCCTTGCCAGAGAGCGTACAAAGACATTTGCAAACCGGAAGATCTATCTGACAAGCACCCCTACATTGAAGTCCGGGCATATATGGAAGGCCCTGGAAGGGGCAGATATAGAAAAACATTATTTTGTACCGTGTCCGTACTGCGGTGAAATGATCGAACTGAAATTCAAGCAGATCCGGTGGCCGGAGGGCGGAGAAGGGATCACGGCTTCGGACCGTGCGGATCAGGCGGTCTATGTATGCCAGGAATGCGGATGCGTGATCAGTGACCACCAGAAAGACAAAATGCTGCGGTACGGGGAATGGCGGACGGTCCGGAAGAATAATACATCCGGAAAGAAGATCGGCTTCTGGATCTCTACGCTGTACAGTCCGTTTGTCCGGTTTTCGGAAATTGCTCTGGAATATATGAACTCTCTGGGAGATCCGGAGAGAATGCAGAACTTCACAAATAGCTGGCTGGCGGAGCCATGGGAGGATACCAGGCTGAAAACTTCCGCGGATACCGTGATGGAACGGCGCACGGAGATTCCGGAGCTTATCGTGCCGGAATGGGCCAGGATACTGACCGGCGGAGTCGATGTCCAGGAAACCTGTATGTACTGGACGATCCGGGCCTGGGGGAACTATATCACCAGCCAGAACATTGCCCATGGGCAGGCGGCTTCGTGGACGGACATAGAGCGCGTCATGAACCTGGCGTATGAGATGGAGTGCGGGGATACACTGGTGGTTGCGCTCTGCCTGATCGATTCCGGTTATGACGCGGACAGTACCTATGATTTCTGTGCCAGCAATTCAGACTGGGCGCTTCCCGTGAAGGGTTCATCCAATCCAATGATGAGCAACTTCAAGCTGTCCAAGATCAACCGGCAGGGGAGCAAGGCATATGGAATGAATCTTGTCCTGGTGGATGGGGACAAGTATAAGGATATGATCGCCGCCAGGATGAAAAAAGAGAATGGGCGGGGCTCCTGGATGGTGTACGCGTCCTGTGACCGGGAATATGCGGAACAGGTAACCGCGGAACACAAAGTAAATGAGAAGGTCGGAACAAAGACGATTCAGAGATGGAGGCAGAAACGCAGTCATGCTGATAACCATTTCCTGGACTGTGAGGTATATGCGCTGGCTGCCGCGGATATGATGGGTGTGCGGTCTATGCACCTGGATACTGCCGAGGAGCCTGCAGAGGCAAAGAAAAGCCGGGAAGAAACACAGTCGGAAGAGGAGGCATGGATCCGGACAAATGAGGATTGGATATAGGAGGGAGCGTTTATGGCAATGACAGCGGCGGAAAGGCTGAATGAAGTCGAGACAGCGATCACGAAGGTGCTGTGCGGCGGTCAGTCTTACCAGATAGGATCAAGGAAACTGACAAGGGCAGATCTTTCACTGCTCCGGCAGATGCAGAAAGAATTGCAGGCGGAGGTGGCAGCAGGGAGCGGCGCCGGACTGTTCGACGATACATATGTTGCCTTTTTTGAAGGGAGGTGATGACGTTGAGCTGGCTGGATAACGCAATTGCGTTCCTATCCCCGGAATGGGGTGTAAAAAGGGCGGCATGGCGGACTGTATATCAGGAAATCAGAAACTATGACGCGGGGAACACCGGAAGACTGAATGCGGGATGGAGTGTATCGAATGTTTCCGCGGAAATGACAGACCGGGCAAGCAGGGAATATGTCCGGGCAAGGGCCAGGGATCTGGAACGGAATTCGGACATCATGAACTCCATACTATGGGCAAGGAAACGGAACGTGATCGGCAGCGGATTTCAGCTCCAGGCAAAGACGTCAGGCGAAGACCTGAATACGGAATTGGAAAAGCTGTGGAAAAAATGGTGCAAAGCAAGGAACTGCGATGTAACAGGGACGCAGAGCCTGAATCAGATTCTACGTATGGCAGTTGTAAGGAAGCATGTGGATGGAGGGATCCTCTTTGTAAAACGCTATACCAGGGACGGCATGATACCGTTCTCTTTACAGATGATCGAGGTGGACGAACTGGACACCATGCATGTGATACCGGGAAACCCGAAGCATAAAGTGGTGGGTGGAATTGAGTATAACGAGTATAACCGCCCGGTGGGCTACTGGATCCGGCAATATCAGATTGATGGGATCTCCATTGCGGAGCCCATGTATGTGAAGGCGGATGATGTTCTGTTTTATCATTCGAAAAGGCGTCCTTCCCAGATTCGGGAAATGTCAGATATGGCGCATACGATCACCAGGATCCGGGACGTGAATGAGTTTGTGACAGCGGTATCGGTCAAACAGCGGATTGAGGCGTGCCTTGCCGTATTCATCAAAAAAGCGCTTCCTGTGTCAGGAATCGGGAGGACCAATACACCTGCACATGACAGCAGGGTGGAATACGATGGAAAACGTCTTTCACCAGGTATGATACAGGAGATGAATGCGGGGGATGAGATTGAAGTCGTGAATCCGACCGGACAGTCCGCGGATGCTACATCCTTCGTAAAGCTGCACCAGAAGATGATCGGAGCCGGACAAGGGCTTTCCTATGAGGCGACGAGCCGTGACATGTCAGAGACAAATTATTCTTCCGCAAGGCAGGGAGCCATTGAGGATGAACTGACTTTCATGGAAGAGGAGGAGCAGATTCTTTCCATACTGGATGAGATTTATGAGACCTTTGTGATTTCCTGCGTACTTGCCGGTCTGGTATCGATTCCGAACTTTTGGGAAAACAAAGAGGATTATCTGTCCCATGAGTGGATCAAGATGCCTAAAAAGTGGATCGATCCTCTGAAAGAGGCAAACGCCACAAAGACTGCCCTGAATTTCGGTATTAAAACCTATAAGCAGATTGCGGCAGAGAATGGTACGGATTGGAGAACACAGATTGATGATATGGCGGAGGTGTTGGAATATGCGTCAGAAAAAGGAATGGATTTAGGAGGTGTACTGTTTGACGGAAAACTCAATGAAGAAAAGAAAGAACCAGATGAAGAGCAGGAGGAGCAGGAATCCGACTCGGCAGCAGGAGAAAGCACCGATGCAGGTGATCCGGATGCTGCGGGCACAGACGGAACAGATGGAAGCCAGGGAGAAGGATAAAGGCATCCGGGAGCTGACCGGCACGATCCGCACAATGGAGGGGGAAGGCAAGGAACGGACATTCCGTCTTTCCTTTTCCTCAGAGGAGCCTTATGACAGATGGTTCGGGACAGAGATCCTGGATCATTCGGAGGGCTGCATCAACATGGAGCGGCTGAGTACGATCGGAGTTGTACTGTATAACCACAAAAGGGATGATGTGATCGGAAGGATAGACCGGGTATGGGTGGAGGGGAACAGGGGATATGCGGAGATCACATTTGATTCGGACGATCTGTCTGAGAAGATCTTCCAGAAGGTCAAGGGAGGCACGTTAAAAGGTGTTTCTGTCGGCTACCTGGTGGATTCATGGGAGGAAGTAATGCCGAACAAACAATCCGCGGACGGTCGGTTTACGGGACCGTGTTCCATTGCAAGGAGATGGACGCCATATGAGATCAGCATTGTGTCGGTTCCGGCGGATCCTACGGTGGGAGTTGGACGGTCTATGTATGGAAAAGCCGCGGACGAGGTTTATGAGACCTATGTGCGGCAGCTGCAATATAATAAAAATCTTTTAAAACAGGAGGGCAATTAGAATGACAAAAGAACAGATGCTTGCGCGGCAGAATGAGCTGCTCAATCAGGCGCGAACGGCCGGAAGAGCGATGAATGCGGATGAAAGGGCGGAATTTGACGCACTGCAGAGGGCGATTGACGCGTTAAATGCAGCTGTAAGCGGGAATGCCGGAAGCGGACATTCCGGCCAGAGGGCAAACGAGACTGAGAACGATGATGAAGACGGCGAAGAGGAGGACGAAGAGGGAGACGATGACAGTTCCGAAAAGGCTGTCGAAGCGGAACGTTTGCGGATCCGACAGATTGAGGATATGTGCAGCAGTTTCGGAATGGATGCGCGTACATATGTAGACAATGGAAGCACGCTGGAAAGTGTCCGGGAAGCGGTGATCGCACATATGATGCAGCAAGGCGCTCCCATCCGTTCCGGAATCCAGGTGGCGGATTCAGAACAGGACAAATTCCGGAGGGCTGCTTCGGATGCGCTGCTCATGCGTTCCGGTATGACATTGGAGCAGCCTGCGGAAGGCGCCAGGAATCTCATGGGGATGCATCTGCGCGACTTAGCGATTGAATGTCTGCAGATGGACGGAACAGACGAGCGCAATCTGAACCGGAGGAATACAGATGAACTGTATTCCATGCTGCAGAGGGGCTTCTACAATCCAGAGGCGGCGTTCCCGGCCATCCTGGACAATACAATTGAAAAGGCGTACAGGGAAGGACATAAGAAAGTGTCCGTAACCTTTGACAGAATCACCAAAAAGGGGACGCTCTCTGACTTTAAGACACACGACAACTACTATATTGCCGGTCCGGTCGGGGAATTTCTGGAAGTACCGGAAAACGGCGAGCTGAAGCACGATGTATTCCGGGATGACAAGCTGCCAACCAGAAAGCTGAAGACTTATGGACGTCAGTTTACGTTATCCAGGAAAGCCTTCATTGACGACGATATCAGCCTGGTGACGTCCCTTCCGGCCAGATATGCGGCATCCGCGCGCAAGACGATCAATAAACAGGTATATCAGGTTCTGGTTCAGAATCCTGCTGTCTATGATGGGGTAGCCCTGTTTTCATCCCAGCATAAGAACCTTTTAAAGACTGGTACCGGTGTGACCCAGGAAGCAATGCAGACCATGATCATGGCATTGGCAAACCAGCGGGATCAGTTTGATGAAGCGATCATCATCAATCCGTCCAGGATTGTTGTTCCGAGCGGAATGCAGTTTGACATGTATACACTGTTCTACAGCCCGACTATCCATACCACGGATAACACTCAGGCAGTGAATCCGCTGTATCAGTACCGTGAACAGCTGGAAGTGGTGGAAGATCCGACCATCAACGCACTGTGCGGCGGCATGGGAAATGTAATGCCGTGGTGGCTGCTCGGAGCGGAAGGAGACACAGATTTCATTGAGGTGGACTACCTGAACGGCCAGGAGATCCCGACCATCCGCAGGATGGAAGCGCCGGGGCAGCTTGGATTTGTATGGGATATTTATCTTGACTGGGGAATCAGTGTGATGGATTTCCGCGGCGGCGTCAAAAACCCGGGTGTGGAAGTAAAAACAAAATTGGAATTAGCATAAAGGAAGGAGACCTGTATTATGAGCAAAGCAGCATTTTGGCAGAGGGGAGAGTCGATTGATTTTACCAATGCCACAACGGACATGATCGAGGCAAACACGGTCATGATTTTAGGAAGCCGCATCTGCGTGGCAGGTATGGACATTCTGCCGGGTGAAACGGGGAGTGTTCATGTGACGGGGGTATTTGCATTCACGAAGGGGGAGGGAGAGATTACGGCAGGGGCAGAAGTGTATTTTTCTGAGTCTGACGGGATGATCACATCCCAGGCGGAAGGCGGAGTCAAGGCGGGATTTGCCGTTTCCGGGGCGGCAGCCGATGACAATAAGGTTCTGGTAAAGATCAACGCATGAAATTGAAGGCGCTGCGCCCTGTGTTATACCTTGCACATCAGTATGACAGGGGCGATGAACTGCCGGTAAACAATCCGGATATGGTAGAGGCCTGGCTGGAAGCAGGGAGCGCAGAATGGAGAACAGAGGAGATCCCAACGGGACCGTCCGCTCCGAAAGCCGTACCTGCTGCCGCGCTGGCCGGACAACCGGGAATATCTGACAGAGGCACAGAAGGCGACCTGACCGGGCGGATCCCGGAAACCCCGGAACGGAAAAAGCCTGTGTCCAGAAAGAAAAAAACGCAATGATGTCATTCAAGGATATCATTACGGATGATGTGCATGGAGTGTTTATGAATCCAGAGGAATTTTCAGAAATGCATACCGTAAATGGGATAGAGATGGCAGTGCAGATCGATTCCAATGAGCAGATCGAACGAGAAAAGCGCTTCAATCAGCATATGGATGGAATCTACCTGAACCAGAAGCTGATCTATGTAGCGGCATCTGACTTCGGACCGCTTCCGAAACAGGGATCGATCCTTACGCTTGACAAACGGACATACCGTGTAGCGGATGCTGTTTCTGAGGATGGAGTATATTCAATTACGATCGAGGCGAACAGGGCATGAGTAATAATATAAGGATTGAGGTCAACCAGGCAGATCTCAAGTTTGTGCTAAATAAATTGAACGGAATGGAGACTAAGGCTCCAGGAGTGTTCCGGAATGCGGTCAATAGAACTACAACACAGACAATGCGGAAGATCAGGAAAGGGCGGCAGGCCTATGTGGTGAGCCCCGGTGCCTTCAATGCCGCTATGGACGTTAAAAGAGCGAATAAGACACATATGGTATCCATCATAACAGCAAAGGACATCACTCATGGACTTAATACTTCAGAATATTACAAAACTTCATCCAGCAGAAAATATGGGGTTAGGGCAAAGGTTCTGAAAGGCGGTTTGAAGGAGCTTGTAAATCGGAATGGAGCAAAGGCATTTTATGCCGGAGTAGAAACAGGCCATGTGGGTGTGACTCACTTCGATGTTTTTCAGAGGAGAGGATCTGAAAGATTACCAATAAAAAAACTTAGCGGACCGGGTGTTGCGAAAATGGTAAAGTCTATTTTTAAGGGTAAAAATGGCGGTGAGGATCTTGAACCATATGTCCTGAAAACTTTGCATGACGAGATTGCTGCAGAGGTAGCAAAATTGGTCTGATAGAAGGAGTATAAATGACAATATTAGATTTTCAGAAAGAACTGGCGAAAGATGTGGAACATATTTTGAAAGATGTGGTGACAACGAATGCCGCAGGTGAACGAATACATGGAGTTACTGTATATAAACAGCAGTTGCCGGTAATCACTTCGGATGAAGAAGATGAATCTAAATTTTTTCCATATGCAATCGTACGGCTGGATGAAGGGAAAGGCGTTGACGATGACAGCCCATGGCTGATTACGGCGGATGTCCTTTTGGGGCTGCATGACGCAGACCCATCCAACCAGGGGCACCAGCACATTCTGGTGATGTGCCAGAGGCTGATCGACCAGTATGCGGCGGAGCCGCTGCTGGCTAAAAGGTATCGGGCAGAGCAGGACATGGAATGGGCGGTGCAGGATGTGGATACATACCCCTACTTTTTCGGGGGAGTACGAATCAAATTCAATGTTCCAAAGATAGGAAGGAGGGAACCAGTTTATGGCTAAAGAAGCAGGAAAGAAAAATGAGGCTGCGGAAGCAGTACAGACTGATACGGCAGTAAGCAATACGGCTGTGAAACATACAGCGGGGAAAGCAAAGAAGGCGAAGACCGCGCTTCCGGGATCAAGGATGTATGTCGGTCCGACCATTTCCGGAATCGGGATCCAGAACAGGGTGTATACAGCGATACCTGCGGATGCGGAGGAAAAAGCCGGACAGATGCCGGAGATCAGACACTTGTTCATCCCGGTAAAGGAGTATCCGATCGCAAACAAGATGCTCCGTGAGAAGAAAGGCTATATTTACAGCGCATTTTGCAAGGTGGGCGCTTTTAAGAATGGAGGGAAAGTATCATGAGCAAGCATGGAGTATTTATCCTGGAAGAGGCCACGGCGCTGACGGTACCGATCAGCGGTGCCAGCGCCGTACAGGTCGTGATCGGAACGGCCCCGGTCAATATGGCGGACAATCCGTCGGAGATGGTGAACATACCGTTTTTTGCGGCAAAGCCGGCGGATGCGATGGCTGCGCTGGGTTATTGTAAGGATTTTAGATTTACGCTCTGCCAGACAATGTACGTGACCGACAATATTTACCAGGTGTCACCGGTAGTCTATATCAATGTCCTGGATCCGGCGAAGCACAAAAAAGATCTGGAAGAAACGAAGGCGGCTGTCAGCACACTCAGGGCAGTCGTGGAAGTCCCGGGAATCCTCCGGGAAGGACTTGTGGTAAAGGCAGAGGAAGAAGAGCTTGTGCTGAATACAGATTATACTGTCGAATATGAGGCGGACGGGAGCCTGGTGGTAAACCTGATCGCAGGCGGGGCCGGAGAAAGTGCCGCAGAGATCAGTGTCAGCGGACAGGTGCTGGATCCGGAGGCTGTCACGAAGGATGATATCATCGGGGCATATGATCCTGCCACGGGGAAGGAAACAGGGCTGGAAGTGATCCGTCAGGTATATCCGAAGTTTGGAGTGGTCCCAAGCCTTGGGCTGGCGCCGGGATATTCCCAGATTCCGGAAGTCGGGATCGCGCTTTCCGCAAAGATGGCAAATATCAATGGAGTATTCAAAGGGATGGCCCTGCTGGATCTGGATACGGAAAAAGCCAGGAAATATACGGATTGTAAAGAGGTCAAGGAGAGCAGCGGCTTTACGTCAGAGTTCTGCTATCCGCTATGGCCCTGCTTTCGGGTTGGGGAACTGATCTTTGCGGCATCTGCAATCGTAGGGGCGTTGGTATCCTATGCGGATGCTTCCAATGATGACGTGCCGTATATATCACCGTCTAATAAGATCTTGGGAGTAACCGGGACGTGCATTTCGGATGGTACGGAGGTTGTGCTTGACCAGGATCAGGGAAGTACATTAAATACCTATGGAGTGACTACAGCGTTCAATTCAAACGGATGGAGGCTGTGGGGAAACTATACGGGGGCTTTTCCGTCAAGCGGTGACGCAAAGGATATCTGGTTTTCAACGCGCCGGATGTTTAACTGGCAGGGGAATACATTTATCCAGACATACTTTTCCAAAGTGGATGATCCGATGAATCCGAGACTTGTGGAAAGTATAGTGGATTCCGAAAATATCCGGTGTGCGGCATTCGCGCCGGATAAATGGGCAGGGGCATCCATCGAATATCTTCCGGAGGATAACCCGACTACGGATATTCTGGCCGGAAAGATGACCTTCCGGCAGCATATTGCCCCATATACTCCTGCCCAGGAAATTACCAATATATTGAATTATGATACGGAGATGCTGGCATCTGCGCTTACAGGAGGAGGGGAATAAGCATGAATATACTTCCGGAGGTAATCAACCATTACAACATATACAACGACGCAAAACGGCTGATCGGCGTATCCGGTGAGGTCGAACTGCCGGAGCTGGAGGCGATAACGGACACCATTGAGGGCGCGGGAGTGCTTGGTGAGATTGAGGATCCTGTCACGGGGCAATTCTCATCCATGAAGATCAAGATTCCGTTTTCCGTATTATATGAGGATCTGTTCAGCCTCATGAATACGACAAAACCGCCCCAGCTGACACTGCGGGGATCCATGCAGTGTATGAATCCGGAAACAGGAGAGACCGACTACTATCCTGTAAAGATTGTTCTGCGTGGAAAGGCGTCTACCACTACGCTGGGAAAGGTTGCGAAGGGGAAGAAAGGCGAACCTGAGATCGAGATGGAGATACTCTATATCAAGATTCTTATCGCAAATAAGACGAGACTGGAACTGGATAAATTGAACTTTAAGTTTGTATTAAACGGTGTGGATATGCTTGCGAAGATCCGCAGCCAGGTATAGGAGGAATGAATCATGGCAGCAAATGAAATCGTAGAAATGAAAGATGGAAAAGCCATTGTAACGACAGTTGAAAATGAGGAAATGATCCTGCAGTTATCAAAGACCTATGAATTTGAGGGGGAGAAGATCTCCCAGCTTGATTTATCCGGGCTGGAAGAGATTACGGCAGACAACATGATCAAGGCAAATAAGGTCATGGTCACATCGGGGGCGGTAGCGATCATGCCGGAAAATGATCTGTACTATACACTGATCATTGCGGCGGACGCAACGGGGATTCCGATCGAGTTCTTCAAAAAGCTCAGACCAAAAGATGCGGTCAAGGTTAAGAACCGGGTATCAAATTTTTTCTACGGAGAGGAATAAGGCTGGAGGATACCTGGATGCTGCGGAAACTCTGTGTAGCCCTGGCAATGAATTTGGGCAGTTATGGGGAGTTCGTACATATGTCGGTCTTTGAACTGTTGGATGTGTGCGAAGACTTGAAGGAGATCCAGGAGGAGGCAAAGGAGGCGGCTAAGTCAAAATGAGCGAGTATAAGATTGCGGTCAAGATTGCGGGACAATTGGAAAGCAGCTTTAACGCCGCACTCAAAGGCGCTCAGAGCGGCTTATCCGGCTTCGGGCTTGCGGGAAAAGTGGGAGCTGCAGCGGTCAAAGGGACGGCTGCGGCTATCACTGCGGCCGGGACGGCGATTGCCGGTATAGGGGCATACAGTGTCAAGGTTGGAAGTGAATTTGAATCCGCCATGTCTTCTGCGTCTGCGACAGCAGCGGCAACGGAGGAAGAATACGCGAAGATGGAAGCGGCCGCAATGGAGATGGGAAGGACTACATCGAAGACGGCAACGGAATCCGCGCAGGCATTGGAATATATGGCGCTGGCCGGATGGGATGTGGATACATCCATATCGGCCCTTCCTTCCGTGCTCCGGATGTCAGAGGCTTCCGGAATGGATCTGGCGCGTACATCAGACCTGGTAACGGACTCCATGGCAGCGCTTGGAGTGACAGTGGATGAACTGCCGAATTACTTGGATGCAGCGACAAAGGCGCAGAACAAATCGAACCAGACAGCCGAGGAGCTCATGGAAGCATATCTTGGTGTCGGCGGCACGATGAAAAACCTGAATATTCCGATCACGGAATCCGCCACTGCTCTGGGAGTTCTGGCAAACCGGGGAATCAAAGGATCGGAAGCAGGAACGGCCCTGAATGCGGTGATGGTGAACTTGACCACTGGTACCGGCCAGGCAGGAAAAATGATGAGTCAACTCGGAATCTCCGCGTTTGACTCAAACGGTAAATTCATCGGGCTGGAAGAAACACTCAAGCAGGTGAACACAGCTCTGCAGGGGTGTACAGAGGAAGAGAGGAATGCGGCGCTTGCCGCAATCGGAGGAAAGCAGCACGTTGACGCTCTGAATAACCTTATGGCAGGCCTGAACACAACCAATGAAGAGGGAATTTCAGAATGGGCGGCACTGAGGAATGAACTGGAAAACTGCAATGGCGCACTGGAAGAGATGGCAAAAACCAAGCTGGACAACCTGGAAGGTGATCTTGCAATTTTACAGTCAGCGGCTCAGGATGCAGGAATCAAAATCTACAAAAATCTGAATACACCGCTTCGCGGACTTGCTCAATATGGAACACAGTCAATCTATAAACTGTCGGATGCATTAGAAAACGGAGGCTTCTCCGGACTGGCATCCGCATTGGGAGACGTGGTAGCGGACGGTCTTGTAAAAATGGCTGACCATGCGCCGGAATTTGTGGACATGGCAGCAACGCTTGTGGATTCTCTGATCAGCGGGATCGAGAATAACCAGGACGCGATCGGAGATTCCCTGGGACGGCTTGCCGTCTCTGCGTCAAATGCGTTCATACATCTGATGCCACGCCTGATCGTGCTGGGTGCAAAGATGGTGGTTTCGATTGCAAGGGGAGTTTTGGACAACCTTCCGGAAATTGGAGCGGCGGCCAAAGAAGCAATTGCATATCTGATGGAGGAAGCAAAGAAAGCGCTCGGTGAATATATGGACTTCCTGGGTGATGACAGCGCAAAACCATTTGAAAAGATTGTGGCATTAATTCCGGCAGCAGCGGCAGGCTTTATGGCATTTAAGTCTGTCAGCGGGATCATAGGGAAAGTGAACGGGTTTATAAACTCTTTGAATGGGATCGGAAAGGCGGCATCAGGCGCAAAGAAAGGTCTGGGAACCGCATCCAGTTCCATGTCAGCGGCGGCACAGAATATTCTGGGTGCCGGAGCAGGATTCGCACTGGCAGCAGGCGGCGTATGGCTTCTTGCGAATGCGGCAGTCCAAATTGCGCAGGCAGGTC
>CATLCV010000088.1 GCA_949893755.1 uncultured Lachnospiraceae bacterium | reverse complement strand
GATCGTATGGAGGCCGTCCTCAGAGGAGAGCTCCGCCTGGCCCAGGAGGAGGCGGGGCCTGCCCTCCTCGGTGGAGAAGGCGCGTCCCTCCTCCCCGGTGTTGAAGGCGCACAGCAGCCGCTCCTGTTCCGTCTCCCGCAGGAAAGCCAGCAGGGGCCCCCGCCCCTGGACGTAGCGGATGCTCCCCCGGCGCAGGGCGGTCCGCTCCCGGCGCAGGAGGCCCAGGGCGCGGAACCAGTCGATCAGCTCCCGGTCCTCCGGCTCCTCCGGCAGCACCAGCTCTCCCGGAATAAACGGTGTTCCGCCGTAATACTGCTTGATAAAGCTGTCCAGGATACTCCCGATGGATTCATCTTTGGAGATCCGCAGGTAAAAATGGTCCCTGCCGATGAGCCTTCCGCCCCGGATAAAAAAGACCTGCACCACCGCATCTTCCCCTTCCGTGGCCGCCGCCAGGATATCCCGGTCCTCCCCGCCGGTGTCCGTGATCTTCTGCTTCTGGGCCACCTTTTTGACACTGTTCAAAAGCTCCCGGTATTCGATGGCCTTCTCAAATTCCATGGCTTCCGAGGCCTCATTCATCTTCGTCTCCAGCTCCGAAAGGATCCCTTCATAATGCCCGTTCAGAAACCGGACCACCTGGGAAACAGCTTTGGCATATTCTTCCCGGGAAATGAATCCCTGGCAGGGCGCGTCGCACTGATGGATATGGTAATTCAGGCAGGCCCTTTCCTTTCCGATATCCCTGGGCAGGTTCCGATTGCAGCTCCGGAGATGGTACAGCTTGTGGAGCAGCTCGATCGTATCCCGCACCGCCTGGCCGCTGGTGTATGGCCCGAAATATTTTGCCTTGTCCTTCACCACATTCCTCGCCAGCATCACCCTGGGAAACGGCTCGCCCACCGTCACCTTGATAAACGGATACGCTTTATCGTCCATCAGCATGGTATTGTACTTCGGCCGGTGCTCCTTGATCAGGTTGCATTCCAGCACCAGGGCTTCCAGCTCGGAATCCGTCACGATATACTCAAACCGCCGGATATGGGTTACCATCTGCTCGATCTTGATCCCCTTGTTCCGGCTGGACTGAAAATACTGCCGCACCCGGTTCTTCAGGCTGATCGCCTTTCCTACATATATAATGTGGTCCTTTTCATCATGCATCAGGTACACGCCCGGTTTGGCAGGCAGCTTTTTTAATTCTTCCTCAATATCAAAATTATACTCTTCCATCGCATCCCTCCAAAAAAATCAGGCAGAGATGCTCGTTTCTTATCCCTGCCCGTTTTTTAGAATCTGTAAAAATAACTGATACAGCTCCTTACCAGCCTTGTATATCTGATTCCTCTGATTCCTCTTTTTCCTCTTTTTGCTCGATCCCCTCCACCGGGCGCATTGCGATTCGGTTTTCCTTCTTTTCTTTTCCTTCTTCGGATTCCGGCGGTTCCGGAATGCCCTTCACCTCCCGGAAGATCTTCATAAATTCTTTTCCGGTGATCGTCTCCTTCTCAATCAGGAATTCCGCGATCTTATCCAGCGCTTCCCGGTTCTCCTGGAGCAGGCGCTTGGCTTCCTCGTATGCCTTTTTCAGCATCAGCATCACTTCCGCGTCGATCTCCGCCGCCGTCGCGTCCCCGCAGTTCATCACCGCACGGCCGTCCAGATAACGGTGCTGTACGGATTCCAGGCCGATCAGTCCGAACTTTTCAGACATCCCGTACTGGGTGATCATCTCCCGGGCGATCTTGGTCGCCTTCTCGATATCATTGGATGCCCCGGTGGTGATCGTCTCAAACACGATCTCCTCCGCCGCGCGGCCTGCCAGCATTCCCACCAGCATGGCCTCCAGCTCCTTCTTGGTGTTCAGGAACTTCTCTTCCTCCGGCGTCTGCATCACGTAACCCAAAGCACCCATGGTCCTGGGCACGATGGTGATCTTCTGCACCGGCTCCGCATCTTTTTGCAGGGCGCTGACCAGCGCGTGGCCTACCTCGTGATAAGACACGATCCGGCGCTCCTCCTCGCTCATGATGCGGTCCTTCTTCTCTTTTCCGACCAGCACCACTTCCACGGCATCAAACAGATCCTTCTGGCTGACCACCTGCCTGCCGTTCTTCACGGCGTTGATGGCCGCCTCGTTGATCATATTGGCAAGATCGGATCCCACGGCGCCGGAGGTCGCCAGCGCAATGGCCTCCAGATCCACCGTCTCATCCATCTTCACATCCTTGGAATGTACCTTCAATGTATCTACACGGCCCTTTAAGTCCGGCTTATCCACGATGATCCTCCGGTCAAACCGCCCCGGCCTCAGAAGCGCCGGGTCCAGGATCTCCGGACGGTTCGTCGCCGCCAGGAGCAGCAGTCCCTTGTTCGTATCAAATCCGTCCATCTCCGCCAGGAGCTGGTTCAGCGTCTGCTCCCGCTCGTCATTGCCGCCTCCCATGGCGGTGTCACGGCTCTTCCCGATGGCGTCCACCTCATCGATAAACACGATACACGGCGCCATCTGCTGGGCCTGCTTAAACAGATCCCGGACACGGGACGCGCCCACGCCCACATACATCTCCACAAACGCGGAACCGGAGAGGGAGAAAAACGGCACCTTGGCCTCTCCTGCCACTGCCTTTGCAAGCAATGTCTTACCGGTTCCCGGAGGTCCTACCAGCAGGGCACCCTTGGGCAGCTTCGCCCCGATGCCCGTATATTTCCCCGGGTTATGGAGAAAATCCACGACCTCCTGCAGGGATTCCTTGGCCTCGTCCTGGCCCGCCACGTCCTGGAAGGTGACTCCGGTCTCCTTCTCCACATAGACCTTGGCGTTGCTCTTGCCGATCCCCATCATGCCGCCGCCCTTGGTCATGTTGCGCATCACGAAGCTGAATAAGACTCCCAGCAGCAGAAGCGGCAGTATCACGGTGATAAAGATCTCCATCATCATCACCGACGCCGTATCCGGAATCGTCTGTCCATACTTTACTCCGGCTTCATTCAAACGGTCCGGCAGCTTATAGTCCTGTACGGCCCCGGTAAAATAGTCCGGCGCCCGCTCCTGGTCATCCCGCTGTCCGGTGGCTTCCTCCATCTGGTTCAGAAGATTGTCCCGCATATCCTGGAACTGGTCTTCTACCTGATCCTGTGCACCCTCCTCTTTTTTCTCTTCTTCCTTTTCCACGCCTTCCTTTAACGTAATGTAGATACGGGAGGATTCCAGCGTAACCTTCTCTACTTTCCCTTCCTCTACCAGACTTAAAAATTTATCATAACTGATCTCTTCCGGATCTCTGTCCTGCATCAGTGAATAAAGTCCCATTACAACAAAAAGGGTCAGCAATGTCGTGAAAAGGATCACGCCCCATCCCTGCCGATTGTTTCTGGGATTATTCTTATTGTTCTTGTTATCCATCCTGCTCCTCCTAAAATGGTTACTGTTCACTCCCTGACCAGGTGTTCACAGTAACGGCACCGTGTGAACAGCAGCCATAAAATCCACTGCCACTTCTATATTATAAGTACAGGTTCGGTATAAATCAACTAAAAGATTATGAAAATATTGTAAAAACACAGGTTTTTGTTGTATACTAAGAAATGTATTGCAATTTTGTAACTGTTAAAAGGATTGAGGAAAATATAATGAAAACAGGATTTGATAACGAAAAGTACCTGCGCACACAGTCGGAACATATCCGGCAGCGCATTGAACAGTTCGACCACAAGCTGTACCTGGAATTCGGCGGCAAGCTGTTTGATGATTACCACGCTTCCCGCGTGCTTCCGGGATTTGCTCCGGATTCCAAGCTGCACATGCTCAAGCAGCTCAGCAGCCAGGCAGAGCTGATCATCGTCATCAGCGCAAAGGACATTGAAAAAAATAAAATACGCGGAGATTTGGGCATCACCTATGACTCCGACGTTCTGCGTCTGATCGATTCGTTTCATGAACACGGTCTCTATGTGGGCAGCGTAGCCATCACACAGTACTCCGGGCAGGACAGCGCCCTTCTCTTCCGAAGACGGCTGGAGAATCTGGGCATCCGTGTCTACCTCCACTACCATATCCCGGGATATCCTTCCAACATTCCGCTGATCGTCAGCGAAGACGGCTTCGGAAAAAATGAATATATCCAGACCACCCGTCCGCTCGTCATCGTTACAGCCCCCGGACCGGGAAGCGGAAAGATGGCCACCTGTCTTTCACAGCTATATCATGAACACAAACGCGGGATTCATGCAGGCTATGCCAAGTTTGAAACATTTCCCATCTGGAACATTCCGCTGAAGCATCCGGTGAATCTTGCCTACGAGGCTGCCACCGCGGACCTGAACGACGTCAATATGATCGATCCGTTCCATCTGGAGGCCTATGGGGAGACGACGGTCAACTACAACCGGGATGTGGAGATCTTCCCGGTACTCAATACCATTTTTGAAAAAATTTATGGAAAAAGTCCTTACAAATCCCCCACTGATATGGGCGTCAACATGGCGGGAAACTGTATCTCCGACGACCAGGTCTGCCGGGATGCCTCCTGCCAGGAGATCCTCCGTCGTTACTATGCGTCCCTGAATTCCCTGTTAAAGGGGAACTGCATGGAGGAGGAGACCCAGAAGCTGGAGCTTTTGATGAACCAGGCCGGCATCACCACCGCGGACCGGAAGGTCGTCGCGGCTGCACTGGTGCGTGCGGAGCAGACCGGAGCTCCGGCGGCCGCACTGGAGCTGCCGGACGGGCGGATGATCACCGGAAAGACCAGCAGCCTTCTGGGCGCATCCGCAGCCCTGCTCCTGAATGCCATTAAGGAGCTGGCAGGGCAGCCTCACGATCTGGACATCCTTTCTCCGGAGTCCATCGAGCCGATCCAGAAGCTGAAGGTGGATTATCTGAAAAGCAAGAATCCGCGTCTCCATACGGACGAAGTCCTGATCGCCCTCTCCGCAAGCGCGGCCACCAGCCAGGATGCACGCCTGGCCCTGGAGCAGCTTCCCGCGCTGGAAGGCTGTCAGGCCCATACGTCCGTCATGCTGTCCGACGTGGATATCAAAATCTTTAAAAAGCTCGGGGTCCAGCTCACCTGCGAGGCCGTGTATGAGGCGGGGTCGCGGTATCATTAGTAACTGTTTAAAACAATCGTACATTTTTTGCATTTCACACATAAGGGAGGAAGCCATGGCAGTCAAATATGTATTTGTAACCGGCGGGGTCGTATCCGGCCTCGGAAAGGGTATCACAGCAGCATCTCTGGGGCGGCTTCTGAAGGCGCGCGGGTATACCGTCACCATGCAGAAGTTTGATCCCTATATCAATATGGATCCGGGAACCATGAACCCCGTCCAGCACGGAGAGGTCTTTGTCACCGACGACGGCGCGGAGACCGACCTGGACCTTGGGCATTATGAACGTTTTATCGATGAAAGCCTGACCCGCAACTCCAACGTGACTACGGGCAAGATCTACTGGTCCGTCCTGCAGAAGGAGCGCCGGGGGGATTTCGGCGGAGGCACCGTTCAGGTCATCCCTCATATCACCAATGAGATCAAAAGCCGGTTTTACCGCAATCCCTCTGCTTCCGGCACGGAGATTGCCATCATCGAGGTAGGCGGAACCGTAGGAGACATTGAGAGCCAGCCCTTCCTGGAATCCATCCGCCAGTTTCAGCATGAGAAGGGGCATGAAAATGTGATCCTGATCCATGTAACCCTGATCCCGTACCTGAAAGCCTCCCAGGAAATGAAGACCAAGCCTACGCAGGCCAGCGTGAAGGAGCTGCAGGGTATGGGGATCCAGCCGGATATCATCGTCTGCCGTTCCGAATATCCCCTGGACATCGGCATGAAGGACAAGATTTCCCTGTTCTGCAACCTTCCGGCTGACCATGTGCTGCAGAATCTGGATGTCAACTACCTGTATGAAGCTCCCCTTGCCATGGAGCAGGAGCATCTGGCAGAGGTTGCCTGCGAATGTCTCCACCTGGATTGCCCCCAGCCGGATCTGAAGGACTGGATCGAGATGGTAGAGAAGCTGAAGCATCCTACGCAGGAGGTCACGGTGGCCCTGGTGGGAAAATATATCCAGCTCCATGACGCTTATATCAGTGTGGTGGAAGCCTTGAAGCACGGCGGGATCTACAGCCACACCACGGTTAACATCAAGTGGGTGGATTCCGAGACAGTCACTGCGGACAATGCGTCGGAGATCTTTGGAGATGTCAGCGGGATCCTCGTTCCCGGCGGCTTCGGCACCCGGGGCATCGAGGGCAAGATCGAGGCCATCCGCTATGCCAGGACCCGGGGCATTCCGTTCCTCGGCCTGTGCCTGGGCATGCAGCTCTCCATCGTAGAATTTGCCAGAAATGTGATCGGGTACAATGATGCCCACAGCATGGAACTGAAACCCGACACTACCCATCCGGTCATCCATATCATGCCGGAGCAGATCGGCATCGAGGATATCGGCGGCACCCTGCGGCTTGGTTCTTATCCCTGTATCCTAAAGGAAAGCTCCAAAGCCTTCCGCCTGTATGGGAAAAAAGAGATCCAGGAACGGCATCGGCACCGCTATGAGGTGAACAACGATTACCGGGAAGTACTGGAAAAGCACGGTATGCTGCTGTCCGGCCTATCACCAGACGGAAATATCGTAGAAATGGTTGAGATTCCGGAGCATCCCTGGTTTATCGCGACCCAGGCCCATCCGGAGCTGAAATCCAGACCGAACCGCCCGCATCCGCTGTTCAAAGGATTTGTTGAGGCTGCGCTGGAAAGCCAGGCGAAAAACGTCTGAGCATAGAAAAAAAGAAGCAGGCTGGAGGTTCTAAAAAGTCTCCAGCCTGCTCTTTTATTCCGCTTTTTTTCTATGCGACCTTACATATTTCTGCATGTGCCACGCCGTCCATGCCGCGAACAGCCCGATCAGCAGACCTGCCAATACATCGGTAGGATAATGCACCCCCACATAGAGCCTGGAAAATGCGATCATCGCCGCCAGTATCAGCAAAGGAATACTGCATTTCTTCGGCAGCATCCGCCAGTACACTCCGGCCGCTGCAAATGACGCACAGGTATGTCCGGACGGGAAGGAATAATCACTCTGCTTTTCAATCAGAAGCGCCAGTCCTTCTACGACTTCATAGGGCCGGGTACGCGCCACCAGATTTTTCAGAGTTACATTCGTGATCAGGGCCCCGATCACAATTGCCGCCAACGACGTGATCCCGATCCAGCGGGTCCGTCTTGGAACCATCAAAAGGAGGGACAAGGCGATCCAGAACCATCCGGAATCCCCCAGCATTGTGATCCCTTTCCAGAGTCCTTCCATCCAGTCCTGCCGGATATACTCCTGAATCCATAATAAAATATTTCCATCCAGGTTGATCAAAAAATCCATCTTCTCTGCTCCCTGTTCCTGTTACTTTTCACCATGCGATTCCATTTTCATGATCATGTCGCAGGCAAAATACATTCCAAAAATTCTATTTTTCCATTCTCATACCACACATTGCAGCTGGCCATATAGGGAAATTGATCTTCCGGAGCAGAAGACAGTATAATCTTATCCCCTTCCTGATATGGCTTCCTGGGCTGATCACTCACCCCAATAAAACAATATACGTGATCCTCTGCATCGCCGTATGCCGTCGATGAAGTGCCGGCATACTTTCGGACAAAATTTCTTCCCAATTTTTCAGCACACGCATCCAGTCCTATTTTTCTGGCTTCTTCGAATGTCAGCATAACTATCACCTCACCATATTTCAAATGAATCTGCACTAAAGTCGATGCACATTCCCGACATTGCCGATATTACCGTACTTTTTTCCTGTCCGATCACTTCCAGCGCTTCTCTGTCATTTCCTGATGGTCTTGGAATTGGTTCCCCTGAATGGGAATGGCCGACAATATACAGCTTATGCGCCATCAGCATATCGACCAGAGTTCCGTCAAATGCGCAATTCCTCGGATCCCCATGAAATAAAATATCCTCCTTTTTGCCGCGCAGCAATGCGAACTCGTCTCCTGTTTTTGCCGTCAAATATGCCAAATCTTTTAACATAATAAACTCATATTTGAAACTTGCCCAGTCGCCAATTTCTGGAACTCTGTTCAGCATCGACTGTCTATGGGCATCCAGCCCTGCCTTGCCACTTCTTACTGCCTGTAATGAAATTTGCATTGATCTTGTCGATGACAAGGTTATAACATCCGTCTGCCTTTTTTCTTCTGTTCCTCCGCTCAATACATCACTGCCCCTTCATGGAGTGCCATCCTCTGCTGTCTCTTTTATTATAGCACCTTTTTCCGTATTTTGCCGTACACATTTTAAAATTCTATTGTCTCGTTATCCTCTTCGAATATGTTTTCCAGATGAAGCCTCCCGCAATCACAGCTCCGCCAAAAATAATCAAAGCTGCGTATGCATACCAGGACAGCCTGTCTCCTGTTCCGACTGCCTGGCTTGTTCCCGCATACATTGCGCTGCGTTCCTCGATGCTGGTCGTCCCAAACGGCACCAGACCGCCGATCGCATTCCCGATCGCTGCCGCCGCCTGATCCACTTCCTCCTGCGCGGCATAAGGGTCATCCAATACAGCCTGCCCTTCCTTCATCGCCTGTTTCAAGACTCCAAAGCTTTCTGACGTATAGTCCGCTTCCTGATATCCGGCCGCAAGGTTCAAGACCTCCTGCAGCTGGGATTTATCCACCTGGGGACGTGTTGCCCCTCCGGAACCGCCTGCCCCGCCGTCAGGATTTTCCGGCTGTCCCGGCTGTTCTGGTTCCGGCGTTTCCGAACCCGACGGTGTTTCCGGATCTGCTGGTGTTTCCGGACCTGCCGGTTCTTCCTGATTCACCGGAATGATCGGCACTGCATCCGGTGCTGCTGCCGCAAGCTGCTCCGCATTTCTTCCCTGTACCTTTCGGAAGGATCCCGGCACCACACTGATATAGAGCCCGGAGCCTGCATGAACTCCGGCAAGCTCTGTCAGCATCACGGTTCCCAGTGCCAGGCTGTCCGGTGCTTCCCCTTTTTCCAAAAAGAGCGGTTCGGTTCCTGCAATATAGATCCGCAGGATTCCTGTTTCCTTCTGATAGCGCTGTTCTGTGATCACTGCCCTTGCCTGGACTTCCCGGCTCCAGCTAAAGGTCAGATTTTCAATCTGCTCCAATAGATCCTGCCCCACAGGATTGCCGTCCTGATCCGTGATCTGCAGTCCCAGCTGGAGAGACGCTACCTTCTCTCCACCCCCGCCTGAAACAGAAACTGATACATTTACATTGTTCCCTTCTTCCTTGAGCCGAACCTCGTCTCCTGCTGCCAATACCCGCAGCGGCAGTATTGCGGCCATTGCAAACACCGCAACGATCAATCCTGTAAAATATTTTCTCATGTTCTGCTCCCCTTATCGCTATTTCATACTGCTGCCGTCCTGAATCGTTACAACATTTTGTTCTATTGTGTACTCCCGCTCTGTGACAATGACGTAAGCTCGATATCAGGCAATTGCCCCGAGCTCGTTCCCGGCATATCAACAAACATCGAATCACTGACAAGCCTCTGTCCTGCATTGGTCCCGGCATCATCCACACGGTACAGTTCTGCCCGGACTTTTTTCAGCTTGCCAAGGTCTATCATATGATCCGGTTCTATCCAGTATACCCAGGTTCCGTCTGAAACGTCCTGAATATTTCCTGTATCCGGAACCTCGGCAAGAATGATCTGGTTTGCGTTGATGCTGCCGTCCGTGCCTTCCCCGCCGACGATATTGCCGGCCTGGTCATAAAGGATCACCACGTTATATGCCGGGTTTCCTTTATATACTCCGGTAAATACCAGAGAGCCGGCCGGAATCTTACTGCCCTGACTGTCATAAACAAAATCCTCTGTCAATTTTCCGATCGCCGCCGTATGATCCCCTTCGGCACGCCGGAAGTCCACGTCATCTCCGGTCACTCCCAGCACATCCAGCTCGGCGATCCCGATCTCCCTGCCCGCCTGGTTTTTGATGGCCAGCTTGACTGCCGTGGCCTGATAGCCGGCAAGATTGTCATTGTTCTCCTTCCTGCCGCTTCCAAAATACACGATCTGCGGATCCTCTGACTGATCAAACGTACCGCTCGCCGCTTCTTTCCATTGGCCGCTGCTTTCCCGCACGGAGATCGTATAATCCCTGATGGGATTCAGTCCCGCCGCAGGTGTATACTTGAAGCCTGTGACCGTATGAGTTTTGTGAAACTCCATGATCACCTCTGCACCGGCCCCTGCCATGCCTGCGTAATTGGTCGCCGGATCATCGTCCGCCGCGTTTTTGATCGGATTCTCCACCGCAGAACCACAGAACGTATCCTGGTCGTCGGTTCCCATTACGCCTCCGATCTCTTCCTCGGTCTCGCTTCCGGTTCCAATTCCGTTTCTGGCTTTATCGGCTGCTGCAGCTGCTGTCAGGTCATTGGATTTGACAGTCCAATTTGACTTGTCAATACTTCCGTCATGCTGGATCTTCAATTCCCCTGATGACACCGGCGCGGAACGGTTCAGATACTTGTCGATCACCGTAACCTGATAGCTCACCACACGGTTATTCATGGTTGTCACGTGATCGCTGAAGGAACCCGTGGTCGTAAATCCTGCCAATTCCTTCAAGACCTCTCCTCCGGATGTGGTACAGCGTACGATCTCATAACCCAGGATATCCTCCGCCGGAATCTTTGCTGACAATTGGAAATTCACCTGGTTCGGTGTTTTCTCATCAAGCTCTGCGGAATTTATGGTCACCGTCTGCGTACTTCCTGCCCCGTCCAGACTGCTTCCGCCATGTGTCAGCCTGTATACACGCGCCTCGTCATTTACATAGCAGATCGCCCTTGTCTCTGGAGCGAACTGCTTTGCATAGGCTATCGTCCCTTCATTGGGCGTCATGCCCCAGCGCTCGAAGAACTCCAGAAGATCCTTCTCCGCCGCCGCACAGGCCAGGCGCATCAGGTTCTGATCCTGGTCCCCCGGCAGAGTCAGCTCAACCCCGCCCGGCTTCGGCGCCCTGGAAGGTGTCCTTGCATAAGTATCCACTCTTGCGAAAAACAGATTCGCAAGCTGAGAATCATAATCATCATACGTCTTAAAGTTATATCCGTTATCAAAGGCCAGATGAAGCTGCCAGTACATTCCCAGCTGGGTAAATACATTTGAAGCGCGTCCCTTCGTACCGGAGGTCACCTTCTTATAGACCTCGTCATACTGAAACCGCACACTGCCGTTTGTCTCCTTCGCCTGGGCAAGCACGGAAAAATAGTTATTGGTGATCTCTGCGACCGCATAACTGCCCTGGTTGATGCAGTGTCCGATCTCATGCGCGATCCCCCATCCGAAATAATTTCCGCTCTGGTATCTTCCCTCTGAATCTGCCGACAGCGAATTGCCGGATACCATACCCGGTGCGGAACCCCATTCGATTCCGATGTGGTTGCCGGCCGCATACATAAATGCCCCCGCAAACATCCGCTGATACCGGATGTTCAAATGCCTGGACGGATAGGTGTCTTTCACATCCACCGCCGTTCCATCCGCTTTTTTGGGATTCTTTGTCAATCCCTTATGCTGATAGAACAGGTCCATCATGTTCTCCATGGCTTCTGCGGATGTCAGGATCCTTTCCGCGTTTCCTCCGGCCCCTTTCAGAATCTGGGATGCCGGAAGGGAAAGCATCATCGTATCCAGCATGATATCCGATGCCCCCAGTATACATCCGCTCTCTTCATATTTACAATTCACGGAAGCCAGCCTGGATCCTTGATGCAGTTTTTCGTGCTGTGCCTCCATGCCCTCCACATATGTCTGCAGTTCCTTCACATACGTCTGCGCACGTTTCTGCCGCTCGGCCGCGTCAGTCACCTGATACAAGTCCAAAAACGGGACTTCCGCGCCGCCGCTGACACGTACCGCATACTGATCCAAAGAGCTGCTGCCTGTATACTGCACATACAGCGCGCCCCCGGCCTCGCCCTGAACCGTGGAAAGCTGCGGGATCGTAATATCATTTCTTCCGATCTTCAGATTCGCCGCCTGCTGGAACATGGAACCGGACTCCGCATGATACTGTGTCGCGATCAGTTGGAGATTCGTACTTTCACCGGTTTTCTTCGTATTATGTCCCACATAAACCGTAATCTCTTCCCCTGCCGCTGCCGTGACTCCAAGCGGCTGCCACGCATTCAGCCCGCCGAATCCCCGGTTTGCATCCTGGGTCGTAATGCTGTTGTGGATATAGACCGACCTGCTTAGCTTCGCATTCAGAATATCCTCCGCTGTCTTAAGCTCCCTTTCCAGCTTTTCCCTGTCCGGATGATATTCCCCGCTATCCGGGTCCTTGGTATTGATCCGCGTTCTGAGCGCGTCGATCGTCGTCTGTGTCACATCACTTCTCAGCTCCGTATGTAAGTCATTGACATAAAGCGCCATAATATCATCTTCCAGAGAATCATAATGGTAGAAATACACCTCCGAGCACGTGACCGAACCGGAAGCAAGGCTGCGGCTGAGGCCGAACTGGATCTTCTTGACTGTTACAGCCTCCGGAAGCCTGAGCATATAGTACACCCGTTTTTCCGAATCCATTTTCCGCTGCACAGAAACCTGATGATTCACAAACTCCTTTCGATTTCCGTTCGCGTCCCAGCATTTCACCTTCGCATATCCATACGAAAGGCTCTGCACCGTTACCTCCTGCAATGCAAAATACTGCATTTTATATTCCTGGTCAAATTCATAGGTCAAACCGTTTGAACCCAGATTATTAAATCCGCCGTCATCCCAGGTGTTCCGCAGATAGTGGGATACCGGGTCATTATCAACCGTGCCCCATGCAGTCTTGGTTCCCGCCGCATCGAATGCGCTGTCCTGCATCGTACCATTCTGTGTATAGTAAGCCTCCTTGATATGCTCACTGACCGCTCCCTCTGCAGCCCGGTTGAGCAGCTTATACTTCGGCATCTGCGCCGGATCCGGGGAGGTCGTTTCCGCTTCTCCGGTCAGGGACGGCTTTCCTTCGCCCAGCTCATTGACTCCTGTCACATAGACCTCATAGCTTGTCCGGTCTTTCAGGCCGGTGATCGTATATTTGTTTGCGGAACTGCCTTCTATTTTCTGAAACGTACCTTTTCCGCTCTCCCGGTAATACAGATTGTAGCGGTCCGTATCCTCCATATTTTTCCAGGCCGCGTCTATGGCTCTGTATGCTCCCGTCACTCTCAGGTTGTCCGGCGCGTCCGGTTTTTTATCCGCTTTTGGAACCACTTCGACTGATTCGCTGTAACCGCTCCTCCATGCGCCGTTCACAGACTGCACCGACACCGTATAGGCCGTATTGTTCACAAGCTTCCCTTTTTGGAAGGACGAGATCCTGGCACTGTTTCCCTTTACGGAAACCGTGTCTGACTTTTGTTCTCCTTCGATTTCCGCTGTGATCCGGACCTCATAGCCTGTCACATTCACACAGGGATCCCATGTCAGGTCAAACTGCTTGTTTCCCGCCTGCGCCGACAGATTCTGCGGGATATCCATCTGCGGCTCCGGAATACGGCTCTCCATGTCGTTCAGAAATTCTACCTTGGAGATCTCTGCAAGGTCATTGTTGTTCCGCATACCCATGATCTTCAGCGTCACCTTCTTCACCGCGGTCTGCGCTCCAAAGTTGATTGTGATCACGCCGCTTTCATTTTGAGCCGCCTGCACGGTGTCGTAATTCAACAGAAAATCAACGCCCTCTTTCAACGGGATCTGTGCCGTATGCTCCTGGCCTTCTTCCATATAAACAACATCGATCTGCATGTCACTGATCGAATCATTGTTTCCCGTATCGATCACCATGCCCTCGATCGGAATTCCTTCCTCCCCTGCAAAATCAAAAATCACAGACACCGGCTGGGTTCCCGAGATGGGACTGCCGTATTTGGTCGAAAGCGTCACGCCCCCTTCATTTTTGAGCAGGGCATTCAAATCGCCTGACACCTCCGTATCCGCATCCGCTTCCATCGTCACCGCCTCTGCCGGAACTAATTTTTCCACGGAAGAGCTGCCGTCTCCGTAAAATCCATATCCCTTTGCCAAATATTCCAGATCCGCCAGGTCAACCCACTGATCCCCATTCAGATCCAGGTTCGGATTTTCATGCCGGGACGCAGCCTGCTTTTCCGGATCCCGCTCTCCGGCATCTATGGCATCCACCAGCAGATCCCGGTCTGTATCGTCGATCACGCCGTTTCCGTCCACATCTCCCACCAGAAGAAGGCCCGGATGCACACTGCCCGGCTGGTCATAGGCAAAGCCGCTGACCATTCCCGTGGTCAGTGTCAGAGCATACGCCCAGTCCTCTACCGCGATCTCCTGGGTATAGGAAGCAAATCCCGGAGCCGCAACCGTCAGTACATAAGTCCCCGGTTCCAGATCTTCAAACGTCACATCGGCCTGGGATGCCCGTCCGTTCTGCCCCGCCTGGTCCGCAGCCAGTATCACCTGTTTCGGTTCCTGCCCGGTCAGGGAAACGGTAAAGCTTACATCCTTACGCAGATCCAATGCGGAAAGGATCTCCACATCGACCTGTCCCCAATTACCGGTGCTTTCGCTTCTCTCTTTTGAATCCTCCTCGTCCTGCCCTTCTTCGTCCTGTTCCTCTTTCTCCTCCGAATCATCTTCCTGACTGTCCTTGTCCCCGGTGTCAGAAGAGATTCTGTTCTGATCCGCATTGGAATTGGAATGATTTGTGTTCTCTCCCGATCCGGCTCCTTCTAAATCTTCTTCATTCGGAACATCCGTCCACAGAATGTTCCCCTCCTCCGTACCTTCATCACCATTTTCTTCTTGAGGTATCGACTCGTTTTCCTTTGTTTCAGTCCCTTCCTGCCATTCCCCTTCCCCGGCAGCCGGATTGCCCCCCGCAATCTCCGGCTCCCCTGGTTCGGCAAAAGCATCGACACACAGAGAAAAAACGAGGATCACCGCAAGCAGATATGAAACGATCCGCTTCATACTCCTCTCCTCTCTTTGTTTTGCTTCGCAGCGGTTCACCCATCCCCGCGCAGCAACCTCCAGGAATTATAAAAAACGGCATGTCTGTCCTCTCCCAACAATACGGCAACGCCTGTTTTCACAATTCCAAACCCCTTGTTAATATACTGCAGTTCTCTCCTTTCGTGATAGTATGACCAGTATACATGAACTGAGAAAAAACGACAATAGTTTTTTAAATTTTCTGGATATTTTTCCTATATACAGAACACCGCATACAGCGGTACCGGCGTCAGGCCGTTCTCATCCACCCCGAAGTTCCTGGCAGAGATCCGTATCATCTCCTCCGGATGGTACATATTGGAAAAATTCAGCTCCTTATGCGTCTGCTGCGGCATCTCCTGCTGCCGATACACAACGATTTTTTCGTTACCATGCAGCTCCGAACCAAAAAACAATGGCTTTCCGCAATTGTTTATGATAAAATGAATTGCGCATTCTAAAAGGAAAGAGAGTGAAACCGATGCTGCATATCGCGATCTGCGACGATGAACAGAGCTTTGTCGATCATCTGAACGGACTCATCAGACAATACGCTGTAGAAAACAGCGAAGAGATCAAAGTAACCCCTTTTTATGACGGCCTGGATCTGATCGAAAAGTACGATCCTACGATCGACCTGATCTTTCTGGATATCCAGATGAAGCTGGTGGACGGCCTCCGCACGGCGGAGAAGATCCGGCAGAAGGATGAAAAGGTGGGCATCATCTTTTTGACCACCCTCACCCAATACGGGCTGGAGGGCTACAAGTACCAGGCGGCCAATTACATCATCAAGCCCATCAAGTACGTCCGGCTGCGGGATGAGCTGAACCAGTTCCTGGCCAGAAGCCGCAGGGACGATTCCCCCTCCCTGGTAGTAAAAAACGATTCCGGCAGATATAAGGTCTTTCTGAAAAGCCTGCGCTACATCGAGACCTTCAACCGGAACCTGCTGCTTCATACGGAGCAGGAAAAGATCATCTGCTACAGGAGCATGAAGGAGATGGAGCAGGAACTGAAAGGACAGGGCTTTGCCAGAAGCCACAGCAGCTATCTTGTGAACCTGTTCTATGTCAAGGGCGTGCAGAAGCTGGAAATCACCCTGGTCACCGGGGAGGTCCTTCCCATCAGCCAGCCCAAGAGAAAGCAGTTCATGGAAGAATTGACGGACTACTGGGGGGATCTGATATGATAAAAGCACTTGATCTGATCTCCCTGCTTTTGATCTGGGGATATATTCTTGTATTTTTCCTGTTCCTCCACAGCTTTCTCCCGCTGCGGAAAAACCGGCTGCTGTGGCTCCCGGCCATTGGGGTCAGCTCAATCTTTTCCAATATGATCATCTTTTCCAACGACCTGCCCAACCTCCTCGGCGCCCTGCTGGTTTTTGTGGTCTATGTCCTTGTATTCCACAGCGGAAAATGGATGGAAAAGCTGACCGCCGTGCTGGTATTCTATCCCGTGGTGATCGCGGTCAATTATCTGATGCAGGATATCGGGGCACGGTTGTTTTTTGCCTGTACCAACGCATCGGGCAGCCCATCCGAATGGCCCGGAAGCCTCCTCCTGTTCAGCACGGCCGTTCATACCCTGTCCCTGCTGGCACGGCTTCTATTCTGGCTTGCCGCGTGGGCCTTTTTGAAAAAATATCTGCGCCGCATCACGTCCAGTCTGACGCTGCGGATGTGGCTCATTGTGGATGTTCTGACGCTTGCATCCATCGTGGCTATTTTCACGATCATCTATTTTCTGCCGGAGGAAATTGCCGTCGTGTATCCCATCTGCACCGCGTCCATCGTGTCCAGCTTCGGCTGCATCTACCTGGCCGCCTATATCTGCGATTCCGTGCAGACCTCATACCGGGCCCAGGAGCTGGAGCAGAAGCAGGCCTATTTTCAGGACAAGCTCCGGGAGGAGGAACGGATCCGAAGCATTTACCACGATATGAAGAATCATCTTCTCATCCTGCAGTCCCAGCAGACCCGCTCCGAAGCATTGAACGAGTCTGCCCGTTCCCTGCAGATGCAGTTGGAAGCTTATGAGACCTATTATCATACCGGAAATGACTATCTGGATATGATCCTCCGTGAAAAATCCCGGCTGGCAAAAGAGAAGCAGATCGATTTCCATGCCTCTGTCCGCTTTGGGGAAGGGGCGTTTCTGGAACCGCTGGATATCAGCACGATCTTCGGCAACGCACTGGATAATGCGATCGAAGCCAGCGAAAAGCTGCCCCAGAGCATGCGGCTGATCACCGTGAAGGCCGCCCCGGTCCATGACATGCTGGTCATTACGGTGGAAAATAACCGGATGATGGAAGAACTGGCTTCCCAGAGGACAAGCAAAAAAGATACCTTCCTCCACGGCTTCGGCATTTCCAATATCCAGAAGGCCGCGGAAAAATACGGCGGGGAATGTGTTGCCAGGCCGAAGGAAGAAAAATTTGTCTTAAAGGTCATGCTGCCCATTGCCTAAAAAAATATTTCCAGCTGTGCGGTTCGGATCGCAACCGCACAGCTGGAAATATTTAGTTTTTACCTTCTCCGTATTAGTTTACGCAATCCATATTGCGGCATTTCCATGTCCGGATATAATGATACATATATTTTCCGGACAGTCCGGAATGGGAGGAGGACAAATCAACATGAGTATTTTAAGAACCGAGCATTTGATCAAGCAGTACGGCAAGGAGCCGAATATCGTAAGAGCGCTGGACGACGTGAGCATCTCCGTGGAGGAAGGAGAGTTCGTCGCCATCATCGGCACTTCCGGCAGCGGAAAATCCACCCTGCTTCATATGCTGGGCGGGCTGGACCGGCCCACCTCCGGCAGTGTGAAGGTCGATAAGTTCGAGCTGGGCAAGCTCTCGGACGACGACCTGACCGTATTCCGCCGCCGCTCCATCGGATTCATTTTCCAGAATTATAACCTGGTCCCCATCCTGAATGTGTATGAAAATATCGTAATGCCCATTCAGCTGGACGGCAAGAAACCGGATGAGACATTTATCGAAGAGGTGGTTTCCCTCCTGGGCATCCAGAAGAAGCTCTATCAGATGCCTAATACCCTTTCCGGCGGACAGCAGCAGCGTGTCTCCATTGCCCGGGCGCTGGCGGGAAAGCCGGCCATCATCCTGGCCGACGAACCCACAGGAAACCTGGACAGCAGGACCAGCGACGAGGTGATCGAGCTCTTAAAGCTCACCAGCCGGAAGTTCCATCAGACCATCGTGATGATCACCCATAATCCGGAGATCGCGAAGCAGGCGGATCGATGCATCCACATTGAAGACGGCAGAGTTCACGAATAGGAAGGGGGGGCAAAGCTATGAAGGAACAGAAATCCATGATCCGGACCCTGACGAGCCGGAGCTTTCAGAAAAATAAGGACCGCAATCTGGCTGCGGTACTGGCCATTGCGATGACTGCCATGATGTTTACCACATTATTCACGCTGGCGCAGAGCCTGACTAAAAATGTTACGGAAATGTACCTGCGGCAGTCCGGCACCAAAGCCCATACCACCGCCAAGCAGATCACCGACGAACAGATCGAACTGCTTGCGGCGCACCCGGATGTCCGGTCTTACGGCCGTTCCATCGTTCTTGGCCTGGCGGAAAATGAACGGCTGGGCGGACGGCAGGTGGAGATCCGCTATGCCAGCGATCAGTACGCAAAGGACGACTTCTCCTATCCTGAAGCCGGACATATGCCGGAGCAGAAAAACGAGATTGCACTGGATACCGAAACTCTGCATCAGCTGGGAATCCCCCTGGAGCTGGGAGAAACGGTCACTCTGGAATGGCGGAAAGACCTCTTCTCCGATCAGGTCACATCCAGCACCTTCACACTCTGCGGCTGGTGGGAACGGAATCATTCCGTATATGCCAGCATGGCCTGGGTCAGCGAGGAATTTGCAATGGAAGCCTGCGGCAGTATCGAAGAGCCTGCCGAGGGCCAGATCTGCGGCCTGCGGATGATGAGCATGACCTTCGCGGACAGTAAGCATATCGAAGAACACACCGACCGGGTCCTGGCGGAATGCGGCGTCTCCGGCGTGGAATTTCAAACAGTCCTGGCCTATAACGAGGAAACACAGTGGAGCATATTTATGGAAAGCCTTCCCATGTACGCAGGCATGATCCTGGTATTCCTGGCCGGTTATCTGATCATTTACAACGTATTCCAGATCTCCGTCGCATCGGATATCCAGTTTTACGGGAAGCTGAAAACCCTGGGCATGGAGACCCGGCAGATCAAGAAGCTGATCTACGGGCAGAGCAGCCGCCTGTCCCTGCTGGGCATCCCGGCGGGCCTGGTCCTTGGCTACATTCTGGGTATTTTGCTGATCCCGGCCTTGATCGCTGATCAGGACGCCCGGCCGGTACGGTCCGCAAATCCGGTCATTTTCATAGGCTCCGCGCTGTTTGCCTGGATCACGGTCATGATCTCCTGCATGCTGCCCGCAAGGCTGGCCGGAAAGGTGTCTCCCATCGAAGCGCTGCGCTACACGGATGCGGACACGGAAGTCAAACGCCAGGTAAAGAAGTCCAAAAACGGCGCTTCCCTCGCCAAAATGGCCTGGTCAAACCTTGGCCGCAACCGGAAGCGTACCTTCCTGGTCATCAGCTCCCTGACTCTCGGGCTGGTGCTGATGAGCTACTTCTACGCGAAAAACGCCAGCTTTGACGTGGAAAAATATCTGATTGATATGTGCGTTGCCGACTTCCAGATTGACGATGCCACCAACCAGATCGCCGGCGGCTACGATCCGGAAAGCAATACCATCCAACAGGAGCTGGTGGATCAGGTGACGGAAATGGACGCCTTTGAAAAAAGCGGAAGGCTGTACTCCCGGCAGATTCCCATGCTTTTAAGCGATCGCACCTGCGAGAATATCCGCTCCTACTATACTCAGGAACGGCTGGATGATTTTGCGTCCCAGGATCCCACCTTTCCTCAATGGAAGGAGGAATGCGACCGGGCATTGAAAGGGGAAGAAGTGCCGGTCACCGTGTATGGCGCCGACGGCCTGATCCTGGACGCGGCCGTGGGAGAACCCTATATCCTGAACGGAACCTTTGACGCGGAAAAATTTGCCTCCGGAGACTATGCGCTGGCCATCGGACCGGCAGTCCATGATTTTGAGGCAGATCCTCCTGCCTGGTCTGTGGGAGAAACGGTTTCCATCGAAGGACGGGATTTTACCGTCATGGCGGTTCTGGAACCGCTGACACCCATGTATGAAGGAAAAAGGCCCAATGCCTTTGAGCTTCCGCTGGTCATATCCGCCGAAGCCTATACGCAGATCTGGCCGGACAGCAATCTGCAGAAATTCTTTTTTAATGTGGCGGACGAAGGGCTGGCGGATGCAGCTGCCATGCTCAGTGAATATCAGGAGCGTACTGCTCCCGGCATGAATCTGGTCTTCCGCGAAAGCCTGATCGCACAGTATGAAGCAGAGACCCGCGCTACCGCAGTCATGGGATATGCCATCAGCATCATCATCGCGCTGGTCGGGGTTCTGAACTTCGTCAACAGCATGGTCACCGCGATCATCTCTCGGAAGCGGGAATTTGCCATGATCCAGAGCATCGGCATGACCAAACGGCAGCTTCGCGGCATGCTGACCTTTGAAGGCTTTTACTATGCTGGGCTGACCCTGGCGGCATCCTATTCTCTCGGAAGCGTGACCGTAGGGGTGATCGTCCGCGCGATCACATCCGGGGGCTACTCCACCTTCCGCTTCACCCTGCTGCCGCTGGTGATCTGCACCCCGATCCTGATCGGGCTTGCCGTCCTGATCCCATACCTGTGCTTCAAGAATCTGGAAAAGCAGAGCATTGTGGAGCGGCTGCGGGTTGAGATGTAAAAAACGGGGTGTCGGAAAAGGACTGTATACAAACAGCATTTTCCGACACCCCATCTGTATCACAGACTCAGCGCCGCGCCCACAGCCCCGGCAAATCTGCCCTCCGGCTTCGCCTGCACCTCGCAGCCCAGCTTTTCAGACAGGTG
>CATLCV010000087.1 GCA_949893755.1 uncultured Lachnospiraceae bacterium | reverse complement strand
CGTATATGCCGCGTCATTTTATAAGGACAAGCCCCTTGAGAATCCGCCGCAGATGCCGCCATATGTGAAAAAGCTGTATCTTGGATGTGATGGAGCAATCCGGGACGGGATCGAGATCAGCAATCAGGCCTCATTTTATGACAATACCGGGGATCACATCTCGGAGAAGAATCCCAACCGCTGTGAGATGACGGCACATTACTGGGTATGGAAGAACCGGCTGCATACGGATGATGAATATGTGGGCATCTGTCACTACCGAAGGACACTGGACCTGTCGGATAAGGACCTCAGGGCGATCAAGGGGAATGACGTAGATATTGTGCTGCCCTACCCCATGGTGCATTACCCGAACAGCAGGGTACATCATACATGGTATGTGGAAGAAAAGGACTGGAATCTGATGAGGCGTGTTGTGGGAGAGCTCTATCCTGACTATGAGAGGAAGTTTGATGAGGTTTTTGATGCTCCTGAATTTTATAACTACAATATGATGCTCGCAAAAAAGCAGGTATTTGCTGATTACTGCGCATGGCTGTATCCGATACTGGACAGGATCGAGGAACTTTCGGAACCAAAGGGGGCTGACCGCAGTGACCGTTATACGGCATATCTGAGTGAGAGCCTTGAAACGTTATATTTTATGATAAACAAAAAGAACCTGAAAATCTATCACACGGGAAGAATTCTTTATATATAGGAGGCGGAAATGGCGATTTTGGTCTGCGGCGGAGCCGGGTACATCGGTTCTCACGTCAACAAACAGCTGAACAGGGAAGGCTACGAGACGGTGGTATTTGATAACCTGATCTACGGCCATCGGGAAGCTGTAAAATGGGGAAGCTTTGTAGAGGGCGATCTTGCCAGTGAAAATGATATAGAGGCGGTATTTTCTTCGCATAAGATCGATGCGGTATTCCATTTCGCGGCATATGCTTATGTGGGGGAATCCGTTACGGAACCGGAGAAATATTACTACAACAATGTGGTCAATACACTGAACCTGCTGAAAGTGATGAAAAGGCATGGCTGCAATAAGCTCATTTTTTCGTCCACCTGCGCCACCTATGGGGAACCGGAAAAGGTTCCGATTACCGAAGATATGCCTCAGAATCCCATCAATCCTTATGGAATGACGAAGCTGACGGTGGAGCGAATATTAAAGGATTATCAAAAGGCGTATGGAATGCAGTTTGCGGTGCTTCGGTATTTTAATGCTGCCGGCGCAGATCCGGACGGCGAGATCGGCGAGAGCCATGATCCGGAGACGCATATCATCCCGCTGGTGCTGGATGCGGCAAGCGGAAAGCGGGAGGAGATCAAGGTGTTCGGTACGGATTATGATACCCCGGACGGAAGCTGCGTCAGGGACTATATACATGTGGCGGATCTTGCGGATGTACATATTCGGGCGCTGCATTACCTGGAGGAAGGGAATCCGGGAGATTTTTTCAATCTTGGAAGCACCATCGGAACCTCTGTGCTGGAGGTTGTGGAATCTGTAAAGAGAGTGACGGGGAGAGAGTTTCAGGTCACGCTGTCAGAACGCAGGCAGGGAGATCCGGCGAAGCTCGTGGGAAGCAGCGATAAGGCAAGGAAGGTTCTCGGCTGGGAGCCGAAGTATGGAGAGATTGATGTGATCGTAGATCATGCGTGGAAGTGGCATGAGAATGCAGGTTACTAAGGAGGCCGGTCAGAAATGAAGTATGATTATCTTATCGTAGGCGCCGGTCTTTATGGAGCGGTATTTTCGCAGAAAAAAACAGAGGCGGGAAAGAAGTGTCTTGTGATCGACAGGCGTGAGCATATCGCAGGGAACATTTATTCCAGGAAGATGGAAGGCATTGATGTCCATATGTATGGACCGCATATCTTTCATACGGATCAGGAAAACGTATGGGAATATGTGAACCGATTCGCAAAATTCAATCATTTCACCTATTGCCCGGTGGCCAATTATAAAGGAGAGCTTTATAATCTGCCGTTCAATATGAACACATTCACAAAGATGTGGCCGGATGTAAAGACGCCGGAGCAGGCGCAGGAGAGAATCCGGATCCAGATTGATGCGGCAGGGATTCAGAAACCGGGGAATCTGGAAGAGCAGGCCATCTCCCTGGTCGGAACAGATATTTACGAGAAGCTGATCAAAGGCTATACCGAAAAGCAGTGGGGAAGGGCTTGTACAGAACTTCCGGCATTTATCATCAAGCGTCTGCCGGTACGATGGACCTTTGATAACAATTACTTCAATCATCCCTGCCAGGGAATCCCTGTGGATGGATATACGGAGATGGTAAAGAGGATGCTTGAGGGCATCGATGTACGGCTCGGTGTGGACTATCTGGATCAAAAGGATGAGCTGCGGCAGCTGGCGGAAACGGTTATTTATACGGGAGCGATAGATGAATATTTTGATTATTGCTACGGCGGGCTGCAATATCGGAGCCTGCGGTTCGAAACGGAAACACTGGATATGCCGAACTTCCAGGGCGTGGCAGGAATGAATTATACGGATTGCGGTCATCCGTACACGAGGATCATCGAGCATAAGCATTTCCTGTTTGGTGCGGGAAATCCGGATAAGACAGTGATCACGAAGGAGTACCCGGCAGAGTGGAGCCGGGGAGAGGAACCGTATTATCCGATCAATGATGAAAGAAACGCGGCTGTTTATGAAAAATATAGAAAACTTGCCGGAAGGGAGAAAAACCTGCAGTTTGGCGGGAGACTTGGCACATATCGCTACATGGATATGGATCAGGTAATATTACAGGCATTGGAGGACGCAGAAAAATGAGAATTGGAGTTATCGGAACCGGCTATGTCGGGCTTGTCACGGGTACATGTTTTGCGGAGATGGGGAATACCGTCTGGTGTGTAGATGTGAACGAGGAAAAGATTGAAAAATTAAAGAAGGGCATCATTCCAATCTATGAGCCTGGACTTTCTGAAATGGTAGAAAGGAATCATGCGGTAAAGACGCTGAACTTCACCAGGGACATCAGGGAGGCATTGGAAAAGTCAGAGGTGGTTTTCATCGCCGTAGGAACGCCGATGGGGGAAAACGGTTCTGCGGACCTGCAGTATGTGCTTGCTGTTGCAAAGGAAATCGGGGCAAATATGAAACGGCATATGGTAATCGTGGATAAGTCTACGGTTCCGGTAGGGACATCGGAGAAGGTGAGAGCTGCGGTACAGGCAGAGCTGGATGCGAGGAACAGTGACCTGACATTTGATGTGGTATCGAATCCGGAATTTTTGAAGGAGGGCAGTGCGATCGCAGATTGTATGAAGCCGGACCGCATCGTGATCGGTGTGGACAGTGAGCATGCGGCAGCAGTCATGCGGGAGCTTTATAAGCCCTACGTGATGAATACGGAAAATTTTATACTGATGGACATCCCATCGGCTGAAATGACAAAGTATGCGGCAAACTCTATGCTGGCAACCAAGATATCCTTTATGAATGAGATCTCCAATATCTGCGAGCGGGTGGGAGCGGATGTGAACAAGGTGCGCCGCGGCATCGGAAGCGACAGGCGTATCGGCTTTTCTTTTATCTATCCGGGCTGCGGCTATGGCGGCAGCTGCTTTCCGAAGGATGTGCAGGCTCTTATTAAGACTGCTTCGGAGTTTGGATATGAATCAAAGCTTTTGCAGTCAGTGGAAGATGTGAACCATGCACAAAAGGAAGTTCTGGTCAGGAAAATAAAGGAACGGTTCGGGAATGAACTTTCCGACAAAACCTTTGCAGTGTGGGGACTTGCTTTCAAACCGGATACGGATGACATGAGGGAGTCGCCCGCGATCACGATCCTGAAGGAGCTTACGGCCTCCGGAGCGAAAATCCATGCATATGATCCCAAGGCTGTGCGGGAAGCGAAGGAGTGTTACCTCAAAGGAGAGCAGAATATTACATACTGCGATAATAAATATGAGGCTCTGCAGGAAGCAGATGCGTTGATTCTGATTACGGAGTGGAAAGAGTTCAGAAGCCCGGATTTCTATGAGATCAGGAGGCTGCTGAAGGAGCCTGTGATCTTTGATGGACGTAATCAGTATGATGTAAAGCGTGTGAAAGAATATGGTATTGATTACTATCAGATCGGGGTTCGCGCTGCTGCCGGGGAGGTGAAACAATGAAGAGGATCCTTGTGACAGGCGGGGCAGGCTTTATCGGATCACATCTCTGCGCCCGTTTGGTTGAGGAAGGAAACGATGTCATATGTGTCGATAACTTTTTTACAGGAAGCAAGAGAAACATAGAGCCGCTGCTGGATAAGCACAACTTCGAGATGCTCCGGCATGACGTGACAAAGGAACTGCTGGTGGAGGTGGATCAGATCTATAATCTGGCCTGTCCGGCGTCTCCTGTACATTATCAGTATAATCCTGTGAAGACGATGAAAACTTCTGTCATGGGAGCCATCAACATGCTGGGGCTTGCGAAACGTGTGAAGGCACGGATTCTCCAGGCATCAACAAGCGAGGTATATGGGAATCCAAATGTTCATCCTCAGCCGGAGAAATATTGGGGAAATGTGAATCCTGTCGGTATTCGTTCCTGCTACGATGAGGGAAAACGGGCCGCGGAAACGCTGTTCTTTGATTACCACAGACAGAACGGTGTGGACATTAAGGTGATCCGCATCTTCAATACCTATGGTCCGAATATGAATGCCAATGACGGCCGTGTTGTATCGAATTTTATCGTGCAGGCGCTTAAGGGTGAGGATATTACCATATATGGCGATGGCACACAGACCCGTAGCTTCTGCTATGTGGATGATCTTGTGGAGGGAATGATCAGGATGATGAACAGCAGGGAGGGCTTTACGGGGCCTGTGAACCTTGGTAATCCGGGAGAATTTACCATGCTGGAGCTGGCTGAGAAGGTGATCAGCCTTACGGGCAGCAGGTCACAAATTGTACATCGGCCTCTGCCGCAGGATGATCCAACCCAGAGAAAGCCGGTAATAGATCTGGCAAAAAGGGAGCTGGACTGGGAGCCGGGGATCTCGCTGGATGAAGGGCTTGTGAAGACGATCGCATATTTTGAAAGAAAATAGATATGCTTTCTGTCATTCAGTACATTGAAAAATCAGGATAAGAATTTATGGATCTGAAAGAAGGATAAAGAGGAGTTGCGAATGTATTTTGAACTAATGGCATCCATGATGTGTGCCGACTACGGAAATTTAGAAAAAGAAGTGAGAAATCTGGAAGAAGGAGGTATCGATTCCTTTCATATTGATATCATGGATGGGCGATATGTCCCCAACTATGCCATGTCTTTGAACGATATGCGCTATATTGCCGGCTCTGCGTCCAGACCGTTGGATGTGCATCTGATGGTGGAGCATCCCAACAACCGGATCGGATTATTTCTGGATTCTCTCCGCAAGGGCGACACAGTCTATATCCACCCCGAAGCGGAATATCATCCTTCCACGACTCTGCAGAGTATCATCAATGCCGGAATGGTCCCCGGAATTGCCATCAATCCGGGTACATCGGTAGAGACGGTCATGGAGATGCTGCGCATTGTAAAAAAGGTGCTGGTCATGTCCGTGAATCCCGGCAACGCGGGGCAGATGTATCTGCCCTATGTAGGAAAAAAGATCACAAAGCTTCTGTCGATCAAGGAAGACATGGATTTTGAAATCTACTGGGACGGGGCCTGCAGCGCGGACAAGATCCTGGAATATGCCCCGAAAGGGGTAGCCGGCTTTGTACTGGGGACGACGCTTCTGTTTGGAAAAGAGCAGCCTTATACGGAGACGCTGCAAAACATCCGGGAGCTGCGATTCTGATCTGATTTAGTCAGCCTGATTTTTAGGTGCAAGATTGCATATGTTACGGCACAATCTTTTTGATTGCAAAATTTTTTATTGACCGAAAAGGCTGGAGAGCAGACTATGAACATTGCATTAATTTTATCAGGAGGTACGGGTACCCGCCTGGCCTCCGATATTCCAAAACAGTATATCGAAGTCCGTGGAAAGCCGATCATTTCCTATTGCATAGAGAGTCTCTCGGCCCACAAGCAGATTGATATGATCCAGATCGCTGCGGATTTTGCCTGGCAGAAACCGATCCGATCATGGCTTCCTGCTTACGATCCCGGGAAAAAATTCAGAGGCTTTTCCGCCCCGGGAAGCAATCGGCAGCTTTCCATTTTAAACGGACTGGAAGCAATCAGAAAATACGCGGATGATTCTGACTACGTGTTTATCCATGATGCCGCAAGGCCGCTGCTTTCCCAAAAACAGATCACAGCCTGCCTGGATGCGGTAAAAGGGCATGACGGAGTGATCCCTCTGCTTCCGATGAAGGACACGGTCTATTCCAGCGCGGATGGGAAGAGGATCACTGCATTGCTGGACCGAAGTGAGATCTATGCGGGACAGGCTCCGGAAGTATTTCGGCTGGGGGTGTACTATGCGGCGAATGTCAGGCTGCTCCCGGATCGGATCAAGCACATCAACGGATCGACGGAACCGGCGGTGATGGCCGGGCTGGATGTTGTCATGATTCCCGGAGATGAAAATAATTTTAAGATTACGACAAAGGCGGATTTGGAGAGATTTCGAAGCATTGTGAGGGAATCTTAGGAAGGAATGAAAAAAGACGGAAAGAGGTTAACCACCTTCATCCGTCTCTTTTTTTTCCTGCACACTCATCTGGCGTGTACAACCGTACTGGTACAGCATTGAAAATCATACATTTGTCTATGGCAGGCGACAGTCCATGGAACTGATTTTCATTTTTGTACTATAATTGAATACAAATATCTTGCTTTATAGAAAAAATGTTAATAAATTGAAATTAAACAAGAAATAGAAAAGAAAATGTTGACAAAATACAAGAAAACTATATAATAAATAAAAGAGGTGGTAAAATATGACAAAAAGTGCTGTTATTAAACAAGAAATATTAACTTTCTTGGGCGATAAAAACAAACATTCTGTGCAAGAAATGAAAGAATACCTGAATTCAAGGCCAATTGGAGAGTATACTGAAGGCCAATTTGCAGGAGTAATTAATAATTTACATAAAAATAAATTGATATGTAGGGCTGATAGAGGGATATATTCATTGATCGAGAAAAAAGATAATGACTTGAGAAAGTGCTTTGTTGTTTCCGCAATAGGAGAGGATGGAAGTGATATCAGGAGAAATGCAGATAAATTGTTTAATCATATTATAAAGCCTGTATGTGAAAAGTGTTGTTTTAAAGCAATACGTATTAATCATGAAAATACACCGGATTCAATTACAAAGGAAATTTTGGACAGTCTATTTAATTATGATCTTGTGATTGCAGATCTGACAGGACATAACCCAAATGTTTTTTTTGAAATTGGATATAGGGCTTCAACTGGTAAGCCAATTATTCATTTAAAACAGAAAAATGAGAGTATCCCATTTGATATATCCTTGATAAGAACATATGATTATGACTTGACAGATTTAGATGCTGTTGTAGAAACAAGGGAAAGATTGGAAAAGGCAATATTAAGTTTTATATATGAAGATGATTTGGATGAGATTGACAGTGGCGCCGAGAATAATAAAATAATGTCGATTTTGAATGATATAATATATAAACTGGACATTTTAAGCGAGGATGTGAGGAAAAAGAATCAAGAAAGTATTAAAGCTGTCATAGAAGCTTATAATGGTATGCAACCAGAAAATGAAAGCATGGAGACACAAATGTTAAAAATATTGTTGCCAGAACTTCTAAGAAACCCCAAAGCGGCGGACTCATTAATAAAAATTAGCGAAAAGTTTCAGTAGAGGAGGAATTATGAAAGAATATTATTTGTTTTTAGATGAATCTAAAAATACGCCGCCGAGTGTATATTTTGCACTGGGGGGATGTGCTATTGAAAAAAACTTATATGAAGAAAAGATTTGTCCGAGTATTCGTAAGATTAAAAAGGACATTTTTGCCGATGAAAATATTATTTTGCATGAGAGTGAGTTGAGAATTGCCAAGAAAGATATATACAAGGTGATGAGACAGAAAGAAAAACGCGAATTATTCTGGAGTAGTTTGGGAGAGGTGTTTGCTGAAAATGATATAACGATTTTTGCTGCGGTTATTAATCCAGATAATTATAAATCAAAATATAATAGTAGATTCTTAAATGACGAATATTTTGTATGCCTTGAGGTAATAGTGGAGAACTTTGTGCATTTTCTGGAAAAGCATAATGCTATAGGCGAAATGTATTTGGAATCTCAAAATCCGAAGGCGGATAATCGTCTGACAAATTGTTTCCAGAAATTAGTCAAACGTGGAACTAGATGCATGAATAATCATGCTGTTAGAACACAGATTGCAACATTCAATTTTTATCAGAAAAGTGATCTCAATATAGGGTTGCAAATTGCAGATTTTATTCCAAATACAATGAAAAAGTACGCTTATGGAATAAAGAATAAAAAACCGTCCATCGAGAATGAGATAGCCAAATGCCTATATGATGGACAGGTAGGAGAGGTGGATGTTTTTGGACTAAAAAAATTATAAAAATATATTGACGAAAATATGGAAATGGGTTATTATGATAGCACAGAAGAGATAACGATAGTTGTTGCACTTCTGTTGTTCTTATATAAGTCTGACGATAGTCGTGTCTTTTATAGGAATACTTTTTAAATAATATAGTATTATAAAGAAAGGAGCCGCATGAATTTGAGACTTCTTAGCGTAAGCGGAATATAGCTTGTAGTGAACTTGACGATAGTCGATTACTCATTACAAGCTATTTTTCTGCTTCCGATACTCCCCCGGCGTCACCCCGTACCTTTCCCGAAACAATTTATAAAAATGTGTCCGGTTCGTAAGCCCGAGCCGCGTTTCGATGGCGGAGATCGTCAGATCCGTCTCCGCCAGAAGATGCGCGGCTTTTTTCATGGTAAAAGTCAGCCCGTAATCATACAGGCACATCCCCGTATATTTATTCACGATCGTATTCATATAATTGCCGCTGTAGCACAGCGCCTTCTCCAGGTCGGACCGGGACATGCGCCCGTCGGTATCCTCCATCAGGTGTCCGATGCGCGAAAACAGCAGCAGGTCTGAGCTGGAGTTGAGCTTCACACTGCTGATGTGGTAAAATTCTTTTGTATCCAGATAGTAAAACAGGTGGCAGATCAGCCCCTTCAATATAAAGGAGGATCCGAAGGTAGGAAACATCATGGTCTGGATGAGCCGGTCCGCAAGCCGGTACAGGTCAGAGAGGTTTTTGCGGTTCTGGTAGACAGGAAGAAAGTCCAGATAATTCTTGCCTTTTTCCAGTTCGATATTGTCAGCCATAAACCGGAGGATGGAATTTTCCCGGGCAGTTTCCACCTGATAGTATGCCGTCCGGTGCGCTTCCAGCAGTTCCTTGATAAAATTTACGGACAGGCCGATAAAGAGGAGCCGGGCTTTTCCGATATATTTTTCTACGTGAAATACATTCTGGTTGATGAGGCAGCAGGTGCCGGCCGGGTACAGGTAGTCCTTGTTTTCCAGGCGCTGTGTAATGCTCCCCTCCAGGACGACCACCAGCTCAAAAAAAGCGTGCTGGTGCATGGGACGGGAATTAAATTTGTGAAAATCCGAGACAATGTAGGAGGAATAAAAATAGTCCTTGTTCGGGGAGATGGTCATCACATTATAATAATCCTCGTCGGAAAGGCCGCTGCAGTAGGTCAGGGTGAACTGGACCGGGTCAGACATATCATAATAAGAATTGACTGCGCTGTTTACGTCATGAATCTCTAAAATATTGCTCTCCTTCCCGGAGCGGATCAGTTTCCCCTTCATCGAATACCCTCCCTATATGTAACCGCTTGCATAGCAAGTGATTGCCTGCCCGCCATCTGCGAAGCAGATTTTAATGCGGGCAATTCCCGTATCGTTTTTTCATACGATACTTTACACTACTGCCTGACAGCATCCACGGATATGACACCGAATATGAAGCGATGCAAATGTCCGTGACATTGTTCGTTTTGTTGAAAATTGCTAAAATTTACTTATTCCAAGATAAAGTATATACATTATCACGAAAAAAGTAAAGGAGAAAAACAAGATCATGAATGAGAAAAAGTATCTAAAATGGTATCACAAGGTTGCCTATGGCTCCGGCGACCTGGCTTCAAACTGCGGATATGCCCTGATTTCCAGCTTTGTCATGCTTTATCTGACAAATGCGGTGGGATTAAACAGCGCGGTCATCGGAACATTGATGATGGTGTCAAAACTGTTGGACGGTGTGTCGGATATTTTCTTCGGGGGACTGATGGACCGGACCAGGAGCAGGCTGGGCCAGGCACGGCCCTGGATGCTGTACGGGCAGATCGGGGTTTCCGCGTGCCTGTTCCTGGTATTCAGCATTCCCAGCATGAGTCCGAACATGCAGTACGCATATTTCTTCGTATTTTACACGGCATTTAACGCGGTGTTCTATACGGCAAACAGCATCGCCTATGCCGCGCTGGCAGCGAAGATCACGAAAAACGGGCAGGAGAGAGTACAGCTCGGCTCCATCCGGTTTATCTTCGCAACCTTCACCACATTGATCATTTCCTACAATGCAATGGGCCTGGTGGAAAGATTCGGCGGCGGCACGAAAGGATGGCGCACGGTGGCTTTGATCTTCGCGGTGATCGCGCTGATCGTGAATACATTCTGCGTACTGATGGTGAAGGAAGTGCCGGATGAGGATGTTCAGCCTGCCGGGGAAAATGATTCCGATGAAAAAGCACCGGCGGCGGGAGCGAAGGTCAGCTTCGGAACTTCCTTAAAGCTGCTTCTGAAAAATCCATATTACATTATCATTCTCGGCCTGTATCTGGTAAACTATATTTACAGCGGTATTACACAGGGCTCCGCGATCTACTTCATGACCTACTACATGGGCGATCCGGCGCTGCTGGGAACATTTTCCCTGTTCCAGCTGGTTCCGGTTATGATCATCCTGACCCTGACGCCCATGCTCGTAAAAAAATTCGGAAGCATGTGGAAAATGAACCTGTATGCCCGGATCATCACGCTCCTGATGGGCGCCGTATTTATCTTTGGCGCTGTCAATAAAAATCTTCCGGTCATGCTGTTCGCGACGTTTCTGCGGAATATGGCAGGCGGCCCGCTGACCGGCACATTGAATGCATTGGTTGCGGAGACCAGTGATTATACCTGGAGGACCCAGGGCGTCCGGATCGACGGCGTGATGTTCAGCTGTTCTTCCATCGGCGTCAAGCTGGGCGGCGGCATCGGGAGCGCGGTTGTAGGCTGGCTTCTGGCACTGGGCGGCTTTGACGGTACGGCGGCGGTACAGTCCGCAGGCGCGGTCAACATGATCTTCTTCATGTATGCGGTTCTGCCGATCGTGATGGGCGTTGTAATGGCAGTCCTGGTTTATCTGTTAAAGGTAGAAAAGGCAAATAAGGAATGGGATGCGCAGCATTCATAATGGTTTCACAGGAGGAGAAAATCCATGATCAGAGAAAATTTTAACCGGGACTGGCAGGTCACAAAAGGCGGAAACAATGCGGCTGCGGCTGCATTTATGGGGACGGACGAGGTGCAGACGGTGCACCTCCCCCACGATGCCATGATCCATGAGGAGCGGACGCCGGACGCGAAGAGCGGCGCCCAGACCGGCTTCTATCCGGGGGGCGAATACATTTACCAGAAAACACTGGCCGCGCCGGAGGAATGGAAGGAAAAAACGGTTTCCCTGGAATTTGAGGGAATCAATCAGACCGCTATGGTCTATATCAACGGGGCGCTGGCAGCATCCAACCTGTACGGGTATTCCGGATTTTATGTGGAGCTGAACCCGTGGCTGAGATTCGGAGAAGAGAACCGGATCAAGGTGATCGCGGACAACAGCATGACGCCCAACAGCCGCTGGTATACCGGAAGCGGGATTTACCGCAATGTCAAGCTCCTGGTGGGCGGCAGGATCCATGTCCCTGCAGACGGGGTGCGGATCACCACGCTCTCTGCGGAACCGGATTCCGCGGTGATCGAAGCAGCGGTGCGGATCAGGAGCATCAGCAGGATCAGAGAAAAGATCCATGTCAATGTTTCTATCGAAAAGAACGGGAAAGAAATCGCCCGGGACCGGCAGACGGTGGTCATGTACCCGGGAACCGATGAAATGACCCGGCACACGATCTGTCTGGAAAAACCGGAGCTGTGGGACTGTGAGACGCCCAGCCTGTACCAGTGCAGGGTGGAGATCGAATGTGGAGGAGCGGTGCTGGATGAGACAAGGGAGTGCTTTGGGATCCGCACACTGCTTCTGGATGCTGCCCACGGGCTTCGGCTCAACGGAAAGGAAGTGAAGCTTCGGGGCGCCTGCATTCACGATGACAATGGGATCCTGGGGGCGGTCACTCTGGAACGGGCACAGGAGCGCCGCTGCAGGCAATTGAAGGAAGCGGGGTTCAACAGCATCCGGAGTTCCCACCATCCCTTAAGCAAATCCATGCTGGAAGCCTGCGACCGCTACGGGATCCTGGTTATGGATGAGATCAGCGACATGTGGACGGTGCATAAGAATCCCCATGACCTTGCGCTGCATTTCAGAGAGTGCTGGGAGCAGACGGCGGAGCGGATGGTGGATAAGGATTACAACCATCCCTGCGTGATCCTGTACTCCATCGGAAATGAGATCTCGGAGGCAGGTTCGGAAGCCGGCGCGGCCATCGGCCGGAAAATGTGCAGTAAGCTGCATGAACTGGATCCTTCCCGGTTTACCACGATGGGGCAGAATGGATTGATGAGCGCAGGGGCAAGGCTGCGGACGATCATGCAGGATGTGATGGAGAAGTTCGGGCCGGTCCAGGCGGAGAATGCGGAAAACAAGCAGGACGCGGTCAGCGGAATGAACAGCTTCATGAGCCTGATGGCCGGGGAGCGGGGAGAATATTTCGCGGTCCATCCGCTTCTGACGGAAGCGCTGGAGGGCTGTTCCTCCGCCTGCGATATCATCGGACTGAACTACCTGACCGGACGGCACATTGTGGAGCATGAGCTGCATCCCAATAAAACGGTTCTGGGAACAGAGACTTATCCGGCGGACATTGTAAGGCTCTGGGGAATCGTAAAACGCTATCCCCATGTGCTGGGCGATTTTACTTGGGCAGGATATGATTATCTGGGCGAGGCAGGCTGCGGCATTTTCCACTATGACGGCAATGCCAATTTTACCAGCGTGTACCCGGAACGGGCGGCCTATATCGGGGATATCGATCTGATCGGGTATCGGAGGCCCATCAGTTATCTGCGGGAGATCGTGTACGGACTTCGAAAGGAGCCGTATCTGGCAGTGGAGCGGCTGAACCGGTATGGGATGCCCTGCTCCAAAACGGCGTGGATGTTTAAGGACAACATTGCAAGCTGGACCTGGCCCGGGTACGAAGGCAGACCGGCGCTTGTGGATATTTACGCGGATGCGGAGGAAGTGGAACTGTTTCTGAACGGCCGTTCCCTGGGCAGAAAGCCGGCCGGGGAAGCTCATGAATTTACCGCGTCCTACGAGCTGGCGTATGAACCGGGAGAGCTGACCGCAGTGAGTTATGAGGGCGGAAAAGAAACCGGGAGATTCTCACTTGCGACGGCCGGGGAAGCCATCCGGCTCTGCATGGAGGCCGATCGGACGGTGCTGGCGACGGACGGAGAAGATCTTTCCTTTATCACCATAAAACTGACCGATGAAACCGGGACGGAAAATCTGTCCGCCTCGAAAAAGGTAACCGTTTCCGTGGAGGGCGCGGGCCGGCTGGAAGGCTTCGGGAGCGCCGATCCTTCGTGTCTCGGCAGCTACGACGACAGGGAATGGGAAACCTATGACGGATATGTGATGGCTGTCGTGCGTGCCGGGGAAGAGGATGGAAGCATCCGGGTCACGGCTGTGGCGGAGGGCTGTGAAGCGCAGTGCGTGGAGATCCAGGTACGCAGCATGATCGGCGGCTGCAGAGGGATTGGAAAATAAAAAAATAGAGTTCATGAAAAAAGGGAGTACTGTCAACAGCGGGTACTCCCTTTTTTGCATACCATCGTATGCAGAAAGGCTGCCAGTGGCAGGCTTTCTGTATTATCCATGTTTCTGATCAAATATTTCTTTTAGATCATCAATCGCCATTGCTACATCCAATGTATGAAAGCCAAGCCAGCATTCATCCATGGTCTTTGCATCTGCGGTTTTGTATATTTCCTGACTGGTTTCTCCGGTGTAGTAATGCCAGTAACGGTAAGTATAACCGGCCCAATACATGACTTCCGCAGGATAGGTTTCCCCCGCCTTTTTGAGTCCTCCGCTCTCCTCCTCCAATTCTTCAAGAATGTATTCCTCTCCTGCCCATTGCAGACGGTCATAAGTATCATCAAGAGCAGCAGCAGCCCGGCTGTTCATAAATGTGTTGATAAATGCGGGGCTGTCATATCCGTGCTTTAGCGACAATTTAAACAAGCGGCCCTGTATATCACAAAGCTGACGCTTTTCGAGACTAAAATCTGTCATATCCGTGATTCACCTGCCTCTATAATTTCATCAAAAAATCGTCCTTCCCGGCGGTATTTCCGGCAGATTTCATTTGCCATGGCAATTCCCCTGGAACGGTTTGCTTCGCTTTCCTTTTTCAATATGCTCCGCTCTTTTTCGGAAAGCTCCTTTTCATCAAGAATTTGAATCTTGCTGCATGCTTTTTTTGTTAAAGCGACATACTGCTTACCAAGCTTGAGGGCGGAAAGGCTGTTGATCAGCGCAAGATCTGTGATATCGCCAGAAAAGAAACGGTCAAGAACGACGAACATTCTGTCATTTGCGATATTGCCGATGATCATGTCGCGGTCCCTGCTTAAATTCTTATATTGCTCATAAATCGGAGAGCCTTTTACCTGTTCCATTTTGCCGCGGTTGTATGCAACCAGAAGAGCCCAGTCCAGCCCGACCTCTATGTTAAGAATTTTCAGGCCGGAGAGATCAGCCGCCAGCGTATATATTTTAGATTTGGGATAATTACAGATCAGAGTCAGCGGATGAGTCCGATCCGTACCCATATAAAAGCCTTTCCCAAAATCACAGTGTTCACGGCTCATGGGGGCAATCGTACCTCGGATACCGGATTTGGAACCATGGTAAAGAGTTATGGTTTCCTGGATATTGGTGGTGCTTCTATCTTTTGATATATCGTATCCCTTTTTCATGAAATTACCTCCAAAATCTGGAGAGCACTCCTGAATAAAAGGAGTTTCCGAGAGTGCTCAATAAATATAGTATAAACAGATTTTTCATTCCCGTCAATAAAATGAAAAAAATGATGTAACTATTGACATTACATCAATTATATGATAAAGTCTTTGATGTAATAAATAATATTACAACAAAGATGAAGGTATTCCGGAGCGATACGGAGATCTATTCCCGGAAGGAATGGAATATTTTAATGAAGCGGAGGAGAAAATGATGAACGAGAAAGCAAAAAAGTATGTAGATTTATTTCGGAAGGTGAAGATCGCGTCTGCGGCGACCGTAGACCAGGAGGGACATCCCCGCAGCAGGATCATCAATGTGATGATCGCCGCGGACGAAGGGATGTATATTGTCACCTCCAAGGGCAAGCCCTTTTATGAGCAGCTCATGAATACCGGAGAGATTGCGTTAAGTGCCATGTGTCCGGGCTGTCAATCTCTGAAGTTTTATGGTAAGATAAGGAAGGCGGAAAAGCAGTGGGTGGACCGGGTATTCGAGGAGAACCCGGGAATGAACGAGGTCTACCCCGGAGATACCCGCTATATCCTGGATGCATTTCTGATCTATGAGGGCACCGGAGAATGGTTCGACCTGATGCATTATCCCATCAGCCGCGAGACATTTTCCTACGGGACAGAGGAGGAAAAAGCCGGATTCGAGATCACGGATGCCTGTATCGGCTGCGGCTCCTGCGTGAAGGTCTGCCCGCAGAAATGCATTGCCCAGGGGGAGCCCTACCGGATCGACCCGGTACACTGCCTGCAGTGCGGCGCATGCAGAGAAGCTTGTCCAGCGGGGGCAGTGAGAAAGCTTCACGTATAAGAAGTAAGAAAGAGCGTTATGCATAAACGGCGGGAATCCATTTTCAGCAGAAGCAGAGAAGTCCCGTAAGGCTATCCGGGTAAGGAATTTAAGCAGAAAATGGATTCCAAAGTAAGTATACGCAAAAGAGGAGAAAAGACGGATGTTATTCAATGAAGTCATCCAGACTTATCTGGAACGGAAGGACTGGTTTCTGGAGCTGATGCTGCAGCACATCACCCTGGCGCTGATCGCCATTGCACTGTCGGGAGTGCTGGGTCTCCTGGCGGGGATCTGGATCGCGGAGCATGAGCGGATGTCCGCCCCGGTCCTGGGGATCGCCAACGTATTTTACACGATCCCTTCGATCTCGCTGCTGGGTATGCTGATCCCATTTCTGGGAATCGGAAATAATACGGCGGTGGCGGCGCTGACCATCTACGGGATCATGCCCATGGTGCGCAACACCTACGCCGGGATCCGGGGCGTATCGCCGGACGTGATCATGGCGGCAAGGGGGATGGGGAGCACGGATTTTCAGATCATGACGAAGATCAAGCTTCCGCTGGCAGCAGGCGTGATCATAGCCGGAGTCCGGAACATGGTAGTCATGACCATTTCCACGGCGGCCATCGCCTCATTTATCGGGGCAGGCGGCCTGGGCGTGGCGATCTACAGAGGTATCACAACCTACAATATGGCACTGACCTTCGGGGGCAGCTTTCTGATCGCGCTTCTGGCGCTGCTCAGCGACCTGCTGCTCGGAAGATTAGAAAAAATGATGAAAAAAAGGAGTGGAAATTGACATGAAGATGAAACAGACAGCAGCACTATTGATGGCAGCCATGCTTGCATTTGCAGGCGTGGGATGCGGAAACCGCGGAGGAAATGAAAGCGCAGGCGGAAGCGCCGTTTCCGAAAGCGCGGGAAATGAGACGGCAGGCACAGAGGCAGACGGCGAAGATGTGGGGGATGCCGATGAAAATGGATCCGGGGAGCCGATCCAGATTGCCACCAAGCCCATGACGGAGCAGTATATCCTGGGGGAAATGCTAAAGCTCCTGATCGAGGAGAACACGGATTATACAGCGGAGATCACAAAAGGGATCGGCGGAGGAACCAGCAATATCCACCCGGCCATGGAAAAGGGCGAGTTCGATCTGTATCCGGAGTACACCTCCAGCGGCTGGGTCATGGTACTGAAGCATGAGGCGGATGAAGTCAGCGACGAAGAAATGCTGGAAAAGCTGAAAGCAGAGTACGAGGAGCAGTTTGACATGACCTGGGTCGGACTTTACGGCTTTAACAATACCTTTGCAGTTGCCGTGCGTAAAGAAGCGGCGGAGGAATATGACCTGAAGACCACCTCGGACATGGCGGCGGTATCGGACAAGCTGGTGTTCGGCGGGAATCCGGATTATATCGAGCGGGAGGACGGCTTCAACCTGCTGTGCGACACCTACGGACTGGACTTTAAGGCAGTGCGGGACATTGACATCGGCCTGAAATATGAGGCCATGGAGCAGGGAGATATCGACGTGACCAATGGATTCACCACAGACGCCCAGCTCAGCCGGGACGATATCATGGTGCTGGAAGACGACAAGCATCTGCAGGTGAACTATTTCTGCTCCACCGTAGTCAGAAAAGACGCCCTGGAAAAATATCCGGGTCTGGAGGATGCTCTGATGAAAATGGACGGCATTCTGACGGATCAGGAAATGGCGGAATTGAATTACCAGGTGGAAGTGGAAGGAAAAGACGAGGCGGAAGTGGCGGAAGCATTTCTGAAAGACAAAGGGCTGATGTGATATCTGTGCGGATGCGTCCGATGAGGTATATAAAATGGATATGATTCGATTTGAACATGTGATAAAAAGCTTTGGAGAAAATTGTATATTGGATGATTTCAGCCTGCAGGTGCGGGAGGGAGAATTTCTGACGGTCATCGGAAAATCCGGGTGCGGCAAGACGACCATGCTGAAGCTGATCAACGGCCTGCTCACCCCGGATGCAGGGCGGATCTTCGTGGAAGGAAAGGATCTGGCGGGGGCCGACCTGGTGGCACTGCGGCGCAGGATCGGCTATGTGATCCAGAACGGCGGGATCTTTCCCCACATGACCGTGGAAAAAAATATCACCTACGTTCCGGTCATCAGTGGCAGAAAAAATAAGGCCGAGAACCGTCAGCTCGCCCTGCGCCTGCTGCGGACCGTAGGGCTGGAGGAAGAGATGGCCGGCAGATATCCGTCGGAGCTTTCCGGCGGACAGCAGCAGAGAGTGGGGATCGCCCGGGCGCTTGCGGCGGAACCCAGGATCCTTCTCATGGATGAGCCTTTCGGCGCGCTGGACGAGATCACCCGGCAGACCATGCAGGATGAGATCCTCCGGCTGCAGAAGGAATTGAAGCTGACCATCGTATTTATCACCCATGATATCCGGGAGGCCATGAAGCTGGGGGACCGGATGCTGGTCATGGAGCAGGGGAAGGTCCGCCAGCTGGACACTCCGGAGCAGATCCGGCAGAATCCGGCGGACGCGTTTGTGCAGGAACTGGTGAAGGGCTTTGGGCCGGCGGAAGTGTCTGTGCGGGATCTGGAGAAGGGCTTCCAGACGGCGGAGCTGTTTGCGCGGGAATCAAAGGCAGATCCCGGGCACTCTGATGCGATGTTCCAGAAAGAGGAATCCAGGAAGAAAGGAGCATAGGATGCAGATTACAAGTAGATTTACGATCGCGGTGCATATGCTCCTGTGTATGGATGTATTTCAGGAGGAGTACAAGGTGACCAGCGAATTTATGGCGTTTAGCATCGGGGTCAATCCTGTGATCGTCCGAAAACTTTTGTCCCAGCTCAAGGATGCCGGACTGGCCGAGGTCCGGCGCGGGCCGGGCGGGGCTGTTCCTGCCAGGCCGCTGGACGAGATCACATTTCTGGACATTTACCGGGCGGTGGACTGCATCGGGGAAAATACGCTGTTCCATTTTCACGAAAATCCCAACCCGGACTGTCCCGTGGGGAAGAATATCCACCGGATTCTGGACGGCCGGCTGTTCCAGGTGCAGGATGCCATGGAGCGGGAACTGGAGTCGATCACGCTGGGGATGGTGAAGGCAGAGCTGAAATGAAGGATCAGGAATACCACTAAAAAATGGAAGGGCTTAAGATGAAAAAGGAACTGGATTATTTTCGAATCGGCAGTACTTACGGGGGCAATCAGGACTGGTTTCCGGATTTTATGATGAAGATCGGCGGTTGCGCTGCCCTTATCGCCTGCGACAGCTGCATCTGCCTTGACCTTTATAAAGGAACAACGCTGTATCCATTTGACAGGCAGCGCCTTACCCAAAAAGATTATATCCGCTTCGGAATGCTGATGAAGCCGTATCTGCGGCCAAGGTGGTCCGGGATCGACACGCTGGAGATCTATATGGAAGGCTTCGGGCAGTTCCTGACAGACCATGGCTGCACAGCCATCGGAATGCGCCCCTTATATGGAAACCGAAGTGCCGCGGAAGCAGAAAGCGCACTGAAAGGCCAGATAGACAAAGGCCTTCCGGTGCCCTGCCTGCTTCTGAAGCACAAGAAGCGTTCGTTCAAGGATTACGAATGGCACTGGTTCCTCCTGACAGGATATGAGGTACTGCAGCACACCTGTATGGTGAAAGCAGTCACCTACGGGGGCTGGGAGTGGCTGGATCTGGGAGAACTCTGGGATACCGGTTTTCCGCGCAGGGGCGGGCTGGTTATATATACGTTCCATTCCGCTTCATAGCGTTCCAATTTTTCGGAACATTCCATGATCCTGTAATTCATGGCCAGGATTGCAATACGGAATTGCATGCTTGCATCGGCGCCGAACTGATGGAGGAGCTCATGCATATAGACTGCCATTGCCTGCGGAAAAGAATCCTTCCGAAATAATTCTTCTCGAAGATTGATCTCCCGGATGAAACTGACAACTTTTAAACCAAGTGTGTTTCTGATTGGTTCCGCGGACGAGAATGTAGTGGCAAAGCCTTCATGCGGAGTTCCTTTGTTTACGATGACTCTGCACGCCGGCAGTTCTTCATAACAGAGCAGATCGGCAAAAAGCTCCGAAGCCATATGCTCCAATATCCGGATCTGTTTTTGCTGCTGTGGGTTGGGGGTCTGGATGACGTGAAAACCATCATGTCTTTCACACAAAGTATACAGACTCTCAATCCCCAGCCTCGAAAAATAACAGGGCAAAAGCCTGCGGGTTCCATGGAAACGCGAAGCGCGAAACCAGGCCAGTGCGGTCTTATATTTATTCCGGTCATATCCAATCTCAAATGGATATACATCTGCAATATAATCCTCTTTCAGGAACTCGCGAATCTCCTGTAGAATGCGATCTTCTTCGGCAATCATACAAACCATTTTTTTGATCAGTCCTGTCCAGTTGGGTCCATGCTTTGCGGCTCTGTCTGGCCTGAGCCAGTAGGGCTGAAACATTATGAATACTTCTTTCAGCACATCACCGTCCAGTTTGGAAACAATTTCGGTGACAGCCTCTGTGATGTCATAATTTTCAAATGATCTTCGATCCCGGTCGTCTTCTCTGTCTGGCTCATAGGTATGATTGCAAAAAATAAGAGGTATATTCCGGATTTCGGCACGTTCCTGCATGGACGCAAATACTTTCCCACAGACTGCCCCGTTCCTGGAAATCAGGTTCGGATTCAGCTGATATACCGCATATTTCCGGCCTTTCGCGATGCATGCTCCAAATAACGGATTTTCCGGATAATAAAAGCGATTCATTGCGCCAAGAAATTTCTGATAAGCATCCTGATTCACATTTTCCAGAAGCAGTACTGCATTGTCAGTATATGGCCGTTTGTATATATCATATCCGAGAAACTCTACAGCCTGTCCGTCGATGCTGTCCGGCATGCGCACGACCTCTAAGTGCCAGTCCCGGGATTCCATGCGGATATTGATATTATGGTCACGGTATGCGCAGAGAGTTGCAATTTTAAAGCCTTCTCCAAATTTTCCGGCTGTATAAGGGGATTCGGCGGTTCCTTTCGCAGACGCACCGATATACTTCAGCCATTCAACGCTGAATCCCTTTTGACTTTCAAGCCGCAGCAG
>CATLCV010000086.1 GCA_949893755.1 uncultured Lachnospiraceae bacterium | reverse complement strand
CTCCAGCTTCTTCTGCCACAGGCCGAAGGGGGGCCGCATATATTCCACCGGCGCGCCGGTGATCTCCGAGATCAGGTCATTGGTGGCCTTGATCTCCTGGTAGGCCGTGTCATTGCTCACCCGCGTGATCTCCACATGGTTGTATGTGTGGTTGCCCACCAGGTGTCCTTCCTCCCACTCCCTCTTCACGATGTCCGCATTATTTCCCGCCTCGATATTTTTCCCGATCAGAAAAAATGTAGCCTTTACGCCGCGTTCCTTCAATCCGTCCAGCAAAAAAGGCGTAAACTGCGCGTTCGGACCATCGTCAAAGGTCAGGGCGATCTTCGGCTTTTCCATTTTTTTGTCCGTTTCTTTTTTCGTTCTTTCCGAACGGATCAGATAGAGTGTTTCCCCTGTGTCATTCTGCGCGTTTCCGCCTGCCGCCCCGGGGACACAGATTCCCAACAGCAGCAGGATATAGATCAATCCGATTCCCTGCATCCATCTTTTCATGATTTGCCTGCCGGTTCCCTTTTTCTTTTCAATATATGCATTGTACTTTTAATTTATTGATGTTATAATGGAATGCGCTGATGCGCAAGATAAAGGAGGTTTATTTCTGATATGCAAAATACACAGACAAAAGAAAACAAAATGGGGGTCATGCCAATTCCCAGGCTGTTGATCACCATGTCCCTGCCCATGATGCTGTCCATGCTGGTACAGGCGCTGTACAATATTGTGGACAGTATTTTTGTGGCGCAGATCAATGAAAATGCACTGACCGCCGTGTCGCTCGCATTTCCGATTCAGAGCCTGATGATCGCCATTTCCGCAGGAACCGGCGTGGGGATCAATGCCCTGCTTTCCCGCAATCTGGGGGAGAAAAAGTTCGAGGACGCGAACCGGGCCGCCAAAAACGGAATCTTTCTCGCCTTTGTCAGCTTCGCGCTCATGGCCCTCATCGGCCTCACCTGCTCCCACAGCTTTTTCCGGCTGCAGACCCGGGATGAACAGATCGTCACCTACGGTACTCAATATCTGACGATCATCTGCATCCTCTCCATCGGAATCTTTATGCAGATGACTCTGGAGCGTCTCCTGCAGTCCACCGGAAAGACCGTCTATACCATGATCACGCAGGGGATCGGGGCGATCATCAATATTATCATGGATCCCATCCTGATCTTCGGCCTGTTCGGATTTCCCAGGCTGGAGGTGGCCGGAGCCGCCATCGCCACAGTGACCGGGCAGATCGTTGCCGTTACCCTTTCGGTCTACTTTAACTGTACCAAAAACAAAGAGCTGAACCTGAATATGAAAGGATTCCGCCCGGATAAAAAAATCATTGCTACCATCTATCAGGTTGGCGTACCGTCGATCATCATGCAGTCCATCGGTTCTGTCATGGTATTTGGAATGAACAAGATCCTGCTCATGTTCTCTTCCACCGCCGCCGCGGTGTTCGGCGTTTACTTTAAGCTGCAGAGCTTTATCTTCATGCCGATCTTCGGGCTCAACAACGGCATGATCCCGATCATCGCCTACAATTACGGCGCCAGAAATAAAAAACGGATCGAAGCCACCATGAAGCTGAGCATCGGCCTGGCAGTGGGCATCATGTTCGCCGGGCTGGCCGCGTTCCAGATCTTTCCAAAACAGCTTCTGGGCTTTTTCGACGCTTCCGAGCATATGCTGGAGATCGGGGTGCCTGCGCTGCGTATTATCAGCCTGAGCTTTATCTTTGCCGGGTACTGTATCATCGTAGGTTCTGTTTTCCAGGCTCTGGGAAATGGGGTCTACAGCCTGATCGTATCGGCGGCGAGACAGCTCCTGGTGATCCTTCCGGCGGCATACCTTTTCGCCGTACTGTCCGGCCTGTCCATGGTATGGTGGTCGATTCCCCTTGCAGAGATCGTCTCCGTGGTCCTCTCCACCCTGCTCTTTAAAAGGATCCGGGTTCTGAAGATCGAGCCCCTGGACAAGCCTCTTGAATGAACCACACCAGTGCAGGCATGCGGGGTATTAAACCCTCGAAGGAATAAAAAAGGCTGTATTTGCCGCATAAGATTGCGTGATCCGTGATGCTTCACAGCAATCTTATGCAGTAATACAGCCCTTTTCGTTCAGCACTTTTTCTATATATCCGGTAATGATTAATCAGCGTAGTGACCTCTGCATGATATTATTTTAATATTCTGTAATTCATCAATATCGTAGATAAGCCGATTCTTTTCGTCAATTCTTCTGGAATATCCGGGACGATATTTCAAAGACTCCGGCTTTCCGATTCCCTGTATCGCTCCATTTCGTTTTATATCTTCCAATAGACTGTTTATTTTCTTTAGTGTCTTTCGGTCCTGAGTCTGCCAAAAAAGATAGTCCTGAAACCCTTTTTCTGTAAATGTAAAATCATTCATTTGGCATTTTCTCCATAAATTCCATCACCTTCTGCGTTGGTTCCCAGTCGTCGGCTTCCATCTCTCTTAGTTCTTCCATTGTAAGAGTGATGGTTTTTCCTTCTTCAAGCTGCGCACGGCTTCGATCCAGCATAGCCAAATATTCCGCATTCTTTTTTGCCTTTGCCATTTCATTGTATTCTTTTTCAGATACGATGACCACATTTTCATTCCTGGGCCTTGATACAACAAGGATTTCACCGCCAACGACTCTATTACACCATTCTTTAAAATTCTCACGTACATCCATGCTCTTTACTGCTAGCATATCTTCACCTCACAAATTTTCGTATGTTTTTTCGTACTTTTATTATACTCTTGCTTATATATGTCTGTCAAATTATTTTAGTCGAAAAACGGAATATGAATCACGCATTTATTTTACAAATGCAATAGAGACCTCTCGAGAAAATCAATCCCGAAAGGTCTCCATCTTCATTCCGTATAAAGCTGCCTAGCGGATTTGAACCGCCGACCTCATCCTTACCAAGGATGCGCGCTACCTGCTGCGCCAAGGCAGCCTGCAACATGTCTAAAACTTCCGCCTAAGCCAAAGCTCCATGTCACACAACGTTATAAGTATACAATAAACAACTCCGATTTGTCAATATTTTTTTCAAAATTTGTCATAATTTTTCGGAATCGAGCAGAACCGTAAACGGCCCGTCATTGACCAGGCTGACCTTCATCTCCGCGCCGAAGCTGCCTGTCTCCACAACCGGCACGTTTTCACGGCATTTTGCGATGATATACTCATAAAGCGCATTCGCCTTTTGAGGAGAACCTGCCTCCGTAAAGCTGGGGCGGTTCCCCTTTTTGCAATTGGCGTACAGCGTAAACTGGGAGATCAGGAGCAGCTCCCCTCCCACATCCGCCAGGGACAGATTCGTCTTTCCGTTTTCATCCTCAAAGATGCGAAGCCCGGTCAGCTTCCTCACCAGCTTGTCCGCGGTTTCCTCGGTATCCTCCTCGGCAACCCCGATCAATACCAGAAGTCCCTTCCCGATCTTTCCGATTACAGTTCCGTCTACGGATACGCAAGACTGCGTGACCCTCTGTATTACAAATCTCATAATTGTACTCCTGTCCTTTCCAAAAGCTTCCCTGCCTTCGTCTTGATCCGCTGCAGCGCATTGTCGATCGTCTTGGGGCTTTTATTCAGAATTTCCGCGATGGTCCGGTAATCGGTCCCCATCAGATGCAGGTAGAGCACATGGTTTTCCAGCGCGCTCAAAGCCCCTTTCAGATTCTCCACAAAAACCTCTACATACTCTTTTCCGAAATACAGCACCTCCGGATTGTTATCCACCTCAGACCGGATCTTGTCGATCAGCGGGATCTCCTTGCTCTCGTCGTCATCGGCTTCCACCTCATACAGAGACACATAGGAATTCAGCGGCAAATGCTTTTTCCGCCGGGAAGCTTCGATGGCGCTGTACATCTGGCGGGATACGCACAATTCGGCAAAGCTCTGGAAGCTGTTCCCCTGCTCCGGGTCAAAATTCTGCACGGCTTTCATCAGTCCGATCATCCCCTCCTGGATCAGATCGTCATTCTCCCCGCCGATCAGGAACATCTCCCTTGCCTTGCGGCGCACCATGGATTTATATTTCACCATCAGATAATCCATGATATCCCGCTCCCCTGCCCGAAGCCGGGACAGAAGCTCTTCATCTGTCATCGTATCATATATTCCCAAGTTTTTTCCTCCAGGCCCGAAAGCCCTTACTTTTTGACTCATGCGAAGCGTTACAGGCCGCACCCTGACCAGGCGTGCCCTGTAATTCAGGCCGTCAGCCGTTCTTGAGCATCCGCTGCCGCGCGATCTCATAGGACAGCATCCCGGCCGCCACCGATGCATTGAGGGAATCGATCTCCCCCTTCATCGGGATCCCCGCCAGAAAATCACACCGCTCTCTGACCAGCCGCCCCACGCCTTCCCCTTCATTGCCGATGACCAGGCCGATGGGTCCTGTCAGATTCATCTTACAGGGAACCTCTCCGTCCATGTCCGCGCAGACGAACCAGAGCCCCTTTTCCTTCAGCTCTTCGATGGTCTTTGCCAGATTGGTGACCTTGGCCACCGGGGTATAATTCAGCGCCCCGGCGGATGTCCTGGCCACCGTAGCGGTCAGGCCCGAGGCCCGGCGCTTCGGAATGATCACCCCGTGGGCCCCCATCACATTGGCTGTCCGGATGATCGCCCCCAGGTTATGGGGATCTTCAATATTGTCCAGCAGGATCAAAAAAGGATCCTCCCCCTTTTTCTCTGCCAGCTCCAGCATGTCCTCCACCCGGGCATATTCATAGGCCGCTCCGTAGGCAATGACCCCCTGGTGCTTTCCGGTCGCGGAAATCTGGTTCAGCCGTTCCTTTCCCACAAAATTCAGGATCACATCGTGCTTCTTTGCCTCCCGGACGATGGTACGGATCGGGCCGTCCTGGCATCCGTCCAGTACAAACAGCTTGTCCACCGGTTTTCCCGAGCGAAATGCTTCCAGAACGGCATTTCGCCCTTCGATCACCAGAGACTGCTCCTGCTGCTCCTGTTCGTTCCCAAAAGCCCGGCTCCCCGTCCTTTTTTCTGTCTTCTCCATATATGATATACTCCTGTTTTCATTCCTTCTCTTCCAGGCTGTCCAGCCCGATCTTGACCAGCTCCATCAGACGGGCATACCTTTTTTTCAGAAACAGGTATCCCGCCAGCGCCTCAAATCCGGTAGCCCTGCGGTAGTCTGTGATGGTCTGGTTTTTCGCCGCGGATACGGACCTGGTATTGCGTCCCCTGCGGTAAATGGCATGCTCCTCCTCGGTCAGATGGGGCTGCATGGCACGCATCATCTGCGACTGGGCAGAAGCCTGCACATAGCTGCTGGTCTCCTCATGCAGCCTGTGGACCTGCTTATTCCCCCTGCTGACCACCATGCTCTTGATGATCAGGTCATAGACGCAGTCCCCCATATAGGCCAGGACAAGAGGCGAACAGCTGTCCGCATCCGTCTCCGGAAGCCCCAGCACCTCCCGGATCTGATCATAAAACTCAAATGTTATGCCCTTTTCCATTGCACTCCTTCTCGTGTATCCTTCAAAATGATCCCTCTCGCAAGCAGCTCATCCCGGATCTCGTCAGCCCTGGCAAAATTCTTTTCCTTCCTTGCCGCCTGCCGTTCCTCGATCAATGCCTCGATATCCGAATCCAACAGCTCTTCCTTTTTCTCCACGATGATCCCCAGCACATCCGTCAGATTCCCGAGCACATCCAGGATGCCCTGCAGGTATTCTTTGGAACTGTTCCCGTCCGCCGTCGTATTGGCGTACTTCACCAGCTCAAATACAGCCGCCACCGCGTCCGCCGTATTAAAATCATCGTCCATCGCTTTCTCGAAGCCATCCACATACTCCCGGGTCTTCGCAAATGCTTCCTTCTCGGATTCGTTCATGGCCTCCGCCTGCGCGTTTTTCATCAAAAACCTCAGGTTCTCCGCCGCCGTCACGATCCGGTCCAGTCCGTTCTTCGCCGACTCCATCAGCTCTGCGCTGAAATTCAGCGGACTGCGGTAATGGGCGCTGAGCATAAAGAACCGCAGGACCTGGAGGTCATATTTCTCACTGATCTCGCGGACCGTAAAGAAATTCCCGAGAGATTTGGACATTTTCCGGTTGTCGATATTCAAAAATCCATTGTGGAGCCAGTACTTTGCAAATTCCTTTCCATTTGCCGCTTCACTCTGGGCGATCTCATTCTCATGGTGCGGGAAGATCAGGTCCTCTCCGCCTGCATGGATGTCGATCTGCTCTCCCAGATATTTTTTCGACATCTCCGAGCATTCAATATGCCAGCCGGGCCGCCCCTCTCCCCAGGGAGACTCCCATGCGGGCTCCCCTTCCTTTTTCGGTTTCCAGAGCACAAAATCCAGGGGATCCTCTTTTTCGTCCTCCCCGGTCACGAGAAGGGAACGGTTTCCGGAACGCAGGTCATCCAGATTCTTGTGGGACAGCTTCCCGTAATCCGCAAATTTTCTGGTACGGTAGTATACGGTGCCGTTTTTCTCATAGGCAAAGCCCTTGTCGATCAGAGTCCGGATCAGCTCGATCATGCCGCCGATCTCCTCCGTCGCAAGGGGATGCGTGGTGGCCGGTTTTACATTCATGCCCTCCATGTCTTTTTTGCATTCCGCGATATAGCGCTTGGAGATCTCCTCTGCCGTCACGCCTTCCTCCATCGCCTTCTTGATGATCTTGTCGTCCACATCGGTAAAATTGGAGACAAAATTCACCTCATACCCCTTGTATTCAAAATACCTGCGGACCGTATCAAACACGATCATCGGCCTTGCATTTCCGATGTGGATAAAATTGTAGACCGTGGGGCCGCAGACATACATCTTGACCTTATTCTGCTCTAAGGGCACGAACTCCTCTTTTTTCTTTGACATTGTATTATATAATTTCATCACGCTCTTCCTCTCTTCCTGATCTGTTTGAGCACGCTCGAAAACTTCCCTGCACCCGGCTTTGCGGCTGAGTTTCCGAGAATGCCCTGCATCAATGCTTATGCTGCCAGCCGCCCATCCGCTTCTCCATCTCTGACATCTGCTTTTTCAGCTGCTGATTCTCCTGCTGCAGCGCCCGGATATCATTCAGCACCGGATCCGGCAGATGCACATGATCCATCTCCGTGCGGGGCACCTTCTGGTTGCCCATCCGGACCACCCGCCCCGGAACGCCCACTACGGTACAGTTCGGCGGCACCTCCTCGAGCACCACAGAGCCCGCCCCGATCTTGGAATTTTCCCCGATGGTAAAGGAACCCAGGATCTTGGCTCCGGCGCTGACCATGACATTGTCCTTCAAGGTCGGATGCCGCTTCCCCTTTTCCTTCCCGGTCCCTCCCAGCGTCACGCCCTGGTAAAGCGTCACATTGTCGCCGATGATGGTGGTCTCTCCGATGATCACGCCGCTTCCGTGGTCAATGAACAGCCCCTTCCCGATCCGCGCTCCCGGGTGGATCTCGATTCCGGTCTTCCTTGCCGCCCTCTGGGAAATCCACCGGGCCAGGAAATAGTGCTTCCTCCGATACAGCTTATGAGCCACACGGTAGCTTAAGATCACTTTAAAGCTGGGATACAAAAGCACCTCCATATTGGACTTGATAGCCGGATCCCGCTCCCGGATCACCTGGATTTCCTCTTTGATATAAGATATGATTCCCATTTACAACCTCCCCGCGTCCGCGGCCCCTGCCGTCAGACCAAAGCTCTGATGACGGCGCGCACGTCCGCTTGCTTCCTCTATACGATCTCATTCAGCCAGACATTTTTGAGCACCTTCAGCTTTTTCATCTCCGCCTTCAAATGCTCTGTCATGATCACGTCCTCTTCCTGTGCCGCCTCTTCGATCGTCCGATAGCCAAACAGCAGGCTCGTCAGGGCGCCGATGGTCAGTACGCCTTCCGAATCCTCTGTCTCCCGCACCCGGACCTTCCCGCCGTCGGCCTCTTGGCCCTGAATCCGCCAGACCCGGCTGTTCTGCGGCAGGAAAGGATCCAGCACCGCAAAGGAGCAGTCCATCTCCTGTCCTTCCCGGACTTTCATGCAGGAAAGCATGCTCTCCAGATGAAGGATCCGGGCCATGATCATGGGGACCCTTTTCGTCCCTTTTTCCCATGCATAGAGCTTCGCACGGTCTCCTCTGCCCTCCGTCAATGCGAGCACGGCCTGCGCAAACGCCGCCTCATATTCCGGAAGATACAGCGGTTCCCGGATCTCCAGCCCGTCTTCGTCTGCGTAGAGAAAAAAGCCTGCAAGCCTTCCTTCCGCCCGGATCAGCCTGATCCCGCCGTGTTCGCTCTGCTGTTCAAAAATCAGTGTATGATAATATTCCTCATTTCGTTCCGCATAGACCTGCCATTTTTCTGTGAAATGCGCTTCCACAAATGCACAGATCTCCCCTGCGTCCCCCATCGACGCATCCTCAAAAGTCACCGTCTTGCAGGGGAGCGGTCCGAAAGACTGCGCATCCTGCTGCGGAAAGTAACGGGAATCCGCCCCGATGTCATCCGTCTGGCTCTGGTCATATACAAACCGGAAATCATAGGGTGTATAGATCCTTTCCGCGGCCGGCATCAGGAACGTAAAGGGCTCCTTCCTGCCGTACATCTCCTCCATGGCACGGCGCAAAAGCGCTCCCATATAGCCCCGCTTCCGGCAGGCGCACTCCGTAGCGACTCCGACGATATAATGACAGGGCCGGGAATCCTCTTCGATCCGCAGGGTATAGGGATTGAGCTGAAGCATGGAGCGGATCCCGCCGTCGTCCTCGACCACAAAAATCTCATTGTCCTTTGTCTTAAAATAATAGTAATAATCCAAAAATTCTTTGGAATCCTCTGAAAACACGGTTTCCCACAGCTCTCTTGTGTTCCGGTGTTCACCTGGTTCCAGCTTCCGAAGCTCCATCCTGTTTTTATTTCCTTTTCTGGCCGGCACTCTGTCATTCCCCTTCCGCAGCAAGCCGCTGACAGCCGGGACAGGATTCACAGGCCCCGTTTCCGGGTGTCACGTCCACACTGCTGTAGTTCATGAACTTCTCCAGAAGGCACACCGCCTGGGCGGAGATTCCCTCTCCCGTACCGGTAAACCCAAGCCCCTCCTCCGTAGTCGCTTTGATATTGACCTGGTCAACGGATATCCTCAGCGCATCCGCAATATTCTTTCTCATCGTTTCGATATGGGGCAGCATCTTCGGCCTCTGCGCAATGATCGTGGCATCAATATTTTCTATCAGATACTTCTGCTCGTCCAAAAGCGCCGCCACCTGCTCCAGAAGCCGGATACTGGAGATTCCCCTGTACTTCGGGTCCGTATCCGGAAAATGCATTCCGATGTCTCCCAGGGCCGCAGCCCCAAGGAGCGCATCCATCACCGCATGGACCAGCACGTCCGCATCCGAATGCCCCAAAAGCCCTTTTTCATAGGGAATCTTCACTCCGCCGAGTATCAGATCCCTTCCTTCCGTCAATCGATGGACATCATAACCCATTCCTACACGCATATTCTGTCTCCTTTTTTAATCCGCCCGCAGAAAGGGCGTATTTTATTACTGTTCAGAATGGCAGCTTACAGGCATATTTATACGCAATTCCAAACAGTTAAATCATTTTTTCCATACCGTCGTGTCCGGTCCGACTGTCTGCAGCTGCACCGTTGCAGAGCTGGCCGCTGTCTGCCCGCGCGGCTTCTGTTCCGGCAGGGGAGATCCCTCCGCCCCTTCTGCCTGGTGTCCTTCATTCAACAGGACCATCGGAGCCGTCCGGAACATGGACTGATCCCGGACAGGCATTGCGGAATAAGGCGGGTCCATCTCCAGCGGATACTCCGCCGCCCGCTCCTCCAGCGCTCTTTTTACGACACCGCCCACAAGGATGATCAGGTACACTGCCCCGACCAGGATAAATACGGCTGCGATCCCGCACATGACTTCCTGATTCCCCGGACGGACCTCCAGGACAGTGTTCAGCAGCGTCACTCCGACAAATATAAGATAGGCTCCCGCCAGCAGCTTCAAAACAAAACCAATTCTTCGACCCAACAATTTATCCTCCGTACACTTTTCCGCAAATCGCTCTACCATTATAACATGAAAAATAGTTCCCGAAAAGGAAAAAGAAGAGTTCTCACGAAACTCTTCTTTTACAGTAGCGGAAACTGGATTTGAACCAGCGACACCACGGGTATGAACCGTGTGCTCTAGCCAACTGAGCTATTCCGCCATATATACTTTTGAGAAAATCCTGGGGCCTATAGGGCTCGAACCTATGACCCTCTGCTTGTAAGGCAGATGCTCTCCCAGCTGAGCTAAGACCCCATAACTCTCTGTGGGTTCCTCTTTCCCGAACCCGCTTTGCTATTATACTATTAAGAGAACCAAATTGTCAACACTTTTTTCGATTTTTTTCGCATTGTTTTTTTCAGGTTGTAAAACAGGCCGAATTCCGCTCAGACCCGTCTGCCTTTGTGAGCAGGATCCAGCCTCTTTCTACTTTGTCGTGCTTCCAAAGCCTCCATTGCGCACGTCGGTCACATCATCGTCCATGGTGATCCCGTATTCCACAAAGATCCCCTGCATGAATCCTTCCCCCGGGGCAACCTCCACAGTCTTCCCCTCTTTGGAATCATTGGTCAGCTTTGCAAAAATATGCCCTTCATTATCGGAATAAAAATAATCGCTGTCAATGATGCCCACCGTATTGTTGAGCTGCAGCCGGTACTTGAAGCCCAGCCCGCTCCTGGGGTAGCATTTCAGCACCCAGCCGGCTTCCATCTCCGCCCGGATCCCGGTAGGGATCTTCACGGTCTTACCGGGCGCCAGGTCAATCTGAACCGGGGCATAAAAATCATACCCTGCGGAGCCTGCCGTTGCCCGTCTCGGAAGCTTCACGGCCTGATAGACCGCAAGAGCGTCCTCACTGCTGCTTTCCGGAAAGGTATCCGCCCAGTCCTTCAAAAACTGTTCCTCACTGACTTTATGAAATTTCGCTATTCTCTGCATATCGTTTCTCCTGCCTTCAGACTCTTTTGTACGTCGATCACCTTCTGATTTCTGCTTCCGCGCCAGGGCAGAAGGGAATCCTTCTGGGCTTCTATATATCTGCCGTCCACGACCACGTCCAGAAACGGGACTGCCCGTTCCCCCTTGATCTCCTCCCACTGGTACCCGGTATAGAGCCACTGGGTCTTGTCCGGATATTTTGCGCGGATCTCCCTTGCCAGGCCTGCGATCGTCTCCCGGTTTCCCGCATACAGCGGATCTCCTCCGCTGTAGGTGATCCCGTTGATATAGCTGTGATCCAACTGGGCAAAAAGCTCCTGCCGGGCAGCCTCGTCAAATTCCAGGCCGCCTTTGGCGTCCCATGTCACCGGGTTATGGCAGCCCGGGCAGGCATGGGAACATCCGGCCACCCACAATACGACCCGAAGTCCTTCCCCGTTCAGCATATCATCCTTTGTAATATTATGGTACTGCATGGTTACATACTTTTCCTTTCCGCGATCTCTGCCATCTTCGCCTCATTCAGGCGGGTGTCGCCTTTGACCCTGGAATAGGACAGATAGCCGTTCATCCGGTCGATTTTCGTCAGGTTTTTGCTGCCGCATACCGGACAGACATCCATATCCAGCTCCTCATGGCCGCAGTCATCGCAGTAAGCCAGCGACAGGTTCACGCCCTCGTAATAGCCCTTCTTCATGGCTCTGCGGACCAGGGCGCGGATGGCCTCTTTATTGTAGCTGACCGGATACTTCACATACTGGATCTTGCCGCCGTTGCTTAAATTCCAGAAGCGCCCCTCCAGATTCTGCTTCTCGATGGGGGTCAGCTCCTCGCTGACATGGCAGTGGAAGCTGTTGCTCACATACTCCCGGTCCGATACATTTTCAATGATCCCGTATTTCTTCCGGAACTGGTGTACCTGCACGCCGCACAGATTCTCTGCCGGAGTTCCGTAGATGGCATAGAGATGCCCGTCCTCCTTCTTAAACTCCGTCACCCGGTCATTGATATACTGCAGGGTTTCCAGCGCAAAGGCTCCGTCCTCCGCAATGGATTTTTTATTGTAAAGCTGCTGCAGCTCATTCAATGCCGTGATCCCGAAGGATGCGGTGGCTGATCTCAGCAGCGGCTTGATCTTGTCATACAATCCCAGGTGCCCTCCGTAAAAACCGCCTTCGCAGTAAGCCAGCGGATTCGTGGAGGCCTTCATCTCTCCCAGATAATCATAGGTCCTCTGATGGAGCTTGCGGATCAGGTTCAGATAATAGTCCAGTTCCTCAAAGAAGTCCCGGCTCTCCTGTCTGGCCTTTGCCAGGATCATCGGGAGATGGAGGCTGATGGCGCCGATATTGAACCTTCCCACAAAGATCGGCGTATCCTCTTCATCTGCCGGCTCCATGCCTCCCCGCTCGTACCAGGGGGACAAAAATGCCCGGCAGCCCATGGGGCTGATGATCTTCCCGTACTTTTTGTACATGCTGGGCACATAGCCTTCACCGGTGAGGCTCAGCCAGTCGGGATACATGGTCTTGCTGGAGCATTCGATCCCGGCCTCAAACACATCCTCCAGAGGACCGCCCGGCCCGTGCAGCTTCTCATCATAGAGGAACACGATCTTCGGGAACAGCACCGGCTTCTTATGGCCTGCCTTGCCCTGTCCCTTCTTGCGCACCTCCAGCATGGTCTTTGTCACCAGCTTGCCGTATTCGCTGGTCCGGGTGCCTGCAGTCACGGTGATAAAGGGGTAATCGCCCCGGCTGGAAGAAACCGAATTGAACTTGTACTCCCATCCCTGGAAGCCCTGCTCCATCTCCTTCTCCAGATCCTTCCATGCCACCTCCTGGACCTTCTCCTCTTCCAGACCCAGATCCCGGTACTTCTGGATCAGCTTCTTGTGAGACTTCTCTGCATAAGGCTCCAGGATCTCGTCCACGCTGGGCACCGTAAAGCCGCCGTACTGCTGGCTCGCCGCGCTCAGGACGATATCTCCGATCACGTCGAAGGCCGTATCCAGTGTCTTCGGCTCGTTGTACCAGAGATTCCCCATCTCAAAGCCCCCGCTCAAGACATTCTGCACATCGAACAGGCAGCAGTTCATGGTATCTCTCCGGGCAGACATGTCATGGATATAGATGTAGCCGTCCCGGATGGCCTGGATCTCCTCCACCGTCAGGAAAAACTTTTTATATAATTCCTTATTCAGTTCGTTAAAGATCAGGCTGCGCTTGGTCGATACAAGCGCACTGTCTGTATTGCTGTTTTCCTTGTCTCCGATATACATGATAGACTGGCTCTTTTTATAGACCTCATCCAGCATCTGTACGAAATCCTGCTTGTAATTCCGATAATCCTTATAGCTCTTCGCCACTGCCGGATTGACGGCCTCCAGGGCACTCTCCACCACATTGTGCATCTGTGCGATCCGGATCTCCGATACATTCATCTTCTTCACCCGGTCCTCCACAAACCTGCAGATAAAATCCAGTTCCTCGTCCGTAAATGTAACCAAAGCCCTGTAAGCAGATTTATTCACCGCCACAACAACCTTCTGCACATTAAAATCTTCTTTTGTGCCGTCCTTCTTCACTACACTGATCATGCCCTGCGCCTCCTGTTAAGTTCTGTAAATCCCCATATTTAGTACTTGTTTTATTAACAACCCACTAGATAAAGTGGTTAGTATTTAACAGTGTACCACCTATCCGCATTCTCGTCAACCTGCAAATTTCACAAAAAATCAGTGAATTTTTTTCAAGTACATTGTGAGCTGAAATACAAAGTCAGCTTAAAATGGCGTTCCGTACAGGTCATACGGAGTCACCTGATATACATAATAGTTCAGCCAGTTGGAATACAGGTTGTTGGCGTGCGACCGCCAGATCAGGTTCGGCTTGTTGTTCGGGTCATTTCCCGGATAATAATTGACCGGCATCTGAATCTCCAGCCCTTTCCCCAGATCCCGTTTATACTCGCTGTCCAGTGTCATCCTGTCATACTCCGGATGCCCCATGACAAAGATCTGCCGTCCTTCCTTTGCCATGCACAAAAAGACCCCTGCCTCCTCGGAATCCGCCAGGATCATCATGCGCTCATCCTGTTCCAGCAGCGCCTGGGGCACCTCCGTATGCCTGGAATGGGGCGCGTAGAACACATCGTCAAAGCCTCTCACCAGGGGGATCTTGCGGTTCCGCACATGATGCGGGAAAATCCCGAATTTTTTTTCCGCCAGGGGAGCCTTGTCGATCCCATAGTGATAGTAGATCCCCGCCTGAGCTCCCCAGCACAGATGCAGGGTGGAGGTCACATTGGTCACGGTCCAGTCCATGATCTCCTTTAACTCCTCCCAGTAATCCACTTCCTCAAAGGGCATCTGCTCCACCGGAGCCCCGGTGATGATGAATCCGTCGAACCGCTGTTTTTTGATCGCCTCAAAGGGCTCATAAAACTTGTAAATATGGCTGGTGGACGTGTTCTTGGACACATGGTTGGACACCCGCACAAATGTCACATCCGTCTGCAGGGGCGTATTGGACAGGGAGCGCAGGATCTGCAGCTCCGTATCTTCTTTTAAAGGCATCAGGTTCAAAAGCCCGATGCTGATGGGACGGATCTCCTGATGGGCCGCCCGGTATTCATCCATGACAAAAATATTTTCCTGTTCCAGGACTTCTTTGATCGGCAGGTCATTTTGCACTCTGATCGGCATTTTTCTTTTCCTCGTCTTTCCTCAGTTCATTTTCATTGGAGTGTACGTAGGTTCCGTCCGAATCCACGTAGCTGTACTCATCATAGCAGTTTGTATCCATGGGGAGAGCCTTCTCCTCCAGTCTGTGGTTGATCAGCATCCGTACAATATAATAGATCACGGCAAAGGTAGGGACTCCCAGGATCATCCCCACAAAGCCGAACAGTCCGCCGCCCAGCAGGATGGAAAATACCACCCAGAACGCGGACAGCCCGGTGGAATTGCCCAGGATCTTGGGTCCGATGATATTCCCGTCCAGCTGCTGCAGGATCAGGATAAATATCACAAAATAGATGCCCATCTTCGGGTCGGACAGCATGATCAGTATGGCGCTCGGTATGGCGCCGATATAAGGCCCGAAAAAGGGGATCACATTGGTCACGCCGACGATCACGCTCACCAGAAGCGTATACGGCATCTTCAGTATGGACAGGCTGACAAAGCACAGAACCCCGATAATTGCGGAATCAATGATCTTTCCGATGATAAAGCCGCCGAAGATCTCGTTGCTTTTGATCGTCAGATGCAGGATCATGTTCGCCTGGGAGGGGCGGAATAATGCATAGACGATCTTTTTCGTCTGCATGGAAAAGGTTTCCTTGCTGAACAATACATAAATCGAAACGATAATTCCGATGATCGCATTGAACAGCTCGCTGACCACATTGATGACGCCCTCTGTCAGATTTGTCATGACCACATTGGCCTGGGTCAGCATGTCCGTCTTCATCCAGTTCTGCAGCAGATCCGTCACCTCCCGCAGCGTCCGGGTAAAGATCTGCTCCAGGGTGGAATCCCCGGCCAGCGTTTTTGTAATGAAGTCCAGGGCATCATTGAGCTGCCCCGGCACCGTCACGGCCATATCCCGGATACTCCGGTACAGCTCCGGAATCATCATGTTGCACAGCGCTACGATCACGGCGACCAGAAACATGACTGCCGCCAGGATCCCCACGCTTCTGCTGACCTGGTGCACCTTTTCAAATTTTGGAAATGTTTTTTTGAGAAACTGACTCAAATGCTGCTCCACAAACTTCATGATGGGATTCAGCAGATAAGCGATGGCCAGTCCGTAGATGATGGGCTTGATCGTACGGACGACCATCCACAAAAGCTTTGAAATATCATCCAGCCGCAGCATTGTAAAATAAAAGATGATCACCAGCACGATCACGATAAACAATGACTTCTCCCGCGTAAGATGCTGCCGCAGCTTGGACTTCTCCTTGCTGCCGAAGCTGGGGCGGTTTATGTAATATCCGCTTTTTTGCTCCGCTGCCTCGCCGTTTTCATTTTTTTGTTCCATATCCTGATTCATATTGTAACTTCCTATCCCTTTTATACGGCCGGAAAAAATACGGGAAAATCCGGAGTCTCTCCTGGATTTTCCCGCAGCGCTGTTCTTCACAGCCCAAAACCGCTTCCGGTCACTACATTCAGCCTTTACAGTCAAAAGTCGCGCATTCCGTGGATTCGCAGCGGCAGGCATTGCTTCCCTCCACGCTGATCTTCCCGGCATGGCATTCGCACTTTTCATTGTACATACAATCCTTCGCCTCGCAGTGGATATTCGTGGAAGCAGAAGCTTCTCCTGTCACATTGGAATACGTATCTCCCGATCTTTCCTGGAAGCTGTCGCAGCAGGTCTCCCTGGCCTGCTTGGCATCGCTCCCGCCGACCTGGATCCGGTCCAGGTCACACAGGAAATTCTTATTGTGTCTGCATGTCTGTACGGTACATTTTAATTCCGGCATCATGATTCCTCCTTTATTATAAAAGTCAGTATCATTATGCCCGTTTTTCTGTGTTCTATTCTTTGTATGTCATGATCATACGGCTGTTTTTAAACATTTCTTCCGCAGCACTTTTTATATTTTTTACCGCTTCCGCAGGGACACGGGTCATTCCGGCCGATCTTCTTTTCCTTGCGGATGGTTCCGGACTTTCTCTGCTCCAGGAACAGACGCTTTCTCGTCTCTTCATCATAGATGTCATTCCACTGGGGCAGCTCATAGAGCCAGTCCGCCCTTGCGTCCACCATATTCTTATACAGCTTCTCCTTGTCGAAGGCCAGGCTGACCTCTGTATCCTCCTCCATGGTCTCGATCGGATTCGCCTCCTTCAGGCTGTCATTGATGCCGTCCAGAAAACCGACCATGGTCATAACATCCATGTTATATTTTTCAGCCAGTTCCCTGACCGTCCCCTTTACTTCCGTGTCCGGATCGGACAAAAGCTTTTCATAAACGCCCTTTTCCACCAGAAAATACGCATCCCACAGGCTTTTTAACTGCTCTCTCGTCTTTTTCTGGTCATAAGCCATCTCCCGCCATTGTTCCAATAAACTCTTATCACTCATCGTACTTAACTCCTTCATCATAAAATAAATCGCTTAATCATTATATACTAATTTTATTCTTACGTAAACTCTTATTTTAATCTATATGCATAATAAATGGCACCGGAAGCTTTTCATGCTGTCCATGCCCTTTTCATTTTCTGATTGAAGTTTCCAGCAAATTCAGATATAATTCAAACTGTATCGTCACACGATCACTGTCAGCCTTTTCGCTGCCCGAATACCAGTAAAGGAGAATTCCCCCTATGAAACATATCAAACAAATCCTTGCCCTGCTCGGCGCCGTCCTGCTGGCCGCCCTGTATCTTTGCACTCTGATCTTTGCCCTGTCGGACAGCCCGCTGTCCAACGATCTGCTGAAGATCTCTGTAGCAGCCACGATTCTTCTGCCTGTGCTGCTGTATGCCTGTATTCTCGTTGCCCGGCTCAACCACCGGGATGATGATGACTGATCAGATCAGCATCAGTTCTGCCAGCGCCAGCATGGAATACCACTGTCCGTTATTCCCTTTGCCGGCTTCCTCCCCTTTCGGCTCCTTCCTGCCTCTGCTATGTAGATCCTTCCCGCGCTCCTGCTCTTCCGGTTCTCTTCCTTTGATCACATTCCGTTTTCTCAAATACTCTTCCATCGATATCATGGTATCCTCCGATTTTCTATTCATTGTCTGCTGCATAAATTACCTCCTGTGCGCATAAACCCCAGCTTTACTATTATATGCCCTCCCCTCGGAAATATTCCTCTTTTTTTTATTTCTGTATCATCTTAGCAGTCAAATGTGACAAGCAAGTGACTCAATTCTTAAATTTTTCTAACAATTCTTAACAAAACATATGTGTTATTTTCAGCCGATGCAAAGCTTAAAGCTTCCTGTTAAGCAAAAAAAGACCGGACGCCATTCCTCTTTACAGGGGAATATACGCCCGGCCCGAAAGCCGCCTGCCTCCGCAGCCTTTTTTGACTGCCGAAGCGCAGGAAGCCTCTTTTCGATCCCTTATCTGTATATGATATCCTCTCTTCCCGGACCATTGCTGATCATCCGGATCGGATATCCGATCTGTTCCTCTACAAATTCAATATAGTTTCTGCAGTTTTCCGGAAGCTCCCCGTAGGTTTTGATGCCCCGGATATCGCATTTCCATCCCGGCAGCTTTTTCAGCACCGGCTTTGCCTGATCCAGCAGGTGCGTCACCGGGAAGTCCGTCGTCACCTCACCGTTGATCTCATAGCCCACGCAGACCGGGATCTCGTCCAGATACCCCAGCACATCCAGTACGGTAAATGCCACGTCTGTCGTACCCTGCATCCTGCATCCGTATTTGGAGGCCACACAGTCAAACCAGCCCACTCTTCTGGGACGTCCTGTGGTTGCGCCGTACTCTCCTCCGTCTCCGCCCCGTCTTCTGAGCTCTTCCGCCTCGTCGCCGAACAATTCACTGACAAATGCGCCGGCCCCTACCGCGCTGGAGTATGCCTTGCACACCGTGATGACCTGTTTGATCTCATAGGGCGGGATCCCCGCGCCGATGGCGCCGTATGCTGCCAGCGTGGACGAGGATGTGACCATCGGATAGATCCCATGGTCCGGATCCTTTAATGAACCCAGCTGTCCTTCCAGCAGGATATTCTTCCCCTCCTTTAAGGCATTGTGCAAAAACAGGGATACATCGCCTACATACGGATCGATCATCTCTTTATATTCCATCAATTCCTGATATAAGGCGTCCGGATCGATCAGAGGTTTGTGATACAGATGCTCCAGGAACACATTTTTCTGTTCTGCCACACGTGCGGACTTCTCCTTAAGCAGCGCGTCGTCATAAAGCTCGCTGACCTGGAAACCGATCTTCGCAAATTTATCGGAATAGAAGGGTGCGATCCCGGACTTGGTCGAGCCAAATGACTTTCCGCCGAGACGTTCTTCCTCATACGCGTCAAACAGCTTATGATAAGACATCACGATCTGCGCCCGGTCGGACACCAGGATCTTCGGAGACGGCACTCCCCGGTCCACAACAGACTGTATCTCCTCGCACAGCCTGGGAATATCCAGTGCGACCCCGTTTCCGATCACGCTCGTTGTATGGCTGTAAAACACGCCTGACGGCAGTGTATGCAATGCAAACTTCCCGTAATCATTCACGATCGTATGCCCTGCATTGGCACCTCCCTGAAACCGGACAATGATATCCGATTCCTTCCCCAGCATATCGGTGATCTTGCCCTTGCCTTCATCGCCCCAGTTTGCTCCAACTACTGCTTTAACCATTTGAAACCCTCCTGCGAATTTCCCGCTTTCGATACAGAAAAACTGTCGGCAGACAACCTTTCCTGCACACGGTGGGATTTATTAACGCTCCTTCTCCAAAGCGCCGTAAGCATTATACTATAATTTCCCCGATCTGTAAAATATTTTTTGTAAAAATTCAGAACCGCAGCGGATCGTCTGCGCATGCAGACGTGTCTGAGGTCTGCTGTCCCCTCTACATCAGCGGCGCGATCATCCGCAGGCTCCTGCCCATGATGCTCATTCCGAGGCTGATCTTTTTTAGATCTGCCACAGAGATCCTGCGGCACTGCTTCAATGTATTCTGGAAATCCTGCTCCACATCCCACACCACCGGATTATTGTAGAGAAAGACACCGCACTCAAAATGCAGGTACAGGCTCCGGTAATCCAGGTTGATCGTCCCCACGGTGGCCGTATCGTTGTCGGACACAAAGATCTTGGCATGCACAAATCCGGGCGTAAATTCATAGATCTTCACCCCGGCCTTGATCAGCTCTTTATAGTACGTCTTCGCCAGGGCAAACGCGTACTTCTTATCCGGAATCCCCGGCATGATGATCTTCACATCAATCCCGCTCTTTGCCGCCCGGCAGAGTGCATCCATCATCTGGCTGTCCAGGATCAGATACGGGGTCATGATATGTACATATTTTTTCGCATGGTTCAGGATATGGCAGTACACCTCTTCTCCCACATCCTCGTGATCAAAGGGACTGTCCCCGTAAGGCATCACAAAGCCCAGCTCCCGGCGAAGCTTCCCCGCCGGCTTCGTGAGATACCGCCCATAATGCTCCGGCTTGCGCTCCGTCACGTTCCACATCTGCAGAAACAGCATGGTCAGGCTCTGCACCGCGTCTCCCTCCAGCATGACTGCGGTATCCTTCCAGTAACCGAACCGCTCCTGCCGGTTGATGTACTCGTCCCCCAGGTTGATCCCCCCGGTAAAACCGACTTTTCCGTCTATGACACAGATCTTCCGGTGATCCCGGTTATTCTGCGCGGTGGTGAGCACCGGGCGGATGGGACTGAACATCTTGCAGCGGATTCCGTATTTTTCGATCATCTTCGGATAATTATAGGGAAGGAGCGAGATGCTGCACATGCCGTCGTACATAAAACGCACGTCCAGTCCCTGTGCCGCCTTCTCCTTGAGAACCTTCAGGATCGAGCCCCACATATATCCCTCGGCCACAATAAAATATTCGAGAAAGATAAATCTCTTCGCCTGCTTCAGCTGTTCGAGCAGAGCCGGAAATTTTTCCTCCCCGCAGCTGAAATAAGTCGCCTTTGTATTGCGGTATACCGGGAAATGAAGCGACCGGTTCATATAATGGGCCAGGTTGGCGTTGGCCGGCTTGCTGGAACGCAGATCCTCCAGGATACTCTTTTTCTGATTGAGATACGGCCACGTCTCCATCTGCCGCTTTTTCAGCTGCTCTCCCACAAAATGGGTGCCCAGCTCCAGCTTCGCGTAGACATAAAAGGCACACCCGAACACCGGAAAGATCAGGATCAGAAGGATCCATGTCCGGGTGAATTCGGGACAGGTCTGCTCATTCATGATATAGATGATCACACCTGCCTGCACCGCCAGCGTCACGCCATAAATATAGACCATATAATCCTTCAGGATCGTGAGCAGTCCGGCAAAGGTTGCCAGCTGCAGCAGGATCAGCAGCAGGATCAGCGCGGTCCGGCTGAATATAACGCGCAGCACGCCTTTTTTTGCTTTTTTCCCTGCCTTTACGGCAATATTGTACTCCATAAAACATCCTTTCATTGCGGACCACAAGAACTTCCAACTCTGCGCAAAAACAGATAAAATCCCTTGGAGCAAAGGCTCTCAGGGATCTCATCAATCATGTCAGATCTGTACCTTCTCAGAAGCATCCTCTTCGGCCGCTTCTTCCTGGTCTCTGGACTCTTCTGCCGCAGGCGTCTCCTTCTCGCCGGAAGCGTCCCCGCGGGCCTTATCACCGTTCTCTTCTGC
>CATLCV010000085.1 GCA_949893755.1 uncultured Lachnospiraceae bacterium | reverse complement strand
GGACCGGCACACGATAAGACATTCCGCGGACCGGCCATCGAGCAGGGGATCGCCGAAGGAAAGGATCCCGAAAGCTATCCGGATCCCAGGAGCACCAAACCGCGCGTCGGCGCGCTGATCACGGTGGGAGGCGCAAGGACCGAGAACTGGCTGTCGTTGTCTCTGCCGAACATGTATGAATTTACATTTCCCATGGGGATCGACGTGATCGACAAGTACAAATATTTTGGAGCCATGAATATCAACCATGTGCTGGGCAGGCCCGACGTGATGGAACGGATGGCAAAGCTGGGACAGAATATTGTGGATGCCCTGCAGGCTGACACAGAGGAAGAGCGCACCCGCTACAGAGGAGACGACAGGGGCGTATGCCCGGTCTGCCATGAGAATATCCTGACCGTTGGATACGGCGGAAATAAAGTCGAGTGCCCGGTCTGCGGCATCGAAGGAACTCTGGAGCTTGCGGACGGAGAGATCCGGGTCACATTTTCCGAGGAGCAGCAGAACCGTTCCCGGCTGCGCGACGCAGGAAAATGGGAGCACTCCAATGAGATCCGGAACGGCGCCATGACCCAGAAAACGGTAGAGAACCTGAAGGAACTGAAAATGAAATACATCGGTGTCGGAGAAGCAACTCAGAAATAACAAAAAGAAAAATGAGGAGGAGAATCATGGAAAATCATGCAGTTACACAAGAAAAAACCAATAAATTTACCGGCTTTTGCTACAGCTTCGGCGAGGTCGGATCACAGCTTTCCTGGTATATGATCAATACATACCTGACGATATTCTATACCGATATCGTAGGTCTGACCGCATCGGCGATCTCCCTGATCATGCTGATCGCGCGTGTATGGGACGCCATCAATGACCCGATGATGGGCGTGATCGCGGACCGTACCAGAACACGCTGGGGAAAATTCAGACCTTACCTGATGTTCGCGTCCCCGTTCCTGGCAATCTTTAACGTGCTGACCTTTACCGTATTTCCGGTGGAAGGAACGGCGAAGGTAGTTCTCTGCCTGGTATGCTACATCGGCGCAGGTATGGCTTACACTGCAATCTGTATCACCTACGGGGGGCTGGTAAATCTGATCGCGAGAGATTCACAGGTGCGTATGGATTATACATCCTGCCGCGCGATCGGCTCTGGTGTGATCCAGATGATCCTTTCCATCGTGGCAATGCCGATGATCCTGTTTTTCAGCCAGACCGTTGACGCAGAAGGCGCGGCAGTGGCAGATGCGCGGGGATATTTCTGGGGCACTGTGATCTGCTCCATCGTGATGCTTCCCTGCTTCTGGCTGTGTGCATGGAGATGTAAAGAAACCGTTGTAGTAGAAACACCGGCGCAGACGGCGGAGAAAAAACCGGTATGGAAGTCCCTGAAGGAAATGTGCAAAAACAAGATGCTGCTGATCACCGTATTCTGCGTATTTATGGGCGCGATCGCGATCATGAGCCGTATGTCCATGCTGACCTATTATGTGATCTATGTGGTAGGCTCCTTTACCATGATCGCGCCGATCTTTACATCCGTAACGGTCGGGCAGCTGATCGGCTCGCTGTTACTCCCGTGGGGGACCAGAATCTTTGGAAAAAGAAATCTATTGCTGCTTATGAATGTAGTCATGGTGATCTGCTTTGTGATCATGTTCGTGATTCCGGCAAATAACAGTGCGTTCCTGATCATCATCAGCCTGATCATCGGAGTGACCGGCGCTTCTGCAAATGTATGTACCGGTATGCTTTCAGACTGTATCGAGTACGGCGACTGGAAATACGGCATCCGTGAGGAAGGCCTGACTTATTCCTACATGAGCTTCGGCGTGAAGCTGGCTACCGCTGTGGGCGGTTCCGTGACCGTGCTTCTGCTGGCGGCTTCCGGATACGTGCCCAACGCGGAGCAGACAGAGGCGGTAAAGACGGGCATCAACGCGGTGGTAAACCTGGCGCCGGCGGTCTGCATCGTGATTTCCGCGATCCCGCTGTTCTGGTATAAGCTGGATAAGAAGATGATGGACCAGATCCGCAAAGAGCTGGATGAAAGAAATGCGGCAAAAGCAAAATAAAAGAGATGGAAAAAAGGTTAAAATAGATATAGCCATGCGGACAGGATTCCGTTACAATTGACAACATGACAGACGTCAGGAGGGAAGAACAGATGCCGCATGAGATCATCAGATGCCAGTTTTCTACAAAGAAGGAACAGGGGATGCACCTGCATCAGGATATTGAGATCCTATACGTGCTGGACGGTTCGCTGGAGATCGAGTACGAGGAGGAGACCTATACTCTGGGCACCGATCAGTTCATGCTGATCAATTCCAATGTGCGCCATGGGTATCATGCCGTGCCGGAAGGCGGGGGCGGACCGGACGGAAATGCACCGGGCGGGGGCGGCGGCGATATCCTGCTGGGCAGCCTGTTTATCGACAATAAGCTGCTGACGGAGATGTTCGGCGGAGAGCAGCAGTTTTTCTGGTGCAATTCGGCACAGGAACGGTCGGAGAGCTACGAAAAAATGCGCTACTTTATCCGGCAGGTCTTCAATTATAATCAGACCACGGAGGGGCAGGGGATCGCCCTCAAAAACAGCATTTACTACCAGCTGATCTATCTGATCACCACGGATTTTATCGTGAAAAGGGGGATGCGCAAATACGAATCCCTGCGGGGGATCCGGGATGAACGGATGAATGAGATCTTAAGCTTCCTGATGATGAATTACCGGGAGCCGATCACCTTGAAGGAGCTGGCGGACCGCCTGTTTTTGTCCCATACCTATCTGTCCAAATATATCAAAAATAACTTCGGCATGAGCTTTTTGAAGCTTTTGAATAATATCCGGCTGGATCATGCGGTCAGCGACCTGCTGTATACGGACAAGACCATACTGAAGATTGCCATGGACAGCGGTTTCCCGAACCAGGCCGGCTTGAACCACGCGTTCCGGGAATGCTACCATACCACGCCGGCGGAATACCGGGAGCAGATGGCGGAAAAGCTGGACCGGGGAGAGCAGGAGGACAGCAGCCAGGTGCAGGAAAAGGTGGAGCAGTATCTGACCTCCAACCTGGTCAGGACTTCGGAAGCAGCCGACTCCATTGTGCAGGAGATGGAGATCGACACCACCCGGAAGGAAGAGGTGAAAAAAAGCTGGTGCCGGATCATCAATATCGGCCAGGCCTCCGACCTGCTCCGGTTTGACGTGAGGGAACAGCTCCGCTATATCAAGGAAAGGCTTCACTTTGAATATGTGCGCTTCTGGAACCTTCTCACCGACGACGTGATGATCGAGCTGAAAGAAAAAAATTCCCGGTATAACTTCAAACTGATCGACCAGATCTTTGATTTTTTGATGGAGATTGGAGTGAAGCCCCATATCGAGCTGGGATTTAAAGGACGGGAGCTGTTTGTGGAAAAGGTGGGGCTCAATATGCTCAGCATGGATCTGGAAAACCAGATCAGCCTGCTGGAAAAAAATAAAGTCCTCCTGGAGGAGCTGATCCGGCATCTGACAAAACGGTATGGGATCAGTGAAGTGGAAGAATGGTATTTTGAGCTGGAGCAGAACGCGGTGGTCCAGAAAAAGGTGCCTATCGAGCATTATTTTGAAGCCTTTGACCTGATCGCGGGCATTTTCCGCAACTATGCCCCCGGCGTGAAGCTGGGAGGGGCAGGGTTCAGCATGAATTATATCGGGGAGGAATTTCCCGAGATCATTGCAAAGTGGGCGAAAAGGGAGCAGCGCCCGGACTTTATTTCCATTTATTCCTATCCTTATCTGGTCAGGGAGCATCTGCTGGACACGGGAAGAAATCCCTTTTCCCCGGATGAGGACTACCTGTATCACCAGATCCGGGCGGCGAAGCGGGTACTGGAAGAGGCGGATTTCCATGTTCCGGAATTTTTTGTGACGGAGTGGAGCTCTACGCTTTCCAACCGGAACTGCCTCAATGACGGCTGCTATAAGAGCGCTTATATTATGAAGAACCTGATCCAGAACTACGATGAGGCGGACGCGGTGGCATACTGGATCGCCACCGACATTTTCGCCGAAAGGATCGACTCGGAAGACCTTTTGTTCGGAGGCTGCGGGCTGATCAGCAGGGACGGGATCCGCAAGCCGGCTTTTTTCGCCTTCGACCACCTGAACCATCTGGAAAAATATTTTATGGGAAAAAGCAGGAACGCCATCATCTCCGGCAACGGGAAGGGCCTTTTCTATATATGCTGCCACAATTACAAGCATTTTAATTTCCGGTATTACTCTCAGGATGAAAACCAGATCGAGGTGGAACAGCAGTCCCGCCTGTTTGCGGATCGTGAAGCCATTCAGATGAATTTTAAGCTGCATCCGGTCAATAACGGGATGTACCAGGTGAAGATTTTTTCTGTGAGTCAGGAGCATGGAAATGTACAGGATGAGTGGCGGAAGCTGGCCTATTTTAATTCCCTTTCCGTGATCGAGATCCAATACCTGCAGACCGCCTGTCAGCCCGCGCTGAACATTCATACGGCGGAGGCCTACGACCATACGCTGGTGGTGGAGACCCGGCTGAGCGCACAGGAGATCCAGGGGATCGTGATCGCGGAGATTTAAGGTCCCGGGAGGTCAGAAAAAGCAGATGGCTGGCAAATTTGATCCGGGCAGGACAATAATCAGATATTATATTTTAACCTTTGCTCGTTGAAAAAGGGAAATACAGCGGCAAAGGTTATTTTTTAAACAATAAATCATTAAAAACAGACAGGTTTTATTCCATTGGATTCATTAAAATGAAATAAAAAGAGAGGAGCAGATGAGAGATGAAATTGACAGAGCAGCAGAAAAACCGGGTAGAAGAGTTATTATCCCAGATGACACTGGAGGAGAAGATCGGGCAGATGAACCTGGAATCCCCGTCCATTGTGGGCGGCTTCGACGTGCCCTTTGAGGAACTGATCGAAATGATGACAGACGGAAGGATTTCCCAGGAGGAATTCCAGAAGATCATGTCCACGGCGACCCGGGATTTCCACGAGGAGGACATCCGTGCCGGACTGGTGGGCGCCATGATGGGAGATGACCCGGTGAAGGCCAATGAGCTGCAGAAAATCGCGGTGGAGGAGAGCCGTCTGGGAATCCCGCTGATCATGGGCTTTGACGTGATCCACGGGCTTCGTACCGTGTATCCCATCGCCATCGCGGAGGCAGGGGCATTTGACGAGGACTTGTTTGAGCGGACCGCCCGGATCGCGGCCAGGGAATCCAGGGCCCACGGGATCGGGTGGAACTTCGCCCCCATGATTGATGTGGCAAGGGACTGCCGCTGGGGACGGGTTTCGGAAGGCCCGGGGGAGGATCCGTTCCTGGCCTCCAGCTTCGCGAAGGCAAAGATCCGCGGCCTGCAGAATGACCGGACTTCTCCGGAAAACTACGTGGCGGCCTGCTTAAAGCACTATGTGGCGTACAGCGCCTGTGAGTCCGGGAGGGATTACAACACCACCAGCATGTCCATTTCTCAGCTGCATAATGTGTATCTTCCTCCCTTTAAAGCAGCGGTGGAGGAGGGCGCGGCAAGCGCCATGGCGTCCTTCAACGACCTGAACGGCGTGCCCTGTACGGTGAACCCCTACACCCTCCGGGAGCTCTTAAAGGGTGCATACGGGATGGACGGCTTTGTGGTCAGCGACGCCAACGGGATCAGGGAATGTGTGACCCACGGGATCGCAGAGGACGACAGGGACGCGGGGATCCAGTCCGCCAATGCGGGGCTGGACATGGACATGGGCACCCACATTTACAAGGATCATCTGAAAGAAGCAGTCGAAAGCGGCGCGGTTTCCATGGAGGTACTGGATGACGCGGTGCGCAGGATCCTTTCCGTGAAACTGTGGCTGGGTCTGTTTGAGCATCCTTACGTATCGGAGGAAGCCATTGCCAGATACGCGGGCAGGATCCCGGCGGAGCATGCAGAGACGGCCCTGGAAGCGGCGAAGAAGTCCATCGTCCTTTTGAAAAATGAGGGAAATGTGCTTCCGCTCTCGAAAAAGCAGAAAATCAGCCTGGTGGGTACGCTGGCCGCAAAGGAAGAGGAAGTGACCGGCGCCTGGGCCATGAGCTGGAAGAATGAGGACTGCGTGTCCATCCTGGACGGACTGAAAAACTGCGGCGCGGATGTGACGTATTATCCCTGCGGCGGGCCGGAGGATGAAGTGGATCCGGAGGAAATCAAAAAAGCCTGTGAGGAGGGCGACGTAGTGGTCGCGGTCGCAGGCGAGCTGGTGAGCATGTCCGGGGAGGCTTCCTCCAAGGCGAATGTGGAGCTTCCGGGAAAGCAGCGGGAAATGCTCTCCCTCCTGCTGGAACAGACTGCTGCGGCAGGAAAGCAGCTTGTCACGGTGCTGATGAACGGCCGGCCGCTGGCCCTGGGCTGGGAGGCGGAGCATCTTCCGGTGCTGGTGGAGGCATGGCATCTGGGCGTACAGATGGGAAATGCGGTGGCAGCGGTGCTCACCGGCGAGGAGAACCCCAGCGGAAAGCTGGCATCCTCCTTCCCCTCCGTCAACGGCCAGTGCCCCATTTACTACAACCATCCCAATACCGGAAGGCCGGGCAGCAGGAGCAAGTTTACCTCCCGCTATCTGGACGCGCCCTTTGACGCCCTGTTCCCCTTCGGCTATGGGCTGAACTATACGACATTTGCATATTCGGACCTGAAGGTGGAGGAAGAGGAGGAAAAGCTCCGCGTATCTGTCCATTTGAAAAATACGGGAGACAGGAAGGGCACGGAGGTTGTCCAGCTCTATATGCAGGATGTGACCGCCAGCCTGGTGCGCCCGGTGAAGGAGCTGAGAGGATTCCGGCGGGTGGAATTGGAAGCAGGAGAAGCGCAGACAGTGGAACTGGAATTGAAGAAGCAGGATATGGGATTCTACAACAACCAGGGCGAATATGTGCTGGAGGACGGGCTGTTCCGGATCTATGCGGGCGGAAATTCCCGGGATTGTCTGTGTGAGGAAGTACGGTTGGCTTTTTGAGAAAAGAATCAGGAGGAATCAACGATGCAGAAAAAATTAATCAATCCGATCATCCCGGGCTTTTACCCGGACCCGTCCATCTGCAGGGTGGGGGACGACTATTATCTGGCATGCTCCAGCTTCGAACTGTGCCCCGGCCTGCCGGTCTTTCACAGCCGGGATCTGGCCCACTGGGAGCAGATCTGCTATGCCATGACCCCGGAGAACGGATTTCATATGGAGAGGAACAGCGGAGTAGGCGGTGTCATGGCTCCTACGCTCCGCTATCATGACGGGCTGTTTTACATCATCAATACCAATTTCAGCGACAAGGGCAATTACATCATCACGGCGGAGGATCCGGCGGGCCCCTGGTCTAAGCCCCACTGGCTGGACGATGTTCCGGGAATCGACGCCTCCCTCTTTTTTGACGACGACGGGCAGGCATATATTATGGGAACCGGCGACGTGTGGGACAACGGAACCGGCGTGAAGGAACGGGGAATCTGGCTCGCGAAATACGATGTGAAAGAATGGCATATGCTGGGCGAACCGGTGACGATCTTCAACAGCGCCCTGCGGGTGGGCTCTGCCCCGGAGGCTCCCCACCTGTATCATATCGGGGACTATTATTATCTGATGATCGCGGAAGGCGGAACCGAGCATTATCACGCGGTCATGGTGGCGAGAAGCAAGGAGCTGTTCGGCTTTTACGAGGGCAATCCGGCCAACCCGGTGATGACCCACCGGCACATGGGTTTCAAGAGTCCCATCATCAACGTGGGACACGCGGATTTTGTGGAGCTGCCGGACGGAAGCTGGTACGCGGTGATGCTGGCCTCCCGGCTGATCGAGGGGAAATGCAAGAACCTGGGGAGGGAGACCTTCATCTGCCCTGTTGTGTGGGAGCGCGGCTGGCCCCTGTTCAGCCCGGAAACCGGGAAGGTGGAGTGGGAATACGACGCGCCGGAGTGCCTGCCCTGGGGAGAGGACGCCCATTCAGGAGAACTCGGTATGGTTCAGAAGGATTTTGAGGGAGAGGACGCCCCTTCGGGAGAGCTCGGTATGGTTCGGAAGGATTATGAGGAAGAGGACGCCCCTTCGGGAGGATTCGGCGTGGTTCACGAGGATTTTGACAAGGAAGAGCTGGATCTTTGCTGGTCATTCTGGGGAACGCCCTACCATGATTTTTATAAAATTGAAAATTCTGCGCTGAACCTGAAATGCATCCGACAGTCTCTGATCGAAGAGCTGCGCCCCATGTCCTTTGGCGCAGAAAAATCCGAAGAATACGATACCGCGTTTCTGGCATGCAGACAGTGCAGTATCAATACCACAGCCACCTGCGGCATGAAATTCCTGCCGCAAGGATCGGAGAGCGCCGGACTTGCGGTCGTCCAGGCCATGAACCACCAGTACCACCTGGAGCGGGCGGTCAGCCAGGGCAGACAGGTGCTGCGGCTTATGTTGTATACAGCGGATTACAATGTGCCGCCTTATTTTCCGGGATTTACGAGCGAAACCCACCGGGAAGTGATCGCGGAAGTGCCCTGGGAGGCGGAAGAGATCGTGCTACAGTTCGGGATCGAAGGCGAGCGGTTTGCGGTCCGCTACGGGGAGACGAGAGAGGCGCTGAAAGAGCTCTGTGTCGCGGACGGGGAGCGGATCAATCCGGAAAAGGTGGGCTGCATGACAGGCACCATGATCGGGATGTACGCCACCGGCAATGGAGAGGATTGCGAAACTTATGCGGAATTCGGATGGTTTGAGATGCGGTGACAGGCCGGATGTCTTGCAGCAAAGTGCAAGGCATCCGGCCTCTTGCCGTAAGTCATCTCAATATTGACATCAGCGGTTCTGTGAAGTAAAATTATCTTAACTAAATAAAAACAGCTCATTGTAAAGGAGGGTGATGGTTTGGAAGATTATACGAAGTACAGACTCAAATCATCTGAGGAGCTTATCCAGACACTGGCCGGCACGGATCATATCTTTGTCGTCGCCTGTAACAAGTGCTTCAAGGAATTTACGTCCGTAGACGAGCCGGAATGCGACGAGTTTTCCGATCTTGCGAAGGCTGCCGGCAAGAATGTGACCGGTGCGGTCCGGGTCGATTTCCTGTGCAACAAGACTCAGACTCTTGGCAGGCTTCGTGATATGGTTCCGGCGGGAACCGAAAGCGTGTTTGTCATTTCCTGCGGGCTGGGTATCCAGACTGTGGCCGATATGGTACAGCTTCCGGTGTTTGCTGCCAGTGACTCTATCCCCCGCCGTGGGCATCACGGCATGGCCCTCACCCCGAAGGCCTGCGATGCCTGCGCCCAGTGCTACCTGAACGTTACAGGCGGCATCTGCCCTGTCGTTGACTGTTCCAAAAGTCTGCTGAACGGCCAATGCGGCGGCGCAAAGGACGGCAAGTGCGAGGCAGATCCCACGAAGGATTGTGCCTGGGAGAAGATCCAGCAGAGGCTGGCGAAGCTGGGCCGGCTGGAGGAGTTCCGAAATCAATCTGTTCAGCTGAGAGATTACTCGAAGGTCAATTCCAGGCTCATAAGCGACTATGTACGCACCATTCGGGAGAAACGGTTTGAAGGGTATTACGGCGGTGTTCATCCTTCCGAGCACAAGGAAATGAGCGGGCATGTGCAGCTGGTCCGCTTCCCGGAGCCCGATGTGGTGGTCATTCCTCTGTCCATGCACGCTGGAAAACCATCGGTGCCATTGGTGAAAGAGGGAGAGCGCGTCAGGGTCGGACAGAAGATCGGGGAACAGGCCGGCTTCATCGGTGCATCCATTCACTCCAGCGTCAGCGGCACAGTCCTGGCGGTAGAGGAACGCCGCCACCCCACGCTTGGGTCAGGTGTACTTTCAGTCGTGATACAGAATGACCGGCTTGGCACTGTTGACGAATCGGTTCGTCCTCACGGTGATATTGAAGAACTCTCTCCTGAGGAAATCGTTAAAATTGTAAAAGACAATGGGATTGTGGGCATGGGCGGCGCCGGCTTCCCTGCATATGTGAAGCTCCAGCCCGGAAAACCCATCGATGCTGTGCTGTTAAACGGCTGCGAGTGTGAGCCTATGCTCACCGCCGATTACAAGGTGCTGCTCCACTACGCCGACGATGTGGTCTATGGGCTGCGGGCCATTATGAAGGCCGTAAGCGCGCCCCGGGGTGTCATCGTTATTGAAGACAACAAGCCGGATGCCATCGCCATGCTGCAGGAAAAGACGAAAGGCTATGAAAACATTGAGGTCATGGCTGCCCGCACAAAATATCCGCAAGGCGCGGAAAAGATGCTGATCAAGAGGGTCCTGGGCCGCTCGGTGCCCAGCGGCGGACTGCCGGCTGATGCCGGCGCCGTGGTAAGCAACGTCAGTTCCTCCAAAGCCATCGCGGATGCGATTCGGCTTGGTATGCCGCCGATCGAGCGGGTGGTGTGTGTGACCGGCGAGCGGGTACGAACCCCCGGCAACTTCATCGTCAAGGTCGGCACTTCTGTTCAGGAGATTTTAGACTTCTGCGGCGGCATCGTGGGCGATGACGTCACGGTCAAGCTGGGCGGGCCTATGATGGGAATCCCCCAGACGGAACTGGATGTCCCTGTTATGAAGGCTACCAACGGCATTATCGCCTGTGAGACGGATCACACCGCCGCCGTAGAATGTATCAAATGCGGACGTTGTGCAGACGTGTGCCCGATGGAACTGTTCCCGCTGTACTTTGCCAGATATGTGGAGACGGGGAACATTCAGGGTCTCAAGGAGCAAAACATCATGGATTGCATGGAATGCCGCTGCTGCGAGTATATCTGCTCGTCCAAGATTCCGCTGGTCACGAAGATACGGGAAGGCAAAGCGGCTGTAAGGGGGATGAAGTGAAATGCTTATAACGAAACAAAAATCCAGGGAAGATTTACAGTCCCTGCTGCCGGAAAAGGTTTTTGTCCTGCTGTGTCATGGATGCAAAGAGGTTTCTTTCCCCGAGCAGGAGATCGAGCAGCTGATCAGCGAATTCCTGGCCGCGGATCAGGTCACCGGCGTACTCACAACGGATTATATCTGTAACCCTGAGAATCTGTCGCTGCGCCTGGAACGCCGCCGCGCCATGATCGACGAGGCCGACGGGGTGCTGGTGTTCTCCTGCGGCGTGGGCGTGCAGACGGTGTCAGAGCTGTTGGACTGCACGGCCGTTTATGCCGGCTGCGACACCATCCGGCTGCCCGGATTTCAGGGCGTGACGCCGCTGGAATATGATTGCGGCCAGTGCGGCGAGTGCTATCTGAACCTCACCGGCGGTATCTGGCCGATCACCGCTTGTTCCAAAAGCCTGGTCAACGGCCAGTGCGGCGGAGCTCAGAACGGAAGATGCGAGGCGGATCCGGATATGGAGTGCGGTTGGGAGCGCATCTATCGCCGGCTGGAGGCTGTGGGACGTCTTGACGCGGTCAAGTGTCCGACGCAGATTCGCAATTTCGCGATCGACGCAGACAAATCCCGCTGAGGGAACCTTCAAAAAATCTCCAGCTGCAGGTTGGAGGCTCCAAGGAACATCCAACCCACAGCTGGAAAAATCTGGATGATGAGGAGGAAAGGACAATGAAGATTACGGAATTATTCGACCGCGGTGAATTTGTGGTATCGGCGGAGGTTGGCCCTCCCAAGGGCATACATATCGATGGCCTGATAGAAGAGGCCAAGAAGTATCTGGGCGGCATTACGGCGGTCAATGTCACGGATAACCAGTCCTCTGTCATGCGCCTGGGCAGCCTGGCGACGTGCAGGCAGCTGCTGGATGCCGGTCTTACGCCGATTTATCAGCTGACTTGCCGGGATCGGAACAGGATTGCGCTCCAGTCGGATCTTTTGAGCGCTGCCATGTTCGGGATTGAAAATATTCTATGTCTTACGGGCGACCATACCAGTTTGGGCGATCACCCTGGCGCAAAGCCTGTGTTTGATTTGGATTCCGTCTCACTGCTTCACACCGTATGTCAATTGGAGTCAGGCGTGGATCTGGGCGGCAATCCGCTGGTCGGCGATCCACCGAAGTTCGCCAAGGGCGCGGTGGTGTCTCCCTGCAGTGATTCTATAGACGCGCAGCTGGCAAAAATGGAACGAAAGGTGCTGGCCGGCTGCGACTACTTCCAGACCCAGGCTGTGTTCGAGCCGGAGAAGTTCATCGCCTTTATGGAACGGGCCAGACAATTTGGAAAGCCGGTGCAGCTTGGCATCATTATTCCGAAGAGTGCGGGGATGTGCCGGTACATGAACAACAATGTGGCCGGCGTCCACGTACCCGATGATATGCTGGACGAGCTTGCGGCAGATAAGGAACGGGCCAGGGCGGGAATCACCGGCGTGGAAATTGCCGCCCGGGTGATCCGTGAATGCCGCCCTTACTGCCAGGGTATCCATATCATGGCGTTGGGTTGGGAATCCAGGGTTCCAGCACTGTTGGAGCAGGCCGGTATCTAAGATTTTAAGAGGAGTGGCGTCGCCTGTGCGGCGCCACTCCGTTTTAGATCAATAGGAAGTATACTCACGTCAGATTTATCTGGCGTGCAGTATGACTACTCAGCATAGCGGCTCTTTGTCTGCCGGTACGTGGCTTTTTCGGTAAAAACCGCGTTCATAGGCTTGTCCCATACCTCCGCCGGAACCATGTCCGTTTTCTGCACTTCGAAGGCAGCCGCCATGATATGCGCATTTGGACAGCGCTCCAGAAAACGGTCATAAAAGCCCGCGCCGAAGCCCATACGATTGCAGCCTTCATCAAAGACTGTGCAGGGACACAGCACCAGTTCGATCTCTTCCGGCGCGATAAACTCTGATTTTTCAGGAACCGGCTCTTCGATACCGGCATAGCCGGCTTCCCAGGAATGCTCACTGCGGGGAAGTAAGGCGACCATTTCCGTTTTGCTTACGCACCGGGGATAGACGAGCCGCTTTCCCTGCGCCTGCGGGGAATTTTCGATTCCATCCAGACACACTTCACCGCGCGTAGCGCGATAGAGCATGACCGTTTTGGCATTTTGAAATTCGCGTGAGTTGAGGATTCTTTGTACGATCTGCGCCGATTTTTCCGCTCGCTCCTCGGGAGACAGGCTGTCCCGCGCCCGAATTTTGGCTTTGCGAAGCCACTGACGGCGCGCAGGCCACGTGACCTCCCGCAGACCGGCTGTGACAGCCTCTTCCGGAATCTTCCGGCCCCGCCCCCGAAGGGCCTCCACCGTCTCCGGCACAACAATATCACAGCTCTGCTCACAGAAATGATTTGTTTTCATAATAAAAACTCCTTTTATGACAGAATCTGCCACAAAAGGAGTTCGAAACTGTGCTCTCCCGTGGCAGCGGAAGCGGGTACGGCACCGCGGATTGCTCCTTCGTTTACAGGCAACCTCCCATCCTGTAACACTTAAGGAACTGTATGGAAATATCCCGTGCAATCTGTACAGATTATTTTCCCGCAGCTCCTAACGCGCCGTCCCTACTCTGACATGGAAACATATTCAGCGTCAGATCAATCTGCCGCTCATTTTTGTATCTTTTCGGCCGCTTCGATCACATGCTTGGCCAAAACGGCGGTGGTCACAGCGCCCACTCCGCCGGGTACCGGGGTAATCGCCGCCACGGCAGGCTCCACCTCGTCAAAGCTGACATCACCGCAGAGCTTCCCGTTTTCGTCCACATTGATTCCAACATCCACCACTACCTGCCCCGGCGCGACAAAGGACTTGTCCACGATGCCGGCTTTGCCCGCGGCAGCGATCACGATCTCCGCTTCCCTGCATACGCCAGGCATATCCACAGTACGGGTGTGGCACATGGTGATGGTGGCATTTCTCTTCTGGAGCATCATGGCCACAGGCTTTCCAATGACGAGACTCCGGCCGATGACAACCGCACGTTTTCCCGTAAGTGTGACACCGTAGTGGTCCAGCAGTTCGATACAAGCCTGAGCCGTACAAGGGGGAAAGCCCGCGCCTTTTCCGGTGAACACACTGGCCAGAGAACCGGCCGTCATGCCGTCCACGTCTTTTTCTGATGCCAAAAGGGCACAGGCCGCGTCCTCCATCGCCTTGTCCGGCAAAGGACGGAACATCAGGCAGCCGTGAATGGAACTGTCACCGTTGATCTCACAGATGGTATCAAGGAGCTGCTGCTTCGTACAGTCCCCGGGGAGCAGGAAGCGCTTTACGGCGACGCCGATCTTGTCGCAGCGCTTCATGGCGCCGTTCTCATAGGATATATCATCCGGGCGCTCGCCCACACGCAGGATCGCCAGCGTGGGGACGGTTCCGGCTTCTTTCAGCTTTTCGGCTCTTGTTTTCAGTTCCTCACTAAGTGCGGCGGCCACAGGCCCGCCTTTCAAAATATCTGCCATTACCCAAACCTCCCGTATACGTCCTGAAAAATTTGTTCCGCGATGGGCCGGTATTTCGCTATCTGTGCGTCTACATGGGCGTTGATCTTTTCGGCGTAATCCCTGTCCTTCATGGACTTGGTGTTCACCTTTACATTCACTGCCGCACCGTACATGGCGCTTAAAGAAAACACGACGCCGGTGGCTGCGTCTGAGATGGCCAGCACGCTGCCCTTGGCCGCGAACTCCTTTTGCAGCTCAATGGCCTCGCAGCAGAGATCGAGAATCTCCAGCGGTGCGCCCGCGGCATCCCTGAGACACTTTTCCATCACCTCGTCCCGGGTGGGATCGTCCTTTGGGATCCCATAGGCACGGCTGAGCGGCTCAAAGGCTTTAGCGTCCTTGTTCACGCACGAGAGCAGCTTTACACGAAGCTCCTGTGCCCGCACCATCAGGGCCCTGACGTCTTCTTCCACATCCGCATACTTCTTTTTTCCTACGGTCAGCTCGCCCACCATGTCGCCCAGGGCGATGCCGATCGCTCCCACCAGGGCGCTGGCGCCGCCGCCTCCGGGAACGGCGGACTTGGAAGCCAGGGCCTCGGTAAATTCAGTCACATTTTTGTTCAACATAAGCCTACCTCATCAGAACAGTCCGGAAATCTTGCCGTTTTCGTCCACGTCGATCTTTTCCGCGGCAGGAACCTTGGGCAGGCCGGGCATGGTCATGATATCGCCGGTCAGCGCCACAATGAAGCCCGCGCCGGCAGAGACCTTCAGGTTACGCACCGTAACGGTGAAGCCTTCAGGCGCACCCAGAAGGGCCGGATCGTCGGAGAAGGAGTACTGGGTTTTTGCCATGCAGATCGGCATATTGGCAAAGCCAAGCTCCGCAAGCGTCTTCGCCTGTTTTTTCGCGCCGTCGGTCAGCTGTACGCCGTCCGCGTGGTAAATACGCTTACAGATGGCCTCCAGCTTCTCTTCAATGGAGCTTTCCAGATCATAGGACTGACGGAAACTGTTCGGCTGCTCACACAGACGGACCACTTCCTCGGCAAGCGCAACGCCGCCTTCGCCGCCCTTGGCCCAGACTTCGCTCAGAGCCACATTCACGCCCAGCTCTTTGCACTTGGCTTCCACCAGGTCCAGCTCCGCTTTTGTATCGGTAGGGAAGGCGTTGATGGCCACCACGCAGGGCAGGCCGAACACGTCTTTTATGTTCTTCACATGCTGCAGCAGATTCGGCATCCCTTTTTCCAGAGCCGCCAGGTTTTCCTGGTTTAGATCAGCCTTTGCCACGCCGCCGTGATACTTCAGCGCACGCACTGTGGCCACCACCACGACCGCCGACGGTGTCAGGCCCGCCATACGGCACTTGATGTCCAGGAATTTTTCCGCGCCGAGATCAGCAGCGAAGCCCGCCTCCGTGACAGCGTAATCGCCCAGCTTCATGGCCATGCGTGTGGCAGTGACGGAGTTGCAGCCATGGGCGATGTTGGCGAAAGGACCGCCATGGATGAAAGCAGGCGTACCCTCCAGCGTCTGAACCAGATTCGGCTTGAGCGCATCCTTCAGCAGCGCCGTCATAGCGCCCTCAGCCTTCAGATCGTGGGCGGTGACAGGCTTGCCGTCATAGGTGTATCCGACGATGATACGTCCCAGACGGGCCTTCAGGTCAGGAATGTCGGAGGCCAGACAGAGTACCGCCATCACCTCGGAGGCAACCGTGATATCAAAACCGTCCTCTCTCGGTACACCCTGCATCCGTCCGCCGAGACCGTCAATGACATTGCGGAGCTGCCGGTCGTTCATGTCAACACAGCGCTTCCAGGTAATCCGTTTGACGTCAATGCCCAGCGCGTTGCCCTGCTGGATGTGGTTATCCAGCATCGCGGCCAGCAGATTGTTGGCAGCGCCGATCGCATGGAAGTCGCCGGTAAAGTGCAGGTTGATGTCCTCCATGGGAACCACCTGGGCATATCCGCCGCCGGCGGCGCCGCCCTTGATGCCGAACACCGGACCCAGGGAAGGCTCACGCAGAGCGACGATGACATTTTTGCCGATCTTCTTCATGCCGTCCGCCAGGCCGACGGAGGTGGTAGTCTTGCCCTCCCCGGCAGGGGTGGGAGTGATGGCGGTGACCAGGATCAGCTTGCCGTCCGGCTTGTCTGCCAGGTCTTTTAACATACGGTAATCCACCTTGGCCTTGTAACTGCCGTATTGCTCCAGATACTTTTCATCGACACCGGCCGCGGCCGCAATCTCGCGGATGTGCTTCGGGGTGCATTCCTGAGCTATTTCAATGTCAGTTTTAACTTCCATTTGCGTTTCCTCCTTAGATATGTTATATTATTATCAAAGCTATATTTATTATAGCATGTCCGGCAGATAGAGACAAGGGAAGAATCCATCATTTGAAAAAAATTCCAGCTGTACAGGTGGGATTTTTCGGCCTGTCCGTCAAGTCGGAATACGTGTGATACTGCTGCCGCACAACAAAAGAATCCATATGTTCGCTTCCCTGCCCTGCAAAGCAGCGGAGCAAAGCGGCGGAGCAGAACTGTAAAAGCGAGGTGAGATTTCATGCATGAACAAGAACACCACCATGATCACGCACACGGCGCCACGCCCATGGAGGAGCTGACAGCTATGCTGCGCTATATGGTCGGACACAATGCCGCTCACACCAGGGAACTGGCAGAGCTTGCCGGGCAGCTGGATACGGCTGGCAGGCACGAGCAGTACGGGCAGGTGATGCAGGCAGTGAAGGAATATGAGCAGGCGAATGAACGATTGCAGGGCGTTCTGGAAAATCTGGAGTAAGGGAGGGCTGGCCGATGTGTCTTTCTACAGTCTATCGCGACAGTGTGAAGCAGGACAACATGGTAATGAAGAATGTCAGAATGATCGAGTACCAAAACGGCAATATCGTGCTGACGGATCTGATGGAGCGGCAGATGTCCATTGAGGGCGATCTGGTCATGGCGAACCTGGTGGACGGCGTGGCTGTGATCCGCGAAAATAACCATACAGGAAATGCGGATCAAAAGATGAAAACGTATGAAGTGGTGCGGGAGATCCCCAATTCCTGCAAGAACAATCAGATGCGCGACGTGTTTATTGAGGAGGTATCCTGCGGTGATCCCGAGCAGTATATCCGCGATATGTTCTCCGGTCAGCGGTGCGAGTTTGATACACAGCATACGGAAAACGGGGACACGACCATTTTCGTCAGAGCCGGCGATCTATATCAAAAGTTTCTGTTCACCCTGATAGACGACTGACAGTTCAGCTTTCAGCCAGACAATATGAAGAACTGGCGCGGGAGGAATCAAAATGACTCATACCATTGCCATCGCCGGAAAAGGCGGCGTTGGAAAAACAACTATCTGCGGCATGATCGTGGACTATCTGTGCCGCAGCGGAAAAGCACCGATCCTTGTGGTCGATGCCGATGCCAATTCAAATCTGAACGAAGTTCTGGGTGTGGAGGTGGATACCACTCTGGGCGACATCCGTGAGGAGATGGCGCAGGCGGAAAAGAGAGGCGACACGATCCCAGGCGGCATGACAAAGGCAGATTATGCCGAGTTCCGCTTCGGCTCAGCGCTGATCGAGGAGGATGACTTCGACATGCTGGTGATGGGGCGCACACAGGGAAAGGGCTGCTACTGCTTTGTCAACGGGATCCTCCAGACTCAACTGGAAAAGTATGCGGGGAACTACCGCTATATGGTGATCGACAACGAGGCCGGTATGGAGTATATCGCCAGGGGCACGCTTCCCCATATCGACACGCTGCTGCTGGTATCTGACAGCTCCCGCCGCGGCGTTCAGGCGGTGGGACGGATTGCAGAAATGGTCAAAGATCTGGGCCTCACCCCCGGACGGATGAAGCTGATCGTCAACCGGGCGCCGGATGGAATGCCTGGCGCCGGCGTTGCGGAGGAGATTGAGAAGCAGGGTCTGGAGCTTGCCGGGGTACTGCCTCAGGATCAGGCGGTGTATGAGGCTGACTGTGACGGAAAGCCAAGCGCCTATGTTCCGGAGAGTTCGCCTGTCAAGCAGGCGCTGGCCAAAATTATAAAGGAACTGGAATTATAAAATCATATCAAATGTTTTAGGGAGGGAATGCAAATGCCATTTGAACCAAAAACACAGGCGTTTAACGCCAAAATCAACACCATCGTCCTGGGAACCGGAGACAAAGCAGTCCAGATCGGCGGAAACAACGTGCTTCCGTTTTACAGCTTCGATGCACCCATGGAAAACGCACCGAGAATCGGCGTGGAGATCACCGATGAGGCGTTGGAGGAGTATGTGCAGCCGAAGCTGAAGGCTTTTTATGACGGCTGCGGCACCCTGGCGGAGATGGCCGCGCGGGCACAGGACATCCAGGGCGTGTCGTTTCTGGTGCTGCACTTAAAGGGCGCAGATCCTAACGGCAGGAACAGGTCGGTGGAAGAGTGTGTGGAGCTGGCCGGATCGATCGCGGACACAGTGGAACTGCCGCTCGTGATTATGGGCTGCAAGGATATCGAGAAGGACGCGGAGCTGTTTGCGAAGATTTCCGAAAAGCTGAGCGGGAAGAACATCCTCGTACTGTCGGCCAGAGAGGAAAACTACAAGACGGTGGGCGCTTCTGCAGCTTTGGCCTATGGCCAGAAGGTTGGCGCCGAATCGGCGGTGGATATCAACCTGGCGAAGCAGCTCAATACGGTGATGACCCAGATGGGCGTGAATCCTGCCTCAATCGTGATGCAGGCGGGTTCTGCCGCGGCCGGTTACGGCTTTGAGTACCTGGCTTCTACGCTCGAGCGCATCAAGCTGGCGGCTCTGGGACAGGGTGACGCGCAGCTTCAGATGCCGATCATGACTCCGGTCTCCCCGGAGACCTGGGGCGTCAAGGAAGCAATCATGCCGGAAGCGGAAATGCCCGAGTGGGGAGACGCGGAAGAGCGCGGCATCGAGATGGAGATTGCAACGGCTTCGGCGTGTCTGGCCAGTGGCTCCGATGCGATCATTATGCGTCATCCGGATGCCATCAAAGCGATCGCCCGGATGATTGATGAGTTGGTTTAAGGAAGGAGGAACACACAATGGCTGTAAAAGGTCTGGATATTTTTAAACTGTCCCCGAAGAAAAACTGCAAAGAGTGCGGTGTCCCCACCTGCATGGCATTCTGTATGAAGGTCGCGCAGGGCGCGCTTCCGATCACGAAGTGCCCGTATATGTCTGAGGAGGCGATCGCACTGCTGTCTGAGGCCACGGCACCTCCGATGAAGTCCCTGGAAGTCGCCGGCCATAAGCTGGGCGGCGAAACGGTTCTGTTCCGTCATGACAAGACGTTTGTTTCCCGCAACCTGTACGCTGTCAGCGTTGGCTCCGGTATGGAGGATGAGACGATTTCCGCCAGGCTTGCCGATATTCAGAAGGTGGACTATGACCGAATCGGCGAGCGGGAATATGTGGAGTTCGTGTTTGTCCTGGACGAGGGAAAAGGCGCGGACAAGCTGGCGGGCGCGGTACAGAAGGCCGCTGCCACAGGCCGCGGCGTGATCGTTGAGACCAAAGATCCTGAGGCCGCGGGGGCGGTTCTGGACTCCGCCGCGGATCTGATCATCAACGGCGCGGACGCGTCCAACTGGGAGCAGATGAATGCGGCTGTTCAGGGCAAGGCTGTCTTAGGCGTGGGCGGAAGCAGCATACAGGAGATCTACGACACCCTCCAGAAACTGGAAAAAGCCGGCAACAAGAATCTGATCATTGACGTAACGGCGGGCTCCATCAAGGAGACCTTTGCCAATGCGGTGCAGATCCGGCGCGGAGCCATCAAGGACAGCGTGCGGACACTGGGCTATCCTTCCCTTGTGAACATGACAAAGCTTGCTGCGGGAGACATTCATCTGCAGACAGCGCTGGCTGCTCTGTTTACGCTCAAATACGGTTCCATCCTGGTGATGGAGAAGATGAGCTACGCGGAGTCCCTGCCGCTGCACAGCCTGCGCCAGAACATCTACACCGATCCTCAGAAGCCGATGAAGATGGAGCCGGGCATCTACCCGCTCAACGGCGCAACGCCGGACGACCCATGTATGCTTACGGTAGATTTCGCGCTGACCTACTTCCTGGTATCCGGGGAGATCGAGCGCTCCAAGGTTCCGATCAACCTGCTGATCACCGATGCCTCCGGTATGTCTGTCCTGACGGCCTGGGCCGCGGGAAAATTCTCCTCCAGCTCGGTCAAAAAGTTCTTTGACGAGTGCCAGATCTCGGAGAAGATCAGATCCCGTACCCTGGTGATCCCTGGCAAGGCCGCCGTACTGAAGGGCGAGATCCAGGAAAAACTGCCCGATTGGAACGTGGTTGTGGGCACCCGGGAGGCGGTGGAGATCGTTCACTACCTGAAAGACGGTGAGCACGAGAAGGCAGCAGCGGCCGTAGCGGCGTCCAAGCAGCCCGCCGCGGCGAAAAAGGCTGAAGTTTCCCCTGACGCACCGTTTGATTTTGACAAGATCGTCATTCCGGACATCAAGGTCGTGGATATGGGCGTTACATACCGCCAGCGCGATCCGGAATCGAAGAAGTTCGTGGTCATCGGCGAGCGGATCCACTGCATCTCTCCGGTCATCCGCGCGGCCATGGAAAATATGGATCCGGAGCCCATTCTGAAGCGGGCGGCCGAGCAGATCCGCGCCGGCGCGACCTATCTGGACGTGAACATCGGCCCTGCGGAATCCAACGGGCCTGAGCTTATGACCTGGGCAGTCAAACTTTTGCAGGAGAACTTCAACAATGTGCCATTGGCACTGGACACCGCCAACAAGCGGGCCATCGAGGCAGGTATCCGCGTTTACAACCGCACCAACGGTAAGCCGATCGTGAACTCTGCCGATGCCGGCTCTCGAATGAGCTACATTGATCTGGCTGCGGCAAATGATGCCATCGTTGTGGCGCTGTGTTCTGCCGACGGTATCGCCAAGGACAATGAGGAGCGTATGATGCACTGCCACAATATGCTTGAGCATGGCCTGAGTCTGGGCATGGATCCGAAGGACATGTGGTTTGACCCGCTGTTTTTGGTGGTCAAGGGTATGCAGGACAAGCAGATGGATGTTCTGGAAGCCATCCGGATGTTTGCCAATGAGGGCCTGAATACGACCGGCGGCCTTTCCAACAATTC
>CATLCV010000084.1 GCA_949893755.1 uncultured Lachnospiraceae bacterium | reverse complement strand
CTTGTGTACGGCGGGAAACGGCATCGGCGCGGCGCGTAAAGGTGCGCGGACCCAGCGTATTATTTTTTCTATAAAAAAGGAGGAGGCTGTCATGTCTGGAAAGAAGAATAAGAAGACCGACTTGAAGAATCTGGAGCCGGAGGAAAAGTTAAAATATGAGATCGCGGAGGAGTTAGGGCTCCTTGACCGGGTCATGCAGGATGGATGGCGTTCCCTGTCCTCCAAGGAAACGGGGCGGATTGGCGGAATGATCACCCGCAGAAAGCGGATGCAGGCAGAGGAAAACGGCGGGAAGGCCCCGGAAGCACAGTAAAGAAACAAAATGAAACAACTGGGTGCCGAGAGGTGCATACCCCGAAGGGAGTATGCCTGCCTGACCGGCAAACTGTTATAAAAGTGTGAAATTAAATCCAGGTAGTTGAAAAAAGAGGACATTTTTGATACAATTGTACGAATCGGGGATTTGGTTCATGGCCAGCATGCTGCGGACAGTAACGAATCGGGAAAAAGAAACGGGTGAGTTGTCATGGAAAACAAGATAGATATCTTTGAGATAGACATCGATGCACTGACTGCGAAGGACACGCTCAAGAGAATCGTACAATTTATGGAAAGTGAAACGGTCAATACCGTTGAGATCGTGACCCTGGAACTGCTGGTACTGGGGCAGGATGATCCAAAGTGGCAGGAGAAGATGCAGAAGATGGATCTGGTCCTGCCTGGGGAGAAGGAGATCCTGGAGGCTTCGGAGAAGGCGGCCGGGGTTTCGCAGGGGGCTTCCCAGCACAACGGACATTTGATGAAGGAGCTGGAAAAACGGGTATTTTTAAAGATGTTCTTCAAGTATCTCCAGAGGACCCGGAAGAAGGTCTTTCTTCTGGCGGAACAGGAGACGGACCTGCTCCTTCTTCTGGAGAAGCTCCGAAGCTGCGCGAAAGGCTTTCTGCCGGCAGGACAGGCCGTACTGCCGGACGGAGGCAGGAAGGACAGCGTGATCAATGAGATCAACGGCGTGGAACCGGACTGCATCCTGTCCGTGCTTGGCTATCCGGAACAGGAGAATTTTATCTCTGAGGCAAAGGCGCTTTTGAATGCGCGTGTCTGGATCGGCTGCAGCCTGTCTCTGCTGCAGGAGGACAGGAAAAAGAAGCCTGCCGGGAAGCTGAAAAAGTTTCTCCTGAAACGGGCATTCATCCACCTGGTCGATCAACAGAAAAGCAGACACGTAAAAGAGTAGGAAACGGGCTGCTGTGAACACCGCAGGCGCCAGCGGGAAAAAAAGGAAAAATCTGTAAATTCGGCAGAATGCATAATTACGATACAACGGCAAAAAATGAATTTTTTGTTAAATATATGGGGGAATGCATAAATATCATGGATTTCCTCTTTATTTTTTGGGCGTTTTGTATTAACATATATACGATATGTGTGTGTTCTCATTTGAAACAGGAGAACGGAATTTGTGAAAAATGCACATGGACAAGTGGAGATGAGCGGAGGAGATAAATTATGATAACGAATCAGGTGCTTCTGAATACGATTGAGGGTTTGAAGAGTATTTCCAGGATTGATTTCTGTGTATTTGACACGGAAGCAAAGGTGCTGGCAAGTACATTTGGCGAGAGTAAAGATTTTGAGGATGCAATTTTATCATTTGGTGCTTCTCCGGCGGACAGCCAGGTGATCCAGGGCTGCCAGTTTTTCAAGATTTTCGACGAGCAGCAGCTGGAATATATCCTGCTGGCAGGCGGAGAGAGCGATGACGCCTATATGGTGGGCAAGATCGCCGCGTTCCAGATACAGAATCTCCTGGTGGCATATAAAGAGCGGTTTGACAAGGATAATTTTATCAAAAATCTGCTGATGGATAACCTGCTTCTGGTGGACATTTATAACCGCGCCAAAAAATTACATATTGACACAGAAGTAAAACGTGTTATCTTTATTATTGAGACTTCGCACGAGAAGGACAGCGCTGCCCTGGATAATGTGCGCAATCTTCTGGGTGGAAAGGCAAAGGATTTTGTTACGGCCGTGGATGAGAGGAATATCATCGTCGTAAAGGAGCTGTCTGAGAAGGACGGCAGCAGGGAGCTTGCCAGGATGGCAAAGGAGATGCTGACGATCCTTAAGGAGGACAGCGGGGACGAGCAGATGCATATTGCCTACGGTACGGTCGTGAACGATATCAAGGAAGTCTCCAAGTCTTACAAAGAGGCAAAGCTGGCGCTGGATGTAGGTAAGATCTTTTATGTGGAGAAGGATATCGTGGCATACAGCAGCCTGGGGATCGGGCGTCTGATCTATCAGCTACCGCTTCCGCTGTGCAAGATGTTCATAAAGGAGATCTTCGAAGGGAAGTCCCCGGATGAATTTGATGAAGAGACGCTTGCTACGATCAATAAATTTTTTGAGAACAGCCTGAATGTATCCGAGACGTCCAGGCAGCTTTATATCCACAGAAATACTCTGGTTTACCGGCTTGATAAGCTGCAGAAGAGCACAGGGCTGGATCTGCGCGTGTTTGAGGATGCGATCACATTCAAGATCGCGCTGATGGTCGTGAAGTACATGAAGTATATGGAAACACTGGAGTATTAGAAACAGCCGGCGAGGCGGACAAAGTACGTCCGATAAAGTATGGTGTTCAGGAGGAGCATATGATTGAACTAAAGAACGTAACGAAGGAATACACAAAGGGCAATGCCGCCCTCAATGGAGTATCCGTCAAGATTGAAAAGGGTGAATTTGTTTTCATTGTAGGAGACAGCGGATCCGGCAAGTCTACATTGATCCGTCTGATCATGAAGGAACTGGATCCGACAGAGGGGACGATCATCGTCAATGGCCGGAACCTGAACCGAATGAAGCATCGGCACATTGCCAAGTACAGAAGAGGGCTGGGCGTGGTATTCCAGGATTTCCGCCTGTTAAAGGACCGCAATATCTATGAGAATATCGCATTTGCCCTGCGTGTCACCGAGACGCCGACCAGAGTGATCAAAAAGAAGGTTCCTGCCGCGCTTTCCCTGGTAGGGCTTGCCCAGAAGTACAAATCCCATCCCAAGGAATTGTCAGGCGGGGAGCAGCAGCGTGTGGCGATCGCGAGGGCAATCGTGAACGAGCCGGCGATCCTGCTGGCCGATGAGCCGACCGGTAACCTGGATCCGACCAATTCCTGGGAGATCATGAGCCTTCTGAAGGAGGCCAATGAGAGGGGGACTACGGTTCTTGTGGTAACACATAACCAGGAGATCGTTAACGAGATGAATGAACGGGTGATCACCATGAAGCATGGCGTGATCGTCAGTGATGAACAAAAAGGTGGGTATATAGATGAGGATTAGTACGATAGGATATGTGATAAAACAAGGGGTTAAGAATATCGGAAGGAACATGATGTTTTCACTCGCGTCTATTGCCACGATGTCTGCCTGTATTTTTTTGTTTGGATTGTTTTTTTCGATATTATTTAACTTTCAGTATATAATCAAGAGCGCGGAAGAAGGGGTAGCGATCACCGTATTCTTTGAAGACGGCATTACCCAGGCGCAGATTGACAATATCGGACAGGCGTTGAGAGGGAGAGACGATGTGTCCGACGTGAAGTATGTATCTGCGGATGATGCGTGGGAAGAGTTCAGAACCAAGTATTTCGGAGAGAATGAGGAACTTGCGGACGGTTTCCGCAACGACAATCCTCTGGCTAATTCCAGCAACTATGAGGTTTATATGAAGACGCTGGATGACGACAAGGATATCACCCTGATGGGCGGCGGCAAATCGCTTTCCTCTACCCAGCAGGATCTGGTAAGGTTCGCGGGAAGCCTGGACGGAGTACGAAGCGTGAAGAAGTCCGACCTGGTGGCAAATATGCTCTCCAGTGTGAATGTGCTGGTGGCGTACATTTCCGTCGCGATCATCCTGCTGCTGTTCGGAGTTTCCATTTTCCTGATCAGCAACACGGTTGCCATGGGTATCACGGTCCGGAAGGAAGAGATCGCGATCATGAAATATATCGGCGCCAAGGACTTCGTGGTCCGTTCCCCGTTCGTGATCGAAGGCCTGATCATCGGCCTGGTAGGCGCGGTGCTGCCGCTTGCGCTTCTGTATGTGCTTTATGGAAGGGCGGTTGCATATATTATGGAGAAGTTCAGTATATTGACGAATATCATCGACTTCCTCCCTGTGATCACCGTATACCGCTATCTGCTGCCCATCGGACTGGGGCTCGGAGTAGGAATCGGTTTCCTTGGAAGTTACTTTACCGTACGCAAGCATCTGAAGGTCTGATGTTACGGTTCACGGTGCCACGCAGCGAGTGTGCTGCGCCGTGTGAGCTGTAATTTGACGTGTGATCTTAAACGATGTAAATGATAAGGTGGGTTGTATGAAAAAATGTAAGAGGAGTATAATAAGTGGGGTACTTGCAGCCGCGCTGTGCATGGGAGCAGTGACAAATGTACATGCGACTACGATTGAAGAAGCACAGGAAAAGGCGGATCAGCTTGATGAAGAGAAGGAAGCTGCGGAGGCAGAGAAGAATGCGCTGACGGATCAGTTGAATCAGATCATCGGGGAGATGAATGTGGCACAGGAAAAGCTGGCGCAAAAGCAGGAAGAGATCAGGCAGGCCGAGGATGATCTTGTGCGGGCGAAGGTAGATGAAAATACGCAATACCAGAGCATGAAAAAACGCATTCGCTTCATGTACGAGGTGGGAAATACCCAGTTCATCGAGGTTCTGCTGAACAGCGAGAATATGGGGGAATTCCTGAATAATGTGGAGTATGTCAACCAGCTTTCCGAATACGACAGGGATAAGCTGGTGGATTTCCAGAATATATGCAGAGAAGTGGAAGAAAAGGAAAAGGCCCTGCAGGAAGAATACGTGGTCCTGAGAAATCTTCAGGATGCCCTGATCGCAAAGCAGGCAGAGGTAGAGCAGCTGCTGGAAGATAAGAATCTGCAGATCGCGGACCTGGAAGGACAGATCGGTGAAAACGCGGCTCTTCTGGAGGAATTGATCCGGCAGGCGGAGGAAGAGAAGAGGAAGCAGGAGGAACAGGCTGCAGCCGCCGCGGCTGCAGCGGCAGCGGCGAAGGCAGCAGAAGAGGCGGCGGCAGCGGCTGCTGCTGCGGGCTTGGGCGGAGGAAGCACCTACATTCCGAGCACCGATGTTGTGGTAAGCGGAAACGGGCAGCTTACGAATCCATGTCCCAGCGGATCCGTTTCCAGTACCTTCGGATACCGGACCTTCGACAACGCCTTCCACAACGGACTGGATCTTGCGGCGTCAAGCGGGGCGCCTACATATGCGGCTGATTCGGGAACTGTGCTGATCGCGGGATGGAGCGACAGTGCGGGAAACTGGGTCGTCATAGATCACGGCAATGGAATGGTGACAAAGTATATGCATCATTCCGCGCTGGCAGTGACTGCCGGGCAGTCGGTGAGCAAGGGACAGCAGGTCGGATATGTGGGGTCTACCGGGTATTCCAGCGGTCCGCACCTTCATTTTCAGGTGGAGATGAACGGATCACCTGTGAATCCGCAGATCTATTTGTAAAGCGATTCCGGCTGTGCAGGCGGAAAGAATTGAAAATGATCTCAAAACGGCGGACAGGACTGTGTTCTGCTGTTTTGAACACAGCAAAAAGACTTGGAGCGGAGAATGAACGAAAAGTATAGATTTTTAAAAGGGGCGCTGTGCGGCGCCCTTGCTATGTTATGTATCATGACGGCCGTAAGCGGGATTAAAAAGACGGTGGTCAGCGCTGTGCCCCAGCTCTCGGTGATGAAGGAGGAGAGCGGGGACGGGAAGTTTTCGGAGGAAAAGCTGAAACGGATCCGGGCAGTGATCGACAGTGTCTATCTCCGGGAGGACGAGATTGATGAAGCGGCCCTTACGGAGGGCATGTATGAAGGATATGTGCGCGCCCTGGGAGATCCGTATTCCGTCTATTTTACAGAAGAGGAGGCTAAGGAGCTGGTACAGGGAATCTCCGGGGAATACTCGGGGGTCGGAGCTGTGCTTTCCCAGAGCTATGAGACAAAAGCAGTGACGATCACCAATGTGTTCCGGGATTCTCCGGCGGAAAAGGCCGGCATCAAGTCCGGTGATATTCTCTATCAGGTGGATGAGCATGAGATCACGGATGAGGACCTGAATCAGGTGGTCGTCTGGATCAAAGGGGAAGAGGGAACCGAAGTGACCCTCCATGTGATCCGGGATTCCGAAGAACTGGAATTGACTGCGGTACGCGGTATCGTGGAAGCGCAGACCGTGGAGTATGAGATGAAAGATTCTCAGGTAGGATATATCCGGGTGACGGAATTTGACAAGGTGACTCTTGACCAGTTCCGCGAGGCACTGGATGAACTGGACAGCCAGGGAATGCAGGGGCTGGTGATCGATCTGCGGAGCAATCCCGGAGGGGATCTGGATACGGTTCTGGATATGCTGAGGCTGATCCTTCCGAAGGGGACCATCGTGTCCACGAAGGATAAGGAGGGCGAGGCCGAGGAGTATATCTGTGACGGTAAGCAGGAATTTCACCGTCCGTTGGCTGTTCTGGTGAACGGATACAGTGCCAGTGCGTCTGAGATTTTCTCGGGTGCTGTACAGGATTATAAAAAAGGGAAGATCGTAGGGACGACCACTTATGGAAAAGGGGTGGTCCAGGAGGTCATCAGTCTTTTGGACGGATCCTATATCAAGCTTACCATATCCGAGTATTTTCTGCCTTCCGGGAGAAGCATCAACGAAGTGGGGATCGTCCCGGATGTGGAAGTAGAATATGAGCGGGACGAGGAGAATGAGGATGCGGATAACCAGCTCGACAAGGCTCTGGAAGTAGTCCGGAAGGAGCTGTGAGAATATTTTTCAGAAAAAAGACCTTGCAAAGGAGAAAATATTGTGCTATCATTGAAAAATAATTTTAGCACAATGAAGTGTGAAATTAGCAAAGGCGGAGAACAAGACTCTGATCATCAGAACCTGACAGGAAGGCGGCGTCACCGACTGAGAGCGCCAGACAGGGAAGACGGTCAGGAGCTGCCGCGGATGAGGTGGATTCCGGCGGCTCCGTAAGGGAACACTTGGGAGCTGACCGGCTGAAGGAAGAGTAGGCCGGTACGCGGGGCAGGCGTTATATGCATTGTTGAGAGGGATAGTTCTGAGCTGCAAGGGGGCAGGCAGGACTGTTCAATGCGGGTGGTACCGCGGATTTTATATCGAAATAAATTCCGTCCCGGGATGCGCAGATGGCATCCCGGGACTTTTTGTGTGGTCCGCAGGATGTCGAGGAATGAAAGGAGAGAATGAACATGGAATTTGTAACCGGAGTGAAAGAAAAAGAAACATTGGAATTGCGTGAATTGCTGGCAGAAGATATGGCAGGCAAAACTGTAAAGGTGAACGGCGCCATCCATACGATCCGTGACATGGGCAATGTGGCTTTCATCATCCTCAGAAAACGGGAGGGACTTGTACAGTGTGTATCAGATGAAGAAATTACAAACTTTTTCTTGAAAGATTTGAAAGAAGCGGCTACAGTAGAAGTAACAGGAACATTGATCAGCTCAGAGAAAGCGCCCCACGGAATCGAGATCCGGATTTCGGCCGTGGAGGTCTTAAGCGAACCGGCGGAGCCGATGCCGCTGGCGATCGGGAAATGGAAGCTGTCCACCTCATTGGAGGCAAAGCTGAACTACCGCCCCATTGCCCTGAGAAACCTCAGGGAGCGCGCCAAGTTCAAGCTCCAGGAGGGAATTGTAAGAGGGTTCCGCGATTTTCTCTACGGAGAAGGCTTTACGGAGATCCACACGCCGAAGATCGGAGCAAAGAGCGCAGAAGGCGGGGCCAATGTGTTTAAGCTGGATTATTTCCACAGGCCGGCGATCCTGCAGCAGAGCCCTCAGTTCTACAAGCAGATGATGGTGGGGGTCTATGACCGGGTATTCGAGACAGCGCCGGTGTTCCGTGCGGAAAAGCACAACACGAAACGGCATCTGAACGAGTATACCAGCCTGGACTTTGAGATGGGCTACATCGACGGGTTTGAAGAGATCATGGCCATGGAAACCGGATTCCTGCAGTATACCATGAAGCTTTTGAAGCAGGAGTATGCGGGGGAATTAAAGCTTCTGGACGTGGAACTGCCGCGGACGGACCGGATCCCGGCTGTGAGGTTTGATGAGATCAAGCGTCTGGTGTCCGAAAAATATGACCGGAAGATCAAGAATCCGTTCGATCTGGAGCCGGAAGAGGAAAGCCTGATCAGCCGTTACGCAAAAGAAGAGTGGGATGCGGATTTTGTGTTTGTGACGCATTATCCGTCAAAAAAGCGTCCGTTCTATGCAATGGATGACCCGGAGGATCCCACCTTTACACTGAGCTTTGATCTGTTGTTCCGGGGAATGGAGATCACCACCGGAGGCCAGAGGATCCATGATTACAGCAGGCTGCTGGAAAAGATGGAAGCCAGGGGGATGACCGGGGAAGGCATGGAGCAGTATCTGAGCGCCTTCAAGCACGGAATGCCTCCCCATGGCGGACTGGGAATCGGTATGGAGCGTCTGACCATGAAACTGATGGATGAGGACAATGTGCGGGAGACGACATTGTTCCCGAGAGATTTGAGCAGACTGGAACCGTAAAGGATTGGGCAGTATATCCGGATGCAGCCCCATGGAACTGTGCAAGCAAAATGGTAAGATTATTTTTGCACAGTTCCATAGGAAGCCTCTGCTCGGAAAGCGAAGGTGAGGGAGAATGGCAAAGAAAAATGAATGCTATTTGTGCGGGGGAAAGCTGCATGACGGATACTGTCCGGACTGCGGGCTGGACAATACGAAGATCCGGAAGAAGCATTATCATCTGAATGAAAGCTATGCGGTAGAGAGCATGAACGGGGATGAAAGTCTGGCCTCGGAGCCATGTGATCATAAAGCCGGTCAGGACACTTGGGATAAGAGCAGCTTCGATACGGAGAAAAAGGACAAAAAGGAAAATAAGAAAAATAAGAAAGACATTTCACAGCAGGGAAAGGGAGGCCCCGGGCAAAAATACAGCTATCAGTTCCAAAATAAAAAGTTCAGGAATACAGGCGGGAATACGGTGCAGAGGAAACTGAGATCCGGAAGAGCCAAGGTGGGAGTGACACTGTTCCTGCTGGCGCTTTTTGTGATCAAGGTGGGCAAAGATTATATCGATGAAAATGGTCTGCATTTCGGGAGCCTGAGAGAACCGGAATATGAAGCGGAATATGTGGGACCCTATGAATATGCGGAGCGGGAACTGTCCGAGACGGGGGAGCACTATGAGACAGAGCTGGGCCAGGGGGAATACCTGGTAGGAGTCCATCTGCCGGAGGGCAGCTATACCGCGGAGCTTCTGGACGGCAGGGGCGGGCTGAGCCTGGAGGATATGGAAAACGGAATCTATATCTGGCAGGCTTTCGGAACCCAGGAAGAGTATGATGAGCTGCAGGTTCTGGAGGATGTCCGCCTTTATAAGGGGGCACATGTTACGATCAAGGAGGCCATGCTCCTGAGACTGACTACGGAAAACGGGCAGACAGACGATATGGAGTTTGTGGAGAATCCGCTGACGGAATCCGTTTCCCTTGAAAAGGATGAAACCCTGGAAGCAGGAGAAGATATTGTTCCGGGAGTGTATGATCTTCATGCGGTAACCTCTGAGAAATCTGACTGGGGGACCCTGCGGTGCAGAATATCGGATGATGCTTATGAGGACGGGTATTATGAGGTGTCCTACTGGCTGAGCGGGGAAGAAATGGACGATACTTACCGGAACCTGTATCTGAGGGAAGACACGGAGATCACGGCGGAGGATATTTCGATCGAGCTGACGCCCAGCGAGGTGATCGGGACCGGGGATTATGAAGAATATTATCAATACTATTAATGCAACGATGTAATATTTCACAAAGAAGAGGTGCATATATGGCGAATCAAATATCAGACGAAACGATTGATTATGTGGGGATTCTTGCGAAGCTGGAATTGTCCCGGGAAGAAAAAGAGGCCGCAAAGGCGGATATGGAAAAGATGCTGGATTATATCGACACATTGAATGAGCTGGATACTTCGGCGGTGGAACCCATGTCCCATGTATTTCCGGTCCACAATGTATTCCGGGAGGATGTAGTCACCAACGGCGACAATAAAGAGCAGACGCTGGCGAACGCACCCTTAAGGAAAGAGGACAGCTTCGAAGTGCCGAAGACGATCGGCTGATTCGGAAAGCAGTCTGCAACGGCAGGTCTGTACTAAAACAAAAAGGGCGGTGAAGGCAATGGATTTATTACATCTGACAGCGGCAGAGCTGGGCAGAAAGATCAAAAACCGGGAAGTGTCCGTGACGGAGGCCGTGAAAGCGGTTCTGACGCAGGCAAAGGAAATGGAACCGGAGATCAACAGCTACGTAACACTGGATGAGGCGGGAGCGCTGATGCAGGCGGAGACGGTACAGAAGCGGATCGACAGCGGAGAATTGACCGGGCCTCTGGCGGGCGTTCCGGCGGCTGTCAAAGACAACATGTGTATCGAAGGGCAGCTGACGACATGCAGTTCAAAAATACTTTCCAATTTTCGGCCGACATTTACGGCGGAGGCAGTCAAGAACCTGCAGAAAGCCGGGGCGGTGATCGTCGGAAAGACCAATATGGATGAATTTGCCATGGGGAGCACGACGGAGACCTCCTACTCTGGGCCGACGAAAAACCCGCATAACCTGATGCAGGTGCCGGGGGGCTCCTCGGGAGGCTCCTGTGCGGCGGTGGCGGCTCAGGAATGCTGGTATGCGCTGGGGTCTGACACCGGCGGTTCCATCCGGCAGCCCAGCTCCTTCTGCGGAGTGGTGGGACTGAAACCCACCTATGGCACGGTTTCCCGTTACGGGCTGATCGCATACGGCTCCTCCCTGGACCAGATCGGGCCGGTGGCAAAGGATGTAACGGACTGCGCGGCCATCCTGGAGGCCATTGCGTCCCATGACGGGAAGGACAGTACCTCCGTACAGCGGAAGGATTATGATTTTACCTCCGCGCTGGTGTGTGACGTGAAGGGAATGAAGATCGGGATTCCCAGGGACTATATGCGGGAAGGGCTGGATCCGGAGGTGGCGGATGCGATCTGGAAAGCGGCCGGGGTATTGAAGGAACAGGGCGCCGTGATCGAGGAATTTGATCTGAGCCTGGTAAAATATGCGATCCCGGCATACTATGTGATCGCGTCTGCGGAGGCAAGCTCCAACCTGGAGCGTTTTGACGGGGTCAAATACGGCTACCGCACGGCGGACTATGAGGGGCTTCACAATATGTATAAAAAGACCCGTTCCGAAGGCTTCGGAGCGGAGGTGAAACGCCGGATCATGCTGGGCTCCTTTGTGCTCAGCTCCGGATATTATGATGCATATTATCTGAAAGCGCTGCGCACCAAGGCGCTGATCAAACAGGCATTTGACAGGGCGCTTGAAAGCTCTGATCTGATCCTGGGACCGGCGGCGCCCACTACGGCGCCGGAGCTGGGAAAGAGCCTGCAGGATCCTCTGAAAATGTACCTGGGGGATATCTATACGATTTCCGTGAATCTGGCAGGACTGCCGGGGATGAGTGTTCCGATCGGGAAGGACCATAAAGGGCTTCCTGTAGGCATGCAGCTGATCGGGAACAGCTTTCAGGAGAAAACGCTGATCCGGGCGGCCTATACCTATGAATGCGCGACGGAGAAGCAGTATGAGGTGCCGGCGGATATACATCCAAAATCAGGAAGGGAGGCGTAAGCGATGGCAAAACAGTATGAGACAGTGATCGGGCTGGAGGTCCATGTGGAACTGGCTACCAGGACAAAGATCTTCTGCGGATGCAGTACGGCCTTCGGGGCTGCGCCCAATACCCATACCTGCCCGGTATGTACCGGGATGCCGGGTTCCCTTCCGGTTCTCAACAGGCAGGTGGTAGAATATGCCATGGCGATCGGGCTTGCCACAAACTGCAGGATCACCCGGGTATGCAAGTTTGACCGGAAGAACTATTTTTATCCGGATAATCCCCAGAATTACCAGATTTCCCAGCTCTATCTCCCCATTGCCAGAGACGGATATGTGGAGATCGAAGCGGGAGATACGAAAAAGAAGGTGCGGATCCATGAGATGCACATGGAGGAGGATGCGGGGAAGCTGATCCACGACGAATGGGATGATACCTCTCTGGTGGATTATAACCGGAGCGGCGTGCCTCTGGTAGAGATCGTGTCGGAGCCGGATATGCGTTCTGCGGAAGAGGTCATCGCATACCTGGAGAAGCTCCGCCAGATCATTCAATATCTGGGAGCGTCAGACTGCAAGCTCCAGGAGGGTTCCATGCGTGCGGATGTGAACCTGTCTGTGCGGGAGGCGGGAAGCTCTCAGTTCGGAATCCGGACGGAAATGAAGAATCTGAACTCCTTCAAGGCTATCTCCCATGCGATCGAAGGGGAACGGGAGCGGCAGATCGAGCTTCTGGAGGAAGGAAAGGCCGTAATCCAGGAGACCCGCCGCTGGGACGACAACAAGGAAAGCTCCTATGCCATGCGCTCCAAGGAGGATGCCCAGGATTACCGGTATTTTCCGGAGCCGGACCTGGTGCCCATTGTGATCAGCGATGAATGGATCGAAGCGGTAAAAAGCCGCCAGCCGGAGCTGCGCACGGAGAAGCTGGAACGGTATAAAAAAGAATTTGACATTCCCCGGTATGATGCGGAGATTATCACGGAATCCAAGAGCATGGCGGATCTGTTTGAGGCAGCCACCGCAATCTGCAAAAAGCCGAAAAAGGTGTCCAACTGGCTGATGGTGGAGACTATGCGGCTGATGAAGGAGCATGGGATGGAACCGGAGGATCTGAGATTTTCTCCGGAAAACCTGGCGAAGCTGATCGATCTGGCTGATGCGGGGGTGGTCAACAGCTCCGTGGCGAAAGAGGTATTCGAGAAGGTCTTTTCGGAGGATGTGGATCCGGAGCAGTATGTGGAGGAGCATGGGCTGAAAACGGTCCATGACGAGGGCGCGCTGAAAGCGGTGCTGGAACAGGTGATCACAGACAATCCGCAGGCAGTCTCGGACTACAGAGGCGGAAAGGAAAAGGCTCTGGGGGCTCTGGTCGGACAGACGATGAAAGCCATGAAGGGCAAGGCAAACCCCGGAATGGTGAACCAGATGCTGCGGGAAATGCTGGGATAAAAGAAGGCTATTTTATAAAGTTTTAATATGTACTTTACGAATTTATTAGCACTCACTTCAAAAGAGTGCTAATTTTATGTTGACTTTTTAAAATTCCTGTATTAGAATATCATCTAGACAAAGAAAGAGGACACAGTTGGATTTGTTCGGGTGTCTGCTTCGGGTTTCATATGTCGAATCATAAAGATCATAGAAAAGGAGTGTTTTATATGGGAACAAAAAAAGGCAATTTATCCATTGACAGTGAGAATATATTTCCAATAATCAAGAAGTGGGTGTATTCTGACCATGATATTTTTATGAGAGAGCTGATCTCCAACGGCTGCGACGCCATTACGAAGCTGAAAAAGCTGGATATGATGGGCGAATATGAGATGCCGGAGGATTACAAGGCGAAGATCCAGGTGATCGTCAACCCGGAAGAGAAGACATTGAAGTTCATTGATAACGGTCTTGGAATGACTGCGGATGAAGTCGAAGAGTATATTACGCAGATCGCGTTCTCCGGAGCGACCCAGTTCCTGGAGAAGTATAAGGATAAGACGACGGAAGATGAGATGATCGGACACTTCGGACTGGGATTCTATTCCGCGTTCATGGTTGCCGATGAGGTGCACATTGATTCCCTGTCTTACCGTAAGGATGCCGTGCCGGTACACTGGGTCAGCAACGGCGGTACAGAGTATGAGATGCAGGACGGCAGCAAGCAGGAGGTGGGGACGGAGATCACCCTGTTCCTGAATGACGACAGCCTGGAATTTGCCAATGAGTACCGTGCAAGAGAAGTGCTGGAGAAGTACTGCTCCTTCATGCCGGTGGAGATCTTCCTGTCCAAGGCCAATGCGGAGACGGAGTATGAGACCATCGACGAGGCGGACGTGCTGGAGACAGACGAAGTGGTAGAGCATATCACAGAAGAGCCGAAGGAAGGCGAAGAGGGAGAGCCGAAGAAGAAAGCGAAGATCGTGAAGCGTCCGGTTTCCCTCAGTGATATCCATCCTCTGTGGGGCAAGAACCCAAGCGACTGTACGAAGGACGAATATATTGAATTTTACCGCAAGGTATTTTTGGATTATAAGGAGCCGTTGTTCTGGATCCACCTGAATATGGATTATCCGTTTAACCTGAAGGGAATCCTGTATTTCCCGAAGATCAATACGGAATACGACTCCATCGAGGGAACCATTAAGCTGTACAACAATCAGGTATTTATCGCGGACAATATCAAGGAAGTGATCCCGGAATTCCTGATGGTATTAAAGGGTGTCATCGACTGTCCGGATCTGCCGCTGAACGTATCCAGAAGCGCGCTGCAGAACGACGGTTTTGTGAATAAGGTTGCGGACTATATCTCCAAGAAGGTGGCGGACAAGCTGAACGGCATGTTCAAGACCGACAAGGAGAACTACGAGAAGTACTGGGATGATATCAGCCCCTTCATCAAGTTTGGCTGCTTAAAGGATGAGAAGTTCGGAGACAAGATCAAAGGCTCGATCCTCTATAAGAACCTGGAGCATAAGTATCTGACTCTGGAAGAATATATTGAGAACGCGAAGAAGGCCGCCGGGGAAGAGGAGAACGTAGAGGTTGTGGAGAATCCGGAGACCGTAGAGGAAGCGAAGGCAGAGATCGGTTCTGACGATGCCGCAGAGAGCAAAGCGGAAGCATCTTCCGACGGGACAGAGGACAGCAAAGCGGAATCCGTAGAAGCAGAGGTCGTGGAAGATTCCGATGGAGAGGAGAAGAAAAAAGAACCTCTCAATGTCTACTATGTGACGGACGAACAGCAGCAGAGCCAGTATATCAAGATGTTCAAGGAACAGGGACAGGATGCGGTGATCCTGACGCATAACATTGATTCCGCATTCATCACCTATCTGGAGCAGCGCAATGAGGATGTCAGGTTCCAGAGGATCGATGCGGAGGTGCATGATTCCCTGAAGGATGAAGTGGACGAGGGCGACAAGGAAGAATTCCAGAAGCTTTCCGACGAACTGGTAGAGCTGTTCCGCAAGGAGCTGAACAATGAAAAGCTGGAAGTGAAGGTAGAGAAGCTCAAAGACGACAGCATTGCTTCCATGGCAGTCCTTTCCGAGCAGTCCAGGCGTATGGAAGAAATGATGCGCATGTACAGCATGGGCGGCGGCATGGATATGGGACTCGGCGGACAGGCGACACTGGTACTGAACGCCAACCATCCGCTTGTGAAGTTTGTGACAGAGAACAAGGAGGATGCACATACCTCCATGATCTGCAAGCAGCTCTACGACCTGGCGATGATCGCCCACAAGCCGCTGAATCCGGAGGAGATGACAGCGTTTGTGCAGAGAAGCAATGAGATCATGATGCTGCTGACAAAATAATGGTTTCAATAGCAGAAAAAAGCTGTTACAATGATCATAGAAAAAGGTAGATTGTAAGATGATGAAATTCATCTCGAATAGCTGAATAAGAATCAAAAAACAGACTTTCTGAAAAAGTGAGTCTGTTTTTTGATTCCATTATGGAATTTAGAGAAAGATATCCGCTTTCTTGTCGCTCTGACAGACCTTGTTCAGCTTTCCGGCCAGCAGCTTCATTTTTGTAGAACTGACATAACGGGCCTTCTGCTTACAGCTTCGGAGGCATTTCTGGCAGCTGATACATTTCTTTTTGTTTGTCTTTTTCGGATCCTTTGTGTCTATGGCCCCTGCCGGGCAGCTCCTGGCGCAGGCGCCGCACTCCGTACACATGGTCACATCGACCTTTGGAGTCAGTGATGCCGCGCCGGCCTTGCGATAGGGGGTATTGCCCGGAACCGAGATATTGAATGGCTCAAAAGAAGCTTCGGTGTGGATCCGGCGGCTCAGCTGCTTGCCGAAATCTGCGATCTCTTTCAGATCCTGCTTGTTGGGACGGCCGAGACCGATGGAGCGGACAATGGAGTGCTCGGTGGGAAATGCGGCTGCCCCGATCACCTTGAAGCCCCGGCTTTCTACTTCATTTTTCAGTTCCAGCAGCGCATCCTCGTATTCCCGGCAGCCGTAGGTGGCGATCAGAGCCGCCGGCGTTCCCTGCCCGGACAGAGCTTCGAAATATTCCAGGAAGACGGCAGGCACGCGGCCCGCATAGACCGGGATCCCGAAGAGCACAAGATCATTGCTCTTAAATTTCAGGGAAGGCTTCTTTTCCTTATGTACCGTCAGGTCGTAGGAGACGGATTTGAGGTCGATATTTGCCGCTGCCTCCATAATGACCTTCCGGGTGGTTCCTGTGGGGCTGAAATAAACCAGCTTTAATTCGTTCATCTTCATAAGTAAAAACTCCTTTATCCATTTTGCATTAAAATTAATTATAACACGGAACGATTGAATTTGCATTGGAATCCTGAGAGATTTCCTTAAAAACTCCTGAAATGCAATTTGAATAAATTTACTGTGTATATCTTTAAAAATGAATGGAAGTGATGTATAATACTAAAAAGTTTATGTGGATTCGGGAAGGGATATGTTTGATGGGCGATATATACAGGCAATATTTAGCGGCGTTTGAATTTTCGGAGGAGGAAGCGGAGGAAAACCTTCCTTTTTGGAAACATGTGTGTGATCTACTCAATGTTTCAGAGGAGGATGTGCGTTATTCATTGGAACAATGGATTCCGCAATACTGGGACATCTCTCTTCAGGGTGTCAGAAAGTGTATCGGGGCCTATATCCGAGAGCTGATCCAGTTTTCCAGGCTGGCGGAGTTCAAGGAAAGGGGGGATCGGATCATATACTGCAACCTGCCTGTACATCCGGCAGCAGTTTATGCAAATAAGGTGGCGGGCGGAGATCGGATCCATATCTCACAGCCCGACTTTCTTCTGATCTCTGTGATCCGGGTATTATTTGGAAAGACAGAATTGATGCAGGGAAAGGATTTTTCCTGTCTGAATAAGAACGGGCAGCATTGCGGAAAAAACCGGATGAGGATCAATGCCCAGTGTGAGGGGATCATTGCGGCGCCGACCGTTGAATGGAATTGGGGGATGCTCTGCAATGAAGGTCCCAAAACAGACGAGTATATGAAGTGTCTGAACATGGAGTCGGAAGGACATTCCGTAGTTACCATCATGCCTCATGATGTGAAAATGGGAGTCCGGGAAGCGCTGGATGACAAAAGGGTCGCATATCTGTCTGAGCGGATAGCATTTGCACAAAAAGAGATTTCGGGTTATACTGGTATTGTTGTGGATCAGCAGCATATTCTAAAAGCAGAGGAGCTCTATCAGGAATATGTTTCAAAGCTGGAGGAAATGACCCGGCTGATCTACGAGGCTGATCCGCAGCCGGTTTCCTGCAATGAGTTTACGCTGTTCAGCTCGATACAGCATACGCCGTTTGATACGGGGTGGACGTATTTTCTGGAAGCCATTGATGTATTCCTTGAAGAGCTGCGGGAGCGGATCCGGAGAAAGGAAGGACGGCTTCCGGCAGGAGCGCCGAAGTTTGCATGCTTTTTTACGCCGTATTGCATCCCGTGGGTGGGACAGGTTTTTGAAAGCCAGGGGATCAATATTGCATATGACATGTACTTTGCAACCTCATCGATCCAGAAGCAGTGGGAAGATGATTCGGATATTTACAGGATCATGGCGAAGCAGTGGCTGTCCCATCCGTCATCGGTCAATTCCGGAGATGAGGCGAACATGGTGATCCGCATTTTGAATGAAAAACCGGTGGACGGCGTATTGTACGGCTTTTTCTCTTTTGACTGCTGGATAGAGGGTATGCATAAGACCACGATTCAGATCATCGAGGAGAGTACGGAAATTCCGCACTATTATCTGGAAGGAAATTTCTGGAATGACGCAACATTTACAAAGGAGGACAGACTGTCTCGAATTCAGAATATCTCCTACCATACAAGAATTCGTCAGATGGTAAGGGCAGACTATGGGAAGAAATAAGGTTCTGTATGACAAACAGCAGATTATAGATATTGCGGTCATGATTGTGGAAGAGGAGGGGATCGAAGTGCTGTCCGCACGCCGGATCGCTTCCGAGCTTGGGGTTTCCTCCATGACCATGTATAATTATGTGAGCAATATTGATGAAGTGAAGCGTGAACTGATGATCCGGGGATACAATGAACTGTTTCACAATATTATACAGAAGCTGGCTCTGAAAGAGAAAAAGGACAGAAGCGGTGTGGCGGCATTTATTAAGATTTACGCGGAGCAGTTTTACGAATACGGAGAAAAACACAGAAATTTAATGAAGTTTATGCTGGGAGAAGGGTATACGAAGTTTTATGCGGACGCGGAGCTCCGGCTGTTTGTCAATCCGCTCCAGTCTTATTATAAGTACAGTAAAGAACGGGACTACAAGCTAGCATGCAGGATCTGTGAGGATATGCTGTACAGCGAGCTGAAAAAATATATCAACGGAATCAATCCGCTGTCCAAGGAAGAGTTCTTATATCAGGTCGAGTTTTGCGTGGAGCGTGTATTCGGCTGCGGGCAGTAAAAGACGAAAAACAGAATATTTGGCTTTGTGCAATATACACAAAAAATAAAAAGAACATGTGTGGCTGATTGACAAAAAGTGCAATACATGTTATTTTTATACTATAAAATTTACAATGTAAATAAATGAGCGCACAGTGGTGTGCTTCTATTTTACAGAATTATTTACGATGTAAATATATAGGAAAGGAGAACAGTATGCTGTACGCAGGAGTTGATATAGGGTCTACCACTTCAAAGGCCGCTCTTGTAGATGAGGATGGCCGGGAAGTGATGTTTACCACGATCATGACGGAGTTCAACCGCAATGCCAGCGGGGAGAAGGTCCTGCAGGACGTATTGGAGAAGGCGGGCGCTTCCATAGAGGACGTTGCATATATCGTGTCCACCGGCTATGGAAGAAAAGCATTTGAACGGGCGGATAAAAATATTCCTGAGATCATTGCGCATGCGGTGGGAACCGAGTATGTATATCCCGGCGCCAGGACGATCATAGATATTGGCGGACAGGACAGCAAGGTCATTGAATTGGACGCGGGCGGCAATGTGGATAAGTTCGGGATGAATGACAAGTGCGCGGCCGGTACGGGACGATTTTTTGAAGTGCTGACACACCGGCTGCTGGGGGTAGAGATGGAGGCGCTTTCCGATCTGATTCTGAAGGCCACAAAGCCGGTGGAGATCAGCAGTATGTGTACCATTTTCGCAGAGTCGGAGATCATATCTCATCTGTCCCAGAATATTCCGGTTGAGGATATTGCGGCCGGAACGGGGATGTCCATTGCAAGAAGGATCATTGCTCAGGGCAAGGCGGCGAGAATCTCATTTCCGGAGCCCATCGTTTTTTCCGGCGGAGTCGCCAACAATAAGGGAATAGAGCGGATCTTTGCAAGGCTTCTGGAAAAAGAGGTCCATGCAATCGAAAAGCCTCAGTCCACAGCGGCTCTGGGGGCAGCGCTTCGTGCACGCAAGGAGTATCAGAAGGCGTAACCGGAGAATGATTCAAATACAGGCTCTTTCGGTTCGGGCCATGTACGGTTAGATGTGAAACCTGCGCAGTTGATTCTGCGTGGCGATAAAATCACTTAAGAAAAAGGAGGCAGACACAAGTGAGAGAAATTATGAAAGAATTGGACGCTCTTTCAAGAGGAAGAGTAAAAGAACTGATTCAGGCAAAGAAGGATGGAGCGAAGATCATCGAGTACAACGGAACCTATATTCCGGAAGAAATCATCCGCGCGGCAGGCGCCCAGACCTATCTCGCATTGAGAGGCGGGGAACCGGAACCTACGGATGCGGTTCTGGACTATATGCTTCGTTTCATGAATCCTCTGGCACGGTCACTGGCCGGATTTATGCAGCTTGGGCTGGATCCGATCATGCCGATCAGCGACCTGCTGGTCACACAGCAGACCGACAATCACATCGGACGTATTACGGAGCTGCTGGAATTTAAGGGAATCAAAGTAAATAAGGTTGGTATCCCGGCAGACTGGAAAACAGACGGCGCGGACGATTATTATGAGAGGTCTCTGCGTGAGATGATCGCGGAAGTAGAGGAGATCACAGGAAAGAAAGTGGACTGGGATGAGGCGAAGACGAATTTTGAAAAGTCCAATCAGATCAATGAATGGCTGAGGAAGATCAATGACCTTCGGAAAAAAGACAATCCGCCCATCGGCCTGGATGATGTGATCCATCTTCATCACTATTCCTTTATCGTGGATCCGGATGTGATGCTGGAGAAGCTGGAGGCTATTTACGGCAAGCTGGCCGACGCAGAAGGCATCTTTGACGCCGACGCGCCCAGGCTTCTGTTCATCGGCCGTGCGGTTGCCATCGGGGATTACACGGTTCCGAGAATTTTTGAGCAGAGCGGTGGAGCCATTGTTGCAGAGTACTTTGACGAGGGCTACCGTGTACTGCAGAAGGATGTGGATACGGAAGGCGATCTGGTGCATAATTTTGCAAAGAACCGCTATGTAGATACATTGCCGCTGTCCGTAATGCAGCCCGGATGGAAGGAGAGGTACGCATATTTCAAACAGATGATCGAAGACTACAGGATCGACGGGGTAGTATGGTATCAGCTCTGCTTTGATGAAATCTATGATATGGAATGTACCTGCCTTGCAAAATGGCTGGAGGAGAGTAAGGTTCCTATGCTCAAGCTGGAGTCTTCTTACGAGTATTCGAGAGAGTCTACAGGACCTCTTACAACAAGAATTGAGAGCTTCGTGGAAAGTGTTAAGGAGGGAAAATAAATGTCTAAGTGTGTAGAACTGAATAAAAAGCTTTTGGAACTTGCAGAGTTTCACGGGGAAGAGCTGGATGCATTTCTCCCCAGATGGATGGAAGCGACAGAGATCATCGGGCTGTCCGATGAAAATGTAGAGTTTGCGATCAATGATTTTATTCCGACGAACTGGGATATCAAGTTCAAGGGCCTGCGGATGATGATCGGCGCTTTCTTACGGGAGATCGTGGATCTTGTGGTCGGCGCGAGAGAGAAAAAGAAAGAAGGAAAGCCGGTTGTATACGGAATCATTCCCTGCGTGCCCCTTTCCTATTACACCATGAAATCTGCGCGTCCGGATATGTACGTGGGATTCCCGGATTTTCTGCTTGTAAATACCATCAATTCCTTCTTCCATAATGCGGCTCCGTATATCAATTATGCGGAGGAGATCGGTTTTACATATGGATGCCGCCACTGTCCGCTGAACAAGATGCGTGTATCCGCGTTTGCGAAAAAGATCCTGGTAGCGCCGAATGTCATCTGGAGCTGGGGAATGAATTGCGATGAGGGACCGAAGACCGATGAATTTATCCAGTGTCTGGTGGGAGAAGAGTGGACAGCCGTCGTATCACGTATTGCCCATGATACCAAGATCGACGAGACAGACTATGAGGATGAGGAACGAATCAAATATCTGTCAGGTGTATTTAAAGACGGTATCCGCCAGATCCACGAGCTTACGGGAATCGAGATCAATGAAACGGCTTTGAAGGATGCCCAGGCGAAGAACCTGAAGTATTCGTTTAAATAC
>CATLCV010000083.1 GCA_949893755.1 uncultured Lachnospiraceae bacterium | reverse complement strand
CGTCTCCCAAAATATATGCAGGATGCATTGGAACGGAGAGAGACAGCCGCATAAGGGTATTTTGTGCACTAAAGTATTGATTTTTCAAGGTGCGAATCCCATTTTTGATGTGGGAAGTTTGAGTTATATTTTTGATGAGGCGGAAATTCATCTAAACAGGATTATGCCGCATACGGTTCAGGAGTGGCATTTCCATGAAAAAATCGACGAAAATATTTTGATAACTAAAGGAAAATTACTGTGCAAATATGTAGACTGCAACGGAATTGAAAAATCCTGTTATGCGGTCAAAAATGATATTGTAAGAGTTCATCACAGTATTCATACATTTGAAAATGATACGGATGAAATAACGGAATTTGTCGTATTCAGATTTGTGCCGGACGGTACAGATAAGAGAGAAATGATAAAGACGGATAAAAAAGTTGTGAAGCATGATCATTGAAATATCAAGCTGAAAAGTGGAAAAGGAAAGGAATTTGCTTATGGGTCGGCTCAACGTTGATGGAACAGAAATACAAGTCTTTCAGGTAGAAGAAGATGACTACATATCTTTGACTGATATGGTAAGAAAAATGCAAAATGGACCAGCTTTAATAGAAAAATGGCTGCGTAATAAAAATACGATAGAATTCCTTGGCATTTGGGAAGAAATGTATAATGCAGATTTCAATATTACTGCGTATGAAGAAATTATGTTGGAGGCAGGCTTGAATCGTTTTATTATGTCGGTTAAGCAGTGGGTATCACGAACGAATTCAAAGGGCATTATAGCGAAAGCCGGCAGATATGGAGGCACATATGCCTACAAAGATATTGCTTTTGAATTTGCGAGCTGGTTGTCTCCGCAATTTAAACTATATTTGATAAAAGAATTTGAAAAGTTAAAGAAAGAGGAACAAGCACTGCTGGGATGGACTGCCAAGAGGGAACTGGCAAAAATAAATTACCGTATACATACAGATGCAATTAAGTCTAATCTTATTCCACCGGAACTTACGTCGCAACAGACATCTGTTATTTATGCTTCGGAAGCAGATGTATTGAATATGGCATTATTTGGTATGACTGCCCGGCAATGGCGCAATAATAATCCAAATAAAAAAGGAAATATTAGAGATTATGCAAGTATAAATGAACTGATATGCATTTCCAATATGGAGAACATTAATGCGGTACTGATTGAAGATGGTTTAAGTCAACAGGAACGTCTGATAAAACTAAATAAAATTGCTATACATCAGATGTCTATATTGGAGGAACAGGCTTTGAAGATTTTACAATAATCTAATTCCCCCGAATTCGGGGGAATTAGATTATTGTAGGGAGTTTAGAGCTTGTGCCTTGATAATGAGGAACGTCTGATAAAACTTAAATAGGCATGATCACTGAAAAGGGGCAGGGCATATGAAAACGGATGACTATAAGGAATATATTTCGGCAGAAACGATGATGGGGCCAAACAGCGTAAGGATATTAGAAGAGCTGTTCCATAAATATCCGCTGCAGCTTCATCCGGATGATGTGATCCTCGACCTGGGGTGCGGGACGGGGCTGACAAGTCTTATCATTGCGAAAGAGACCGGAGCGAGAGTTTTCGCAGATGATCTGTGGGTAAGCGCGGAAGAAAATGGGAAACGTTTTGCGGAATGGGGTGTTGGAGAGCAGATCACGCCTGTTTGTGAAGATGCGAATGATCTTCATTTTGAAAAAAAGCAGTTCCGTGCTCTGATCAGTATCGACTCCTATCATTATTTTGCGGGAAGCAAGGGATTTTTTCAGGAAAAGCTTTTGCCGTTTTTGAAAGATAATGGAGTGGTTTTGATCGGGATTCCCGGTCTGAAAGATGAATATACAGGCAGAGCCGAAGAGCTTCTTTTCAATTGGCTTGGAGATGAGAGTTATATGTTTAAAAGTCCAAAGCAATGGAAAGAACTCATCGGCAGAAGCGACCGGATCGAGTCGGTGAAAACCTGGGAAATGGATTGCTTTCGCCAGGCATGGGACGATTGGCTTGCAGCAGATAATAAATTTGCACTCGGCGACAGACAGCACTTTGAAACCATCATTAAACCATATACTTGTTTTGTGGGCATTTATATCGGGCTGAAAAAGACAAAACGGGACTGCTGTTATTGAAGAGGTGAAAAACAATGTGTGATATCAGGCTGTCCCGAAGCGTAAAAGCAGATTACGATACGGCAGTGATGATCTGGAAAAATCCATACAATGATGAGATGATCAATCACGTTATGATATGGACTTTCTGGTAGAAAAGAGAAAGCTGGACGCGGCGGTCAGGGAAGTCAAAGCATTTCTTGATGTAAATGGGATCCATATATGCAGATCGGTTTGGGAGGATGAACGAAATGAAAGCGTTAGTGATGAACTGCAGTCCTGTCAGGAATGGGGCAACGGCAGAAATCGTAAATATAGTTTCAAAATGCCTGAGGGAGCGATACGATGTCAGAAATATATGCATTGATGATTTTGATATCCGTTTTTGCAAAGGGTGCAGAACATGCCATAATACGGCGAAATGTGTTCAGCATGATGATATTGATAAAATAATGGAAAACTACGAGTGGGCAGACATCATCATATCTGTATCGCCTTCTTATTGGGCAGACATTCCCGGACAGTTCAAAGCTTTTATTGACAGATGTACACCCTGGTGCAATACCCATGAGCCGCATGCAGCTTTAAGCGCTGGAAAAAAGGGCTATGTAGTGGCATTAAGAACCGGAACGAGCATGAGAGAATGTCAGCGCATTTTTGAAAGCATGGAACACTTTTACGGGCATTTAGAGGTGGAAAGCTGTGATAGATTAGGCTTATGTTCCGTGGAAAATAAAAATGCAGCGGAGCAGAGAAAAGATGAAATCATAGAATTTTGTAATAAGATTTAGCCATTTTTTTTCGGGGAACTGGACTTTTGGAGGGACAGAATGAAAAAATATTTTCTGCCATTTATGATGCTTGCAGTATTTGAAACCATTGCGGTCACATTATGGCTGACAAAGGACAATGTATTTTATTTATTCAATTTTAGCTACATCGGAATCTCGATTTCTTTCGGAATCTTCCTTTACATTAAAAAGTACAAATATGCCCGCAGAGCCGCACAGCTTTTAGTCGGACTTTATATGCTGGTCTATTTGGGATTCATCTGCGGCGAAAATATGCAGATTGAGGGATTTTGGTATTATCTCTTTACGGGGGTGTTTGAAGCCGCAACCATCCATTATGCAGTTGCAAAAATTTTCGGGCCGCTGCTTTTCGGCAGGGGCTGGTGCGGATATGCCTGCTGGACTGCAATGGTGCTTGATTTTCTCCCGTACAGGGTTCCGGTGGCTCCAAGAAAACAGATCGGATGGATACGGTATATTACATTTGCGGGTTCTCTTATATTCGTTTCTGCGCTATTTTTTGCGCATGCGGGCAGCATTGAGAAAATAATGTTCTGGGCGTTTATCATAGGAAATGTCATCTACTATGCCGTCGGGATCATATTAGCCCTGGCCTTTCAGGACAATCGTGCGTTCTGCAAATACATATGTCCCATTACGGTATTTTTGAAGCCTGTGAGTTATTTTTCACTGCTCCGGATTCAATGTGATAAAAGCAAATGTGTATCTTGCGGCAAATGCAAAAAAGTGTGTCCAATGGATGTTGATGTTACGGATAATTCCCGTAAACGAAAGAATGGCACGGAATGTATACTTTGCTTTGAGTGTGTGAAGAATTGTCCAAAGGGCGCACTGTAATTTGAGACTGAGTGAAAAATGGGGCATCTCTTGTTCGTTCTCAAAAGGTGTCCCATCTTGCACTCACTTTTTCTAAAAAAAATATTCTTCCAGGCAGATTCCCCGCTCATACATCTCAGTGGCCGCCTCCACCCCGACATACCGATAATGCCAGACCTCCTCGGCCACCCCGGTGATGTCTGTTTTGTTTCCGGGATATCGGAAAATAAATCCGTATTTATAGCTGTTTTCCTGCAGCCACAAATAAACATCCCAGGATGCTCCGTTAATATCTACCGCAAATCCAAGCTGATGCTCGCTGTAACCCGGCAGGGCGACCCACTGCTCTGCCAGGTCAGCTGCTTCGCTCTCGGAATACCCCTCTTTTTTGAATTCGCGGATTTTTTCATCGTAAAGCTTCTGCTGCGTCTTTGCCGTGCGGTAGCCGGACACGACAAGCGGCAGTTCCCCCAGGTTCCCCTCCCTTGCGGCTTCCAGCATCTGCATCAGCGGTTCGTAAATGCGTTTGTCAACCGATTCGCCGCCCGGCACCTGGACCAATTCCGGCTCATAATTGCCTGGAATGGGATTTTGCTGATTGACTAAAGTAAGCTGCCATGGGACATCTGTATCAGAAGCCTGCGGTTCTCCTCCCTGTACTGCGGAAGCCTGCGCCGGTTTTTCTGCTGTCCCTTGCTCTCCGTGTATATCTGCGGCAGGAGTATCATCCCCAAAAGAAATGGCCGGAATCTGAAAGGTTCCTTCTTTTTTCAAGCTTTCTTTCCAGGAAAATCCCAAAACCATAATAGCACACAGACACAGAAAAAGCAGTACGGTCAGACGGACGATCCGCCGGCTTACAGAACGCTTGCGCCTGCGGCTCCGGTAAACATTTTTTGTGAAATTATTTCTATTATATTTTTCTTTTATCATAAAAACTCCTTTCCGTATGTGCCGTATGCAGCACAGAAATAAAATAATGTTTCTGTCAGTATCTATTATACGGATCAAAGGAGTCGGGAACTTTAATATGAAATTGTTTAATTCCTAAGAAAATCCTAACCCGGATAAACCGGTGTATCAGCATCTAAATGCCCCTGACTTTAGATGCTGGTTAAAGTAGTCAAAAGCAATGGTTCGTGTTATACTTATATCATGGGAATATGGAAATCAAAAAAGATACAATAAAACTTTATGAAGAAAGAAGGGATTTTTTATGCTTTCATCGATTCGATAGGAGGGATTGAAATGACTGAAAAAATTATTTTAAGCGAGAAATTAGAAGATAACAAAGCTGCCGCTGAATGGGGGGATTAAACAGGCAGAATTGATTAAGAAAAGTGAAGAAATAACGCAAAGGCTAGTGGAAAAATATACATCGATTATATTATCACGTAAGTATGAAAGAAACAGTTAGCAGCAAGTGTGGATGCAAGCAAAAGAAAGGCTTCACCCTTCCGACAAAAAAACGGACAGATCAGACAAGATCTGGTACAGCTGAGCAGCCAGGCGAAGAAAGCTATCGCGATAGAATGCGTGTAATAAATTCCCGACAGCCCATCGCCGCTCCGCAGGAATAAACATATTCCACCTGTACGGTTGGATGCTCTAAAGATCATCCAACCTGGGCAGGCAGACCGTGATCGTGACCGTATGTCCGCCGCTTTCCGCGTGTATGGAACCGCCATGCAGGAGGATGATCTCCTTTGCGATCGCCAGCCCCAGGCCCGTGCCGCCGGTGTCGGAGATGCGGGCCTTGTCCAGCCGGTAAAATTTATCAAAGAGCAGGGACAGCTTTTCCCCGGGGATGTGGTCCCCCTGGTTTTGGAAGGAAATGCAGACCTGTTCGGCCGTTTCTTCGGCTGAGATCGTGATCTCGGTTTCCGGGTCGCTGTATGCCGCCGCATTTCTTAAAATATTGCCAAATACTCTGACCAGCTTATCCGGGTCGGCGCAGACGGTCAGGTCTTCATCCATATTTAACACAACGGAATTGCCGTGGGGCGCGAAGACCGGGGAAAGCTCGTCGGACAGCTGGACCAGAAGATAGTACAGATCGACGGGTTCCTTTGCCAGTTGGATCTGCCTGGAATTGTAGCGGGTGATCTCAAAAAATTCATTGATCATTTCTTCCAGCCGATAGGCCTTGTCCAGTGTGATATGCACGTTCTTCGCACGTTCGGCGGCAGGCATATCCGGGGCTTCGTCCAGAAGATTCAGATACCCGATCACGGAGGTCAGGGGAGTGCGGATGTCATGGGCCAGATACATCACCAGCTCGTCCTTCCGCTGCTCCGCAAGCGCGGTTTCCTGCTTCTGCCGCACCAGTGTCTGCTTGACTGCGTTCAGCTTTTTCTCAAAAGGAAGCATTTCCGCCGATAAATGGATCTGCGCCGTATCTTCTGCCAGCAGGGCGTCGATCCCCTGATTGACCTCTTTAAAATACCGGGTGATCCACCGGAATAAACGCCAGAGCAGCACAACAAATATCAGAATGATCGCCGCCGCGAAAAAGATTTCCTTGTAGCCCCTGAAATAATTGTGATAGATATAGAAAGCCTGCTCATATTCGAGCGTTGTAAATGTCACCAGCAGTGTGATGACCAGGTTCCCGCCCCGCTGCTTCCAGAGGAACAGATACAACAGGATCACGGCCGCAACGGAAAGAAGCGCGTTTCCGCAGAATCGTTCCATGAGCTTTGACTGAAATTCAGAATATTCGCCTTTGTTGTTAGCCTTCAATTTTATACCCCACTCCCCATATCGTTTTGATATATTTTGGTTTACTCAAGGTGTCGTTCATTTTTTCGCGCAGATGGCGGATATGCACGGTGATCGTATTGTTGGATTTGCTGTAATACTCGTCCTTCCAGATCTGATGAAACAGCTCTTCCGCACTGATCACACGTCCCTTGTTTTCCAGGAGGATGCGCAAAATAGAAAATTCGGTCGGGGTCAGTGTGAGCGGCTTTTCATTTAAAAAGCATTCGTAGGTGTCAGGCTTCATCACCAGGCCGGAATGGGTGAGCAGATTCTGTCCGTCCTCCGAATGGGCCGGGTTGTACTTTTTGTACCGGCGCAGCTGGGACTTCACCCTTGCGATCAATTCCAGGGGACGAAACGGCTTTGTGATGTAATCGTCCGCTCCGAGCGTCAGCCCCTTGACCTGGTCCATCTCTCCGTCCTTGGCGGTCAGCATGATGACCGGATAGGTGTATTTTGCCCGGATCTTTTGGCACAATGTAAATCCGTCGATCTCCGGAAGCATGATATCCAGGATCGCAAGATCCAGCTCGGTGGTATTGATGCACTTAAGGGCTTCCTTCGCAGAGTAAAATTTAAAAACCGTGTAGTCTTCGCTGTTCAGATACACTTCAATTAAATCAGCAATCTCGGCCTCGTCGTCAACGATCAGTATTTTGTCAGACATGGGAAAACCTTCCTTTTCTTAAAACGTAAAAGACCCCGCAAGCACTACGAGGTCTTCACATAATAAACTTATATCTTCTTATAATGCCCCTGGGGCGATATTAGAAAAGATTCCTTTTCTTCGTTTATTATAGAATATATTATACTCGTAGTCAACAAAAAGATTCCAAAACCCTAAATTAATTAAGTACTCCAGCATTTGGTTTAGGGATTTGATTGCCTCTTTCTTATTTTGAATAACTTCTTCTCTGGTAAAAATTTTTGACATAAAAAACCTCCATTAAGTGCTTCCTGACGGTACTGCTATAAGTTACATGAAATACCATTATGCTATTTCATGTAACTTATACGAGACATTGACGCAGTAGCCTTCTTCCCGGATCAGTGCTTTTTTAAATATTTAATTGCACATATTATGATCAAAATATCAGCGGCTATAGAGATGATTTGAGTAAAAACGCTAAAAGACATCATTATAGGAAAAGCAAAAGACATGATTACCTCACCTCCCCTCTTTTGTTTGAACAGTTATCCTGAAAGGACCTCCCGTCACTTATATCCCCTTGGGACAGACGGACTTTGTCCGATCATATGTAAGTTAAAGTTATTGTAACATAGAATGATATCAAGAAAAAGGAAAAAGGCAGTAAAATTTCCTGGACATACGACGTATTGACGAAATGGTATTTTTGCTTTAAGATGTAAATACGAAAGGGGCTGATAGTATGGCAACAACGAGTATAATAATCCGGATGGACCCGTTTTATAGTGAAGAAAATCAAAGACATTTGAATAAGGCAATTACAGATCTGGAAGCCGGTAAGGGGCAGATTCATGAACTGATCGAGGTTGAAGATGAATAAAGTCTGTCAGGAAGAGGCGTGGGAGGACTATATTTACTGGCAAAAGCAGGACCGCAAAACATGAAAGCGCAATCAACCTGCTCATACAGGATATCTCCCGTAACGGATATGAATACAAAACAACGCGGCGTTTATTGATAAACGCCGCGCATTTTTATTTGTTGATGGTCAGGTCGCTTGTAATAATACCAAAGGATTCCAGCTTAGCCTTTACGGCACGGATCTGGATCAATAAGTAATATTCTTCGCGCGGATGATATTATATTTGATGATCGAGGTATTGATATATTCATTGGCGTACAGGATCGGGCTGTCGCTGGTATCGTAGTTGACGCCCTTTAAGTACAGCAGCGGCATGTCCGGCAGATCCCGGAGCTCCGCGTAGCCGGACAGACCTTCCATTGCGGAGGACATGATCGTATCGATCTCCACCTTGTCCCATTCACATTTTTTCCCGGACACATGATAAATGTATTTGAAGACGGAATCCTCGTACCTGCTGAATTCCCGGAAGGACGCCTCGTCCCCCACCTGGGCGGCGCTGAAATAATCCCGGCAGAATACGCAGAACTGCCCGTCCGCCAGAAATATTTTCTCGGCGATCACAAGCTCCTCGTCTTCTTTCATATGAAGGAGCCCGCAGATTGCTTCATCCCGGGGGATTTTTTTGATGTCTCCTAGCCTGACCGACGGCTCGTAACCGCTGTTTTTAATCATCTGCGAAAATTCCATGCAGGGGTTAAAGTGGACCTTGATGTTCAGGGAATCCACGTTGACAAAGGTGCCCCGCCCCTGCCTGCGGAAAATGAGTCCCTCCGCCGCCAGGTCATTGAGCGCCTGACGGATCGTAATGCGGCTGACACCGATGATCTCGGCAAGCCGTTCCTCTCTGGGAAGCTTGTTGTCTTTCTGCAGATCCATGGTGCCGATATATTTCTGAATCTCGAACCTGGCACGGTCGGACAGGGAAAATGCGTTTAGCTTAAAGTTGGACATATAGATCTCCTTTTTGTAACGTACATTTGACTCCAAGCATAAACGATAAGCGGGAATCTGTCAATACAGGTGTGAATTTGTGTGTAAAAAATGCGCACCCGACGTTACATGTCACACCTGGTCAGGGTGTGACATGTAACGCACTTTTGTACTTTACGGCTGCCATGAAGAAAACGCATATGTCATGACAAACAGGCTGACGACCAGCAATACATTTCCTGTCATGATCAGTGCGGGCACGGAACAGAGACAGGCCATAAAGGAACCGATTCCCATGATGATCGTTCCGACCAGAGCTGCCAGTTTATATTTTCCCATAATAATCTCCTTCCTACTGTGCGACTTGTTTCTTCGTTACTTTCATCAGGATCGGATAGAGCACGCCGCCGATGATCAGGCCTTTGAGCGCAGGCAGCCCGAACGGGATCAGGTAGACTCCGGCAAGCGCGATCGCCCAGGTCAGCCATGAAACCGCATTAAACTGCGCAAATTTTACACTGCCCAGATCCTTGTACTCTCCCTTGTGGATGATGAAGTAATCCGCCAGGATGATGCCCGGAAGCGGAGGTACGATGGTTCCCAGCAGGTCCAGGAAGGAAAACAGAAATCCGACCTGGTAGGGCCTGCACAGTGTAGCAAGCGCGGAGATGGCAAGCAGTACCACAATGATCTTCTGACGGTCCATGTGAAATGCATTGGACAGGTTCAGGGATGTGGAATACAGGTTCGATGCATTTGTGGTAAAAATGTTGGTCGTCATCAGGATCAGGCACGGAACCAGAAGCCCCATGGACAGCAGTACATTTGTCAGGTCGCTGTCGCCTACTGCAACGGAGGTGATGGTCCCGCAGAGGATCATGAAAATATTTCCGCCCAGCAGTCCGGTCAGGGTCGCCGCGATGGCTTCCTTTGTTGATTTTGCGTAGCGCATGATGTCCGCGATGCAGGTGGAGGTGGACAGAATCCAGGTTCCGATCACGACGGTGATCCCGCTGGATAACGTAATGTGCCCCTCCGGTGTATAATTCCAAAGCCCGTCCAGCCCGATCATGCCTACGGCACGGATGGAGGTGGCCAGCGACAGGAAGATGATCGCGGGGATCGCGATGTATCCCAGGATGCTGATGGCTTTGATTCCCTTCATCGCGAAGATTCCCATCACCACTGCGCTGACTGCCATGCAGATCAGCTCCGCAATGTCGCCGAAGCCGAATGCCTGGGCGATAAAATGTCCGTAAGTAGCGGCCTGAATGGTGTACCAGCCGATATTTACGATGGGCACGAACATGGACGCGATCCGGGAGCCCTTTTCCCCGAAGCTGTAGCGCGTCATCAGCGCAAAGGTCAGCCCGGTCCTGCTGGCGATGATGCTGACAAGGATCGCGATGGCGCTTAAGAAAACATTTCCCAGGAGGACCGCGAGCAGGATCATTTTAAAATCCAGTCCGGCGGAAAGTCCGCCCCCTGCCATCATGCTGGTGATGACAAATACGAAGCCGGTCCAGACGATGGTCAGGCTGAAATAACTTTTCCGTTCGCTTTCCGGTACGGCGGAGAGCGAAAATTCGGTATCTTGTTGTTGTGCTTGATTTTTTTCCATTTGTATCTCCTTATGTATACCCAAGGGCATCCCGTTATGGCCATGCGGCCGTTTCATAAGGTATACCCGGGGCGCCCATTATGGCTATCCGGCCATTTCACAGGGGAAATCCCCAGGGCATGAACCATAATTTTTCTTGCAGCATATCCGTTATTTATTCCAGAATCCTTTGTGTACTTCCGCGGCCAGCGGAGCGATCTCCGGGAACGGCCCGACCACCTGGATGTCCTTCTGACCCTTCGCAAAAACCTCTCTGCAGGGAAGGTCGAAGGTGGGGTTCTGCTCATCGGAGCCGGTCAGGGAAAGCAGCTCCCGCTCGGTCATGGCATAGACGACCCGTCCGATATTGCCCCAGTAAATGGCTCCGGAGCACATGGCGCAGGGCTCCGCGGTGGAGTACAGTGTGCAGTTCCATAAGAAATCCTTCTCATACAGGACAGACGCCCGCTCTACCAGCTGGGTCTCCGCATGTCCGGTACATTTCTTAGAGGAGATCTCCACATTCTCCTGCTCCAGCAGGATGTTACCCTCCGCGTCCACCAGGATCGCGCCGAAGGGGGTGTTGCCCGCCTCACGGGAATGTTTGGAGATTTCAATGCAGCGTTTCAGATAGTATTCGTGTTCTTTGTACATCGTTTTTCTCATTCCTTTCTTGTCTTGTATTTGCTATACATGTAGATAGAGTAATATGTAATAGGTATTACCTTAAGAAAATTGTAACATAAAAATAAATTATTGTAAATGCGGCAATATAGACAATAAAATTGTGAAAAATAGGGCAGATTGCACAAAAGAAGGGACGGTGTTATTGCTGGCACGGCATCGTGTAGTGTGCTGAGAGGTGTTCGGGTCAGGCTGGCAAATCCCCCATTGACGATACATTGTGCGATTGATACAATAACAAGAGAAACTTGTGCGACGGTTTAACAGGATTCAGGGAAAGAGTGAAAGATGCTGTACGATAAGGACATCCGTGAGCCGCTTTTTGATTTCCTAGAAGCGTATTACGGAAAAGTGAGGATTTTGGAAGAGAAGCAGATGGGAAGGTCCCGGGCGGATATCGTGATGGTGCTGCCGTCTGCGCTTGTGGGGATCGAGATCAAGAGCGACGCGGACACCTACGCCAGGCTTACCCGGCAGGTGAAGGATTACGACCAGTATTTTGATTATAATTATGTGGCGGCGGGGGTAAGCCATGCCATGCACATTGAGGAGCATGTGCCGGAATGGTGGGGGATCATCACCGTGGAGCAGGTGGACGGGGAGGCGGATTTTTATATTCTGCGCAAGCCGAAGGAGAATCCGAAGGTGAACCGGAAGAAGCAGCTGGGGCTCTTGTGGCGGCCGGAGCTGGCACACATCCAGGAATTGAACCATCTGCCCAGATACCGGCAGCGGAGCAAGCAGTTTGTGACAGAGAAGATCCTTCTTGGGGTCCCTGAGGAGAGCCTGCGCAGGCAGATCAGTCAGGAGCTGTTCGAGCGGGATTATACACGGATCGCGGAGACGATCATGGAATATAAAAGAGGCCGCAGGTGATCAGGATTTATGGGGAATGGCAGATTTCATCGGCCGTGAGTATATGTCAGGACGGACCTTTACGGCCGCCGGAGAGGAGCGTGCAGATATGGGAACATTTGTAAATCCTGGAAACAGTGCATTTCAGGTTGCATTGAATTCAGAGATATATGTGGACAAAACGGGGCTGCTGTCCTATACCAATAAAGTGATCGATACGACAAATGCATTGATCTGCAACAGCCGGCCGCGGCGTTTTGGAAAATCGATCACTGCCAATATGCTTACAGCTTACTACAGCATGGGCTGCGACTCGGCGGCGATGTTTGAGGAACGGGAGATCAGTGCGCATGACAGCTTTCGGCAGCATTTGAACCAATATCATGTGATCCGCATTGATGTCCAGTGGTGCCTCACCAGCGTAAAGTCGGCGGATAAAACGGTTTTTTATATTGAAAAAAATGTGATCGGAGAATTAAGGGAACTTTTTCCCGAAGCTGTTTCAGAGGAAATCATTTCCCTGCCGGATACGCTGGCTGCGATCCACAAAAGGACCGGGCAGAAATTTATCATCATCATTGATGAGTGGGATGCCCTGATCCGTGATGAGGCGGAAAATGCAGAGGTACAGGAGGAATACATTACCCTTTTGCGGGGTCTGTTTAAAGGGGCAAATTCTACAGAATTTATCCATCTTGCATATCTGACAGGGATTCTGCCGATCAAGAAGATCAGAACGCAGTCTGCTTTAAATGATTTTGATGAATTTACCATGCTGGACGCGAAAATATTTGCATCGTACATTGGATTTACGGAAGAAGAGGTAAAAAATCTATGCGAACGGTATGGAAGAGATTTTGAAGAGACGAAGCGCTGGTATGACGGGTATCTCCTTGCAAAGGAGCATGTATATAATCCCAAAGCAGTCTTAAGCTGCATGATGTGGGGGGAGTTTCGGAGCTACTGGTCCATGACCGGAACCTTTGAATCCATCCGGCCGTTGATCAATATGGATTTTGACGGGCTGAGGGCGGCGGTGATCACGATGCTGGCCAGTGAGTCTGTGAGGGTAAAAACGACGTCTTATCAAAATGATATGGTGACCTTCCGAAATAAAGATGACGTATTAACGGCCCTGATCCATTTGGGGTATTTTTCGTATGACAGTGCGCGTGGAACCGCATTTATCCCGAATGAAGAGATTCGCTGTGAGCTGGCTGAGGCTATAGAGGAAAATAAATGGAATGAACTGACTGCGCTGCAGATGAAGTCGGAGGAGCTGTTAGATGCCACCCTGGAAATGGATTGCGAGACTGTGGCAGATATCGTCGAGGAGATTCATATGGGTTATGCGTCGAATATTCAGTATAATAATGAAAATTCTTTGAGCAGTGTGTTAAGTATCGCGTACCTTGGAGCTATGAAATATTATTTCAAACCGATCAGAGAACTGCCTGCGGGCCGGGGATTTGCAGACCTGGTATTCCTGCCGCGAAAGGAATATCCGGAGCTTCCCGCGCTGCTGGTAGAATTGAAATGGAATAAATCAGCGGATGCGGCAATCGGCCAGATTAAAAACCGGAAGTATACGGCGGCATTGGAGCAGTATACGGGAGAGATTCTTTTAGTAGGAATTAATTACTCAAAAAAGAAAACCGCACACCAATGTATCATTGAGAAATACAGTATATAGGTGAAAAAAACGGATGAACAAATGGAACAGGTGGGGATGCGCATAGCAGTAAAAAACATATCTGCTGCGGTGTGCATCCCCACCTGTTCATTTTGAGTGCCTTCCGGCGGCGCAGTGCTTCGATTCACGGCCTGGCCGCTCGGGAACCGCAGCGGCGCAGAGACATGCATACATACAGCAGAAACCAGACCCCGCAGTGCGCCGCCAGGACCGCCAGCTCCTTTCCCAGGCCGCCGCTTCCGTTCAGCAGCTTCATCAACCCGTAAAATGTGGCGCTGGAGGGCAGCAGATAGCTCAGCGTATGCAGGACGCCTCCTGCCGGAAACAGCAGGTAAAACAGGATCGGCGGTGCGAGGAAGAGGATCATGACGAGCTTGATATATACGATCCCGACCATCAGGCTTTCTGAAAATTTTGCGATAAACAGTCCCGTCAGTGCGGCGATAAAAGCGGACAGGACGATCAGGAGCAGCAGCGGGAGAAGCTGCGCCGCTCTGAGCCGGATGCAGATGAGAGCGGTCAGCATCGTGGAAAGTGTTCCGCCGAGGAAGCCGACCATGATCTTCTGCAGGGCATACTGGGCCTTCGTCATGGGAAGGATCTCGTTGATATAGAGGATCCCGTCCTCTTTTTCGCTGATGATGCTCATGGCGTTGAAGGTGCATCCCATGAACATGGCCGTGACCATGGTGATCACGATCAGCAGATGCTTCATCATTTCATTGTCGGCGGGGGAGGGAAGCATTTCCCTTTCATATCGGGACATCAGGCTGCGGCCGGCATAGAGCGCAGGCAGCAGGTCGGCGGACGCGGCGATCCGGGTGGTCTCGTCGCCAGAGCGGAAGGCCCGGATGCCGGAGCTGGAGCCATCGGACAGGATTTCGGAGCCATCGGGGTGGATGCCGGAGCCGTCGGACATGCTGCCGGAATCGCTGATCCGAATGTCGGAGCCGCCGGACATGCTGCCGGAATCGCCGGTTCGGATCTCGGAGCCGCCGGACATGCTGCCGGAATCATCAGACAGGATGCCGATTACCTGGGTGGAAGGCTCTATGACGGCGGCTTCGAGCTGCTCACGGGTGTCATATTCTGTGACCGGGCCGTATTGACGGAGCCAGGAAACAGTTTCCGTAGCCAGGTCATTTTTCAGGATGCCGAAGGCAGATTCCGCCGCCGCCGAAAAATTCAGATCTGACAGAAGGTTCAGCGCCAGCCCCACCAGAATGGGCAGCAAAAATGTCAGAATACACAGCTTGTCGCGCCGGATGGATTTCATTTGATAGTTCAGTGCGGTTCGGTTCATGGTTCATTTCCTCCTTTGGGTGTATGTTCATGTAAATACGTCCGGTCCATGGTTTATCCCTCCCTTTTCATTTCCCGCGTGAGTGCCCATTTTGCCAGGAAAAACAGCAGGAAGACGGCGCTCGCACAGGCAACATAATAGAAAATGCTGACAGTGGGCCTTCGGAAATAGGCGTGCTTCATTGCCATAAACAGATGGTACATGGGATGAAATTTCATCCAGTCGAATTCGATGCCCATCTGCCCGGCCATGAATACCGGGGTGGTGATGAAGATCGCCAGCACCAGGTACAGCAGGGAAAATTGTTTGAAATCCGGCAGCGCGACGGCGCATAAAAAGCCCACCAGCGCCATGATCAGGGACAGGATGCCTGCCTGGAGCAGGACGGCTGGAAGCACGGCCAGGCCCTCTGCTGATCCCAGATTGATGAGTGTCAGCAGCGCGGAAAATGTCAGGTCGGCAAGCAGGATCAGGCCCAGCTTGGACAGGATGAAAGCGGAGCTTTGCACGGGAAGGACGGCATGAACCCGGATCACGCCCATTTCCTTTTCCTTAAACAGCATGGCGGCCAGACCTAAAAATCCGACGGCGGCCAGTTCAAAAAACAGAAATTCGGCAGTGATCTCGCGGCGGTTCTTCATTTCCTTGCCGTCGATTCCGATGCATGACGCCGGACGGGTTCGGATCGCGGGAACCGTAAGAAGCGGATCGTATGATTCTGCCCTAAGAACCGCATAAGCGGCCCTCAGATTGTCCAGGGTACCCATCCCGCAGGAAACCATATGGATCCGCGGAGCTTCTCCGGAAAGATCGATTCCCACGGAGTATCCGTCTGCGCAGGCTTCCAGCAGTTCGTCCATTGTATTTACATGGATCAGGCTGGGCAGTGAAGCACCTGCAGCTCGGAGCGAACAGTCATCCCGGCCCGAGCCGTTGTCCGGAAGGCTGGTGCCGTTCCGGTTCGATGCGCTGCCATGGATGCCGGCTCCGCCCCGGCCTGTCCCGCCGTCCTGCATATGCTCCGGGTCATAACAGTACACCGGAAATAGTTCATCATCCAGGTTGACATATACGAAATGGATATAGCAGGAGTACAGGATCAGCGACCCGGCCGCAAGCAGAAAAAACTTAGCGGACACCATGAGCCGGAAATCCTTTTTCATCAGTGCAAAAAAACTGTTTTTCATCCGTCCAGCCCCCTTCCTGTACAGCGGATAAATACATCCTCCAGGGTAGGCTCCAGGGAATGGACGCTGAGGATCTCATCGTGAGGAAAGGAAAATCCATGCTCCAGTTCCGCGGCATCCAGGATTTTTGTCCGCCGTTCCTTTTTCGGATCTGAAAGCGCGGTTCCGGATTCCCCGTGGTACAGGTATTCCACCTCGATCTGATGGCTGCTGTTCTGCTCTTTCAGATTCCGGGGCGTATCCAGCGCGGCGATCTGCCCGTTGGAAATAAATGCGACCCGGTCGCAGAGCAGGTCCGCATCCACCATGTTATGTGTGGTAAGAAATACGGTGGTTCCTTTTTGGCGCTCATCCTCAATGATCTTGCGGAACAGCACGGCGCCGGAGGGATCCAGCCCGCTGATGGGCTCGTCCAAAAATAAAAGCTCCGGGCTGCTGATCAGTGCGCGCGCCATACTGACACGCTGCCGCATTCCTTTCGAATAAGAAGAAACAGGCTTTTTCAGGAAATCCCGTTTAAATTCCAGCATTTCCAGCAATTCCTCCGGATTCCGGACATTTTCCCGGGGATAAAAGGAAGAAAAATAGTTCAGGTTATCGAGTGCGCTTAAGTTGGCGTACAGATAAGGAAATTCAAACAGTACGCCGATCCTCTGGAAAAAATCCTGTGTATGGGTCTCGGAAATATCCTTCCCAAACAGGGCCGCCCGGCCGCCGTGGCCTTTCAGGATCCCGGTGAGGATCTTCTGGGTGGTAGATTTCCCGGAGCCGTTGGGCCCCAGAAATCCGAAAATTTCCCCTTTTTCCACCGTAAAATTCAGTCCATGGAGCGCCTGCTTCTCCTTTCCGTAAGAAAAGGTCAGATCTTTGACTTCAATCATCCTCATCACCCCATTTTCCGTGTTTGGCATTCTTTTTTTCCTGCTGACGCCGGCCCCACCACTTCATGAATTTTACTTTCAGGGGCAGTGAAACCGCCAGAACCGCCGCAATCACCAGCCACCAATACCATTCCAATCCTAAAAACATGTTATGTACCTCCTTCTCATATTTGCACAGCAAGTTGCATTTTTGTCTCTAGGAAATATCCTGCGCAATCTGTACAAGTTATTTTCCTACCGCATAGCTGGGCTGCTTTCCCACAGTTCCTTACCGCTCACACGGCACTGCGCATTTGCTGCGCGGCATCCGGTCAATACAATCGTGTGCTGTATGGAGACAGTGTAATGGAGCGGTGTAAAATCCGTGTGAAGATGACGTGAAGCGGAAGTAAAATCGTTCTAGTACAGCGTTTCGTAAATGCTTTTATTCAAAAGAATGGTACGAATATTCAAAAAAAATCTACACACTATTGTCAGCAGAACCGGCTGCAAAAAATTAGACAAATGATTTGCCTTTGTCTGGTTTTTAGATATTTATACCGTTATTGTCCATTTCAAAGAGAAAATATAAGGTGTACAGTACCAACATAAGATTATTCATCAAAAGGAGGCTCTCTTATGAACGAAATATTTATATGTGACGGCCTGGCGCAGAAAGCGTTATCCAAAAACAATCATACGGCTCTTGCTACAGCATTTGCCATTTCCTTCGGTATAGGAGGCAGGGACTTTGCAGGAAAGGTCTTAAAAAAATTGGAAAATGCCTGCATAGCAGAAGATGAATCAGAGGAATAGGATACCTTTATATTTAAGGGGGTGATAGCCTTGAAACAGATAAAAATTGCCCGAACCGGGTACATCCTGATCTCTATCCTGTTTTACATTTCGGGTATTATCTGCATGATTACGCCAGAGTTGAATCCTGGAACAGCCGTTTTCGTGGGAGGTATGATCTTAATCGCTTATGGAATCATAAAAATGACCGGCTATCTCTCCAAAGACCTTTACTGTCTGGCCTTTCAATATGATTTTGCCTGCGGACTGTTCCTGATTGTCTTAGGAATCGGCGTATTGGTATTCGGTTCCAGATTCCACGGGCATTTGTTGTCTGGACTTGGCCTTTTGATCCTGCTGGACAGTCTGCTCTGCATACAGACTTCCATAGACGCAAAAAAGTTCGGGCTTTCATCCTGGCCTGTAATATTAACGCTGTCTATTCTTGCAGGGACATCAGGAGTCGCACTTGCAATAACGAATATGCAGATCATAGCAGGATGCAGCCTTCTGGCAGAGGGCTTTATGAGGCACTATATTGTTCATAGTACCGTATATTTATCGCCAAAAGAAAGGCGTTCCATTGAAGAAGATGAGGAATAGGATGTAAGTATTGTAACAACGGGAAACGACGAAGCAGAAGCATTGTCTGCGATAGAAAATGCAAAGATAAAAACAGGAGATGAAATACATGAATGCATCAACAACACTGAAGAAATTTGGTCTGGAACAGGCGTTCCACTATATTTACAAAGATCCGGAAAAAAATATGCTTAAGATCATGGACTGGGCTGATAAATTTGCCGGAAATGATTTTATTTCCCAGAGAAAAACAATCCGGGAAATCATTACAAACCCGGAGCATCCTTATTATTCCTATGCCCGTCGGCTGTTTACGGATATTGATCCAAATGTAACAAAAACCCTCGCCGTAAACTTTTTTATCAATGCAGGTCTGATTGGATGGCCAAAGGAAGAAGAACTGCGCCGGGAATATGACTGCAACATCCCCTGGGCAATTCTTTTAGATCCCACTTCTGCCTGCAATCTTCACTGCACTGGCTGTTGGGCTGCAGAATACGGAAACAAGCTCAATCTGACCTGTGACGAAATTGACGATATTATCCGTCAGGGCAAGGAGCTTGGCGTCTATATGTACATATATACCGGCGGGGAGCCATTGGTTCGTAAAAAAGACTTGATCCGGCTGTGCGAGAAGCACTCAGACTGTGTTTTCCTGTGCTTCACGAACGCAACGCTGATTGATGAAGATTTTGCAGACGAAATGCTCCGGGTAGGTAATTTTGTTCCTGCAATTTCTCTGGAGGGATTCGAAGATGCCACAGACGGAAGACGTGGCAATGGAGTTTACCAGAAAGTCATCCATGCATTAGAGCTGCTCCGCAGCAAAAAACTGATATATGGAATTTCCTCCTGCTATACCAGCGCCAATTATGAATCTATCACTTCAGAGGAATATCTGGACAAGGTGACCCAAATGGGAGCGTGGTTCATCTGGTATTTCCATTATATGCCGGTAGGAAATGATGCCGCTCCGGAACTGATGCCTACACCTGCGCAACGCAGAGGAACTTATGAAAGAATCCGCCGTTATCGCGCCGAAAAACCTTTGTTTGCTATGGATTTCCAAAATGATGCGGAATATGTTGGCGGCTGTATCGCAGGAGGCCATCGGTATCTCCATATCAATGCAAACGGAGACATTGATCCTTGCGTATTTGTTCATTATTCGGATTCCAATATCCGGGAAAAAACGCTTTTGGAAGCCCTGCGTTCTCCTATGTTAATGGCTTATCACAGAGGACAGCCTTTCAATGAGAATATGCTGCGTCCCTGCCCAATGCTTGAAAACCCGGAAAGGCTGCGTGAAATGGTTTCCTGTGCCGGGGCGCATTCTACAGATCTGCAATCTCCGGAAAGCGTGGAGCATCTCTGCGCCAAATGTGACCGCTACGCAGCAGATTGGAAACCGATGGCAGATGAACTTTGGGATAAAAGCGACAGAAACAAGAATAAAACACAGTAACTTTTTGCGGCCGTCCGATATAGCCATCAGACAACGATTAACAAGTATGGAATGAGGCGGCGCTGGTATTTAATATGCGCCGCCCCTCTTAATACCATCGTATGCAGAAAGGCTGCCAGTGGCAGGCTTTCTGTATTTCATAAGGAGGGAGAGAAACTGTCTATGAAAACAGCAATCGTAACCGACAGCAACTGTGGAATTTCCAAAAAGGAAGCGGAGGCTTTACACATATTTATTGTGCCCATGCCAGTCTGCATCCAGGATACGTTCTACTATGAAGGAATTGACTTAAACCACAAAACATTTCTGAAACACCTTGCAGATCACGAAAAAATCCATACCTCACAGCCATCCCCGGCAGATCTAATGTCTGCATGGGAAAATGTATTTGCCAAAGGCTTTGATGAATTACTATATATCCCCATGTCCAGCGGTTTGTCCGGCTCCTGCCATACCGCCTGTCAGATGGCTAAGGAATATCCAGGCAAAGTTTCCGTGGCAGATGTCCGAAGGATTTCCGTTACCCAGCGCCATGCCGTACTGGATGCCCTGCAGCTTGTAGAGCAAGGTATGGAGGCTTCTGACATCAAAACGAAGTTAGAAAAAAATGCCCTTCATTCTATTATATTTGTAGGCGTGGATAATCTGGATTATTTAAAACGTGGAGGGCGTATCACTCCAACTGCTGCTGCAATGGCTTCTGTCTTAAATATTAAGCCTTTGTTAATCATAGGCGGAAACAAGATTGACGCATATGAAAAGGTAAGAGGGCGAAAAAACTGTGAGAAAAGGCTTTTGGAGGCAATGCATAAAAAAGTGGATTCCTTCAAAAGCCAGGGATATGAAGTACGGCTTGGTATAGCCGGAAGTTTTCTGGATGAAAAAGACCTGAATGCCTGGGTGGAAATGGCAAAAAAAGTTTTTCCTGATGATGACCTGCTCTACGATCCCTTAACCTGCAGCATCAGCAGCCATGTAGGGCCAAATGCTTTCGGAATGGGGGCAAGTATAAGGATCGCTCATTCGTGATTGACTGCTGTTTATCTGTTTTACTGTAAGCAAAGTTCCTGGCCGCGAAAAGCTGCTTTTTCCTGTCCAAGAAGCGCTCTTTTGCCGGAACCAGCGAAAGATACACAGACTTTTTCGCAAAAGCCAAGAAGGTCATAGGAAGCCCCCGCGTCCAGCCAGTCCAGGACAATACCTACAAAAATACATTTATAAACTTTAATTACGGTAGATTTATTCTCCGGCGACAAGGCAATTTTATTTGTCGCCCAGTCTATATAGGACTGCACAATATAAGAACAGATTTCATTCAGATACCGTATGAACGCTTCCCGATGGGAAGAACGGTAAATATGAATGAAAGCGGTCTTACGCTTTGTAAGTTCCTGTACCGCTGGAGTAAGACAGTTTATAGGCGATCCAAACTCACAATTATTTTTAATCACCTGATCCGTCCATGCCTTAATAGAATATTCGGCAAGATCAGGGATATCCTTAAAATGGTAGTAAAACGTATTCCGGTTCACCTGGCAGCGTTCTACGATATTTTGCACTGTAATTTTGCTGTATGGCTTTTCCTCCAGAATCTGCCAAAATACGTCGCTAATGGCTTCTTTTGTCCGATTCACAGGCCCACCTCCAAAATTATATAGAGATAATTATACTAAAAATCGACTTTGTTTTCAATATTTCCAATACAGATTATCAGAATAAACGCACGAACGGTAAGGCGGACTTATTTGCCCATTTATTTGGCCAGTTCGTCAATTGCATCCAACATATCATTATCGTATAATACTTTCAGGACAGCAAGAATCACAGGAATCTCCGTT
>CATLCV010000082.1 GCA_949893755.1 uncultured Lachnospiraceae bacterium | reverse complement strand
GTTGTTTAATCCGCTTTGCGATCCATACCGCTTCTTCCCGGCTCCCATGTCGGATCTGCTTTCCATCCTGCGGCAGGTAAAGCAGACAGTTTCTCCTATATTCAAACGGCGATTCCGCCACATATTACTGCACCCCGGATTGCTTTTTCCGGTTCTTTTCATTCAACCCCAACATCTGCCGGGTTCGCATAAAGCCGTTCCCGGCCTTTAATGTTCCACTGGTGAGGATTGCCGGAATCCCCTGATTCCATAACACCTTCTGGAGATAGGCCGGAACCTCCCGGCTTGTGGCGCAGAAAACCGGAAGCCGTTCCGTATCCTGCTCCAAATATAAAACGTACTTCCTGCCGGGGACTAAAAAATAGCAGAGAACTATCCCTGCTTCTTCCAGCCGGTTGCGGATCCATTTGGAAATACTCCCCTTGCACCGCCTGCCGATTTCAAATAAAAGTGCGGCACTCTCTTTCAAGATGGAAATACATTCCTCTGTCTGCCGGAACGCAATCCTCTGCCCGTTCTCAAAGGAATGATTTTCCGCAATCACCTGAAAGAGTTTTTTCATCTCTGCCTTTAAATGTCTGGCACGGATTCCCTGATGCTCCTTTTCCAGTAAATAGCAGATCTCTAAGATATCGTCACTGCATAATGTTTTTCCGCACATCTGCACCGCCGCTTCCGGGAGCTTATGGGCTTCATCAATCACCAACGCCCGGTAATCCGATAAGAGCGGATTGTATCCCTTTGTCCGGTGGGAAGCGTCCGCAAGCAGGTAATTATGGTTACAGATCTGAAAATGGATTCCTGTGCTTTTCACTCGCTTCATATATCTCCGATAACGGCAGGTTTCCCTCTCCGTACAATTCTTCGGGCAGAACTTAGGAACACATACAAGCCTCCTGTCAAACCCGCTCAGCCCATGCACCTGATCCATGTCATAGCAGGTACGCAGGGCGAGCAATGCTTTTTTCTGGTTTCCGTTTTTCTTCTTATCCTGAATGGAAGCAATCCGCTGATTCAGGCGGCTATCGCACACAAAATGTTCCTTCCCTTTGCGGACGACAGCTTTCAGCGGTCTGCAGATCAGTTTTTCTTTCATCAGGAGCCGGGACTGAAACGGAATGTACTCTTGCAGGATTGCTTCTTGAAGCGCAATACTGGAGGTGGAGATCACCGCCGGATAGTTTTCCGTTCTGAAAAGATTTCCCACTTGTTTTGCGTATTTTTCTTTCATGATGCACGCTACCAGATATGCGTATGTTTTCCCAATCCCTACTCCGGCGTCACACAATGCTATCTGATTCCCCCATAGAGCGTCTAGCATTTCGTGGCTTAGACGGAGCTGCTCTTCCCGGACGGTCAAACCATGTTTTGGCATGAGTTCTTGAAAAATATGATCCACTTCCTCATGGGCTTTTTTCTGGTGCCATCCCATAGGCACAGTCTTGTCAGCGTCCCTCATTTGCCCTGCTCCGTTTTCTGATCTTTCTGTTCTGGTTCGTCCGGCTGTTCCGGCACTGTCCGGTTTTGAATTCCATTTCAACCCGTGCTGAATCCTTTTCAGCCTGCGCTGTTTTCCCCCTCATTTGTTCCGGCATGGGAACCATCGCCATTTGTCCATTGATACGGACAGGCATTTCAGGCACCTTAAACTTCTCCATATATTTTGCCGACAGTTCTTCGCTCAAAGTTCCAAAATCATCTTCTGTCAGCCCTGCGATGAGAAATGTTCCCGCTACAATATCATATAAATTCCCTTTGTCATCATAGAGTCCACGGTTCGGCATCATACCGTTTATTTTCCCCTCGTCGTTCAATACAATCGCAACCGGATCTTTAAAAGGATATGTTGCGTCGATATGTCCCCCAACTATATTCTGCAACGATCTTAAATCTCCGGAAATGGTTTTAAGATAAGGTTCTTTCAATGGCTCCACTATCAGAACTTTCATCCCTTCTGTTTTTTTCCGGCCTGTCTCCTGGCCGTCATAATCGTAATTCATAACGTGATTGCCTTTCTTGAAACTGTATGGCGTTGGTATCACATGCATGCGGCCGTAGTACCCCACAGCCGCATGGTATCTGATATCAACGACACACTTCGATTGATTTCATTTTTCTGTTCAGTTCCCTCAAAAATATTACCTCAGCTGAACAGATACATTTGTTTCTTTTGGCATTCGTATTTGACCCCGCATCCCCGAAAGCCGTCCATCTTCTGTGATGGTTGGGAACATTACAGGCAGGCATCTGGCGGGTATGGTGTTTCGGAATTTCCGATAGCCGAGTATGTATTTTCAATTAGATGATCAAAAATACGCATTTAGACTGTAAACTCTATTTCTCTGTATTTATAGCAAACAACATTATTTTTGTGCTAGACTACATGAATGTGACAATACTACAGTATTTATAAAATGTGCAGGTATAAAACAAACTGTCGTTTACTATACACTCGCATAAAGTTTTCCAGTCTGATGATCTGATAATTCCTTCCTGCTATACCGATGCCGTTCACGGATGTCCGAAAGGTCTTGCTGATTACAACCTGAATTTCATCCTTTTGCTTTTTGGCAAATATGTGTATCATTATCCCCCGCTTGTGATCATGGCGAAAAGCCAGCCGCGGCTTATTTCAAGTATAAGGAATCGCTCGAAGCGGAACAGACACTGCATGGTAAGGAATGACCCTCCCTTTTCCAATTTCCGATATTGAAAAAATCCATCCCCTCCATGCAGTGGCTGTTTCCGCTTGTCCTGGCGCTTATCTTGTCACGCTACAACTCACGGGAACGTACCTGTAATGCTGGTATAAAGTTGTCAAAGTGCGGCCGAAGAGATTTACCCTTCTACTATATAGCCGTTGGGAACCCCCTTTTTCTCTCTCACTTTATGAAAATTTTATAATTTTTATTTTTAGTTTATTAATCCTGCAATGAATAGCGTGTTCAGTAATTCCCAATTCCTCTGCGGTCTCTGTTACTGAAAATCCCATTATCCTCATCAATAATATCTGCAGAGTACTTCGGTCTGTATCCCGCAGGATATGTAAAAGATGCTCGTCATCAATGGAATCCAATAGTAAAGGAATATTATTGATTTCCTGTTCATCTAATACCTGACTTTCCCAATCCTGATTTTCTGGAAATGACGCCCAATGATCCTGATAACATCTTTCAGCCTTAAAATCTTTCCAGTCAAACTCTCTCAATTTCTGGATAGATTTTTCATCCATTCCCAGGGTTCGGAGTATTTTTTCTTCTTGTTCCTTCCATTGCTTCCATTTACGTTCCTCTCTTGCTTTATTGTAAGCCATTATTCTTTCCTCCGATCTGAAATTTTTAAAATCAAATCGAAGTGTGGAGGCAGACGAGCTCTCCAGTTGAATTTTGGCATAGCAATAATAGTTCAGCCTGACCTGCACCAGAATTACACCACTATCCATAATTATTGAATTTAAATCTCCGCATAATATGGTCTTTTATTTAATTATGTTAGATTTTTACCATTACAATAATCAGATTCCTCATAGGTAAAAGCTAAAAAGAGGACAGGTATGCCTTTATAAGATTCCTTCTATGCTTTGGGCATTTACATACTTCCATAATTTTTACAAACCATTATGATCTAGCATAATAAACTTCCTCGCAGCAAAGCTGCGGGGAATTAACCCCTGATAGATTAAGTTGCAAAAATATCATAATCACCCAAATGTCAAAAAACTTAAAAAGCGTATCCTATCCTTTTTTAGATAAATCTTTTTTCACTTAAAATTATTCTATTTCAATAATAATATCAATGATGTATATACACCCCTTATAGATTCCAAAACTAAAATAGACATGATTTTTCCCTCACAAGGACAAAAAGGCTGCAATTTCTTGCTTATAAAGCATATCAGAAAAAGCCGCCTTAATTTTATCTATTCTATATTGTACAGAATTGTCATTTACTTTCGTGTACGCAAAATGATTTTATAAAATTTTTACACACCTGCTTCCTCTACTTACTCGGCCATAACCTTCTATAACGTATTTCAGACATTGCTTACTTTTTAGTACAATTATTCCGCCGCCTTTTCAGCCTCCATTGTTTTCAGATCACTCTCTAAATGAAAGAACATGAAAACATTACGAAAACAATCATTGTAAGTGCCAGTAGATTTCAATTATATACGAATTGGATTGTGTCTGCACGATTCCTTGGACATCTTGTGCGCCGTCAAATTCAGAGCCTGACAATATCCATCCGAAAATAGCTGTGCCAAGTCCCATATCAATCTTCTGCGAGGCGGAGACACCTGCATTTTCCATACTAACGGTGCCAATACCTCTAAAAGCAATAAAGATGATCCTCAAAAGGGGGGTAGACTCAAAGAGGCCAAACCCAAGATATCCTATTAGTTTTAACCTCATAAAATTTAATCCGTTATATGACTTCCGGCAGTTTTTCTTATTCTATTTCCATAAAAAAGCACACAATCCACCTTGTCTCTAATTTATACGCAAAATGCCACAGAAAATCAACTGTTATCTTCCGCATTCTCTGTCATGGGAATCCATACGCAGATGCGGGTGCCGCCGCCGGGTACACTCTCAATAACCAGCCCATGGGACTCGCCGTAGCGAATCTTCAGGCGGCGGTTCACATTCCTGAGACCGATGGAGTCCTGGGCTTCCATAATCAGTTCTTCATCCTCCCCAAGGATTTCATCGATTTTGCTCTGTTCCATTCCTACCCCATTATCGCTGACGCAAATCCGTACCCGGTCCTTCATCTTCTGAACATCCAGAACCACAATACCCTGTTCGATGTTTTCCACTCCGTGGATAATGGCATTTTCTACCAACGGCTGAATCACCAGCTTAGGCAGCCGAAATTCCATCAAATCCTCCGGCGACTGTACAATGAACGTAATCCGGTCACCATAGCGCAATTTCTGGATCGTCAGATAATGGCGGATATGTTCCAGCTCTGCCCCCAGATTGGTCATAGCCGGGCCTTTGATCGTATAGCGCATCATTTGGCTCATAGCCACGGCTATATCTGCCCCCTCTGCCACTCCCTTATCCCGTGAAATCCAGGCCACCATATCCAGGGTATTATAAAGGAAATGGGGATTGATCTGCATCCGCAGCGATTCCAGTTCCGCCTTCTGCCGCAGCATATTGGCATTGTAGACACGATCCACCAGATCATTAATATTATAAACCATCATATTGAAATGCTGGGACAGCTCTCCGATCTCATCATTGGTGCGCACGGCACAGATCACATTGAAATCGCCCTCTCCGAAACGCCGCATGGCCTCCTGCAGATCCTCAATACTCTCCGTGAACCGGGAGACAATATAAAAGAGCAAAAGAGAAATTCCAAAGAGCACCAGCACACAGAACACACCGAGCACCACCCGAAGATCGTGAAGCACACCCAGATAGCTTATCCGCGGAATCAGAGAAACCATGTACCAGTCAGCGGAGTTCATTTTCTCAATATACACATAGCTGTCGATTCCGGCGACATTCGTCCGCAGCAGATCACTCCCCGTCATATCATTGGAAATCAGATCCTTCAGTTTCCCAGAAGCCCGGATCACCTCGTCACCGGTGCTTACGATGACATTCATGCGGCTGTCCACGATCAGACTCTTGCCGTCACGGGTAAAGGACATATTTTCCACATGGCTGCGAAAATCATTGGCCGGTATCTGCAGCATCAAAAAGCCCAGAACACTCATATCCTTTTTGCTGTTGATCTGTGCGCCCACCTGCATGAAACGGCCGGAATCATCCAGCCCCAGCCAGACGGCCCTGCCGCCGCCGTCATAAATGAACTGGCGGCGATCCCTGTTCCAGATGACGCCGCCGCCGGATTTTTCCCAGACCTCCGAATACCCGCGGTCCGATTCCAGATAAACATTCGTAATGGAATCCGTCCAGAGAATATTGGCATAAACCGTATCGCGCACGATGTTTTGCATTCTGGCCTGTTCCGCTATCGTATACTGATGGTGGTCCACACCATAAAGAAAATCCTGGATCGTATCCTCCGACTGAATGCTCAAAATGACCGTATTGATCTGTTTCATGGTCAGTTCCAGACTGCCGACGGATTCCCGTCCCATATTACGGATATATTCCTGGGTCTGCTGCTCATATATCCGGTTGAAATACCAGTAATAGGAAAAGGTCAGCATCAGCGCCAGAAACAGGCTGACACCGATAAATGCAGCCAGATATTTATATTTTAGTTTTCCCCGAAACTTCCGCTTGTGGATTCTGCTCATACGTTTTCCCTCTTCATTTTCTGCCGGTACTGCTTCGGCGAACATCCGTAATATTTCTTAAACATCGTGCTGAAATACCGCTGGTCGGGAACTCCCACGGTCTCGGCAATCTTACCCAGCTTCCAGTCGGTTTCCTCCAGAAAGCGGACAGCCTCCGACATCCGTTTATTGGTCAATATCTCCAGAAACGTAAAGCCTGTCTCTTTTTTCAGCATCCGGTTGATATAAACCGCATTGAAATTAAAGGTTCGGGAGAGTGTGTTTAAGGATAAATTTTCCGCATAATGCTGCTCAATAAAACGGTTGATCTCCCGCACATTGATCTTCCCCTCGCTGTCCGGCTCTTTCTCCCGCATTTCGCCGGCCTCTCTTTCCAGAACTGCCATATGGACTGATGGCAGTTGACAAGCCCCCACTTCCTGACGAATCTGAAGCGTTGCCCTGCGGCATGTCTCCAGAATTTCTTCGGGAGATGCCGGTTTCAAAATATAATCAAACGCGCCCATGTGTAATGCGCGTTTTGCATAGGCAAAATCTTCATAGCCACTCAAAAAGATAATTTTGCATTTTTTATTCTGAGCCAAAATCCGTTCCGCCATATCAAGCCCATCCACGATAGGCATACGGATATCGGCCAGCACCAGATCCGGGATATACAAAGAAGCCAAATCAATGGCTTCTTTCCCGTTATTGGCTACCGCGCACACGGTAATCCCGATCTTCCCCCAGTCAAGAGAAGAGATCCCCCGACGGATCAATGGTTCATCATCAGCAATCAGAAGCTTGTAGGTATCCATAAATCCATTATCCTTTCACAGCGCCCGCTGTCATACCTTCCATTACTTTATCATGAAGGATCAGATATACCACGATCGTAGGAATAACTGTCATAACGACTGCTGCCAGCATACCGGCATAATCCGTAGAATCCAAATCCGCAAACTGGGTCAGAATAACCGGAAGCGGCATCTTATTCATTGAAGTAAGGAAAATCTGCGGGAACAAAAGATCGTTCCATATAGTGATAAAGTTAATTACCGAGACCGTCGCGATCGAAGGCTTCGCGATCGGTAGTATTATTTTATAATATCCTTTCCAAATTGTACAGCCGTCTACCGTGAAAGCTTCTTCTAATTCTTTCGGAATCGTGGAAAAAAATCCCGTAAGAATATAAATAGTAATCGGAAACGCAAACACCGTATGGGCAATAATAACGGAAATCCAGGAATCCAGAAGGTGCATCCGGTTAAACATGGAAAACATAGGCACAATGGCTGCATAAGCCGGAATACTCATACCCATGGCAAAGAGCGTGTTTACCGGCTTACAGAGTTTAAAATGTAATCGGGAAATCCCATAAGAAACCATTGCCCCCAAAAATACGGTAATAAATACGGCCGCGACCGTGATCACTACAGAACTGATGTAGCTGTGAACAATATCCGCTTTAGATATTGCGTTGATATAATTTACAAGCCCCAGAGATTCAGGAAGCCCCCACGTATTCGTATACAGTTCCTGATTACTTTTAAAGGAACCAAGAATCAGCCAGACCAACGGATACAGACACATCACAGCGAAGACGGCCATTAACAAAAAGGCAGTTCCCCGTAAGATTCTTCTTTGTACTGTCATCTCTCCACCTCCTAGTATTCCATTTTCTCAACACGAATCAGACGATTTACCAACCAGATAACTGCCGTACACAAAATGAGAAGTACAACACCGATGGCACTGGCATAGCCAAACTTCAGCGTACGGAAGCCCTGATAATACATATAGGTTGCCATAACCTCGCTGGCATGGTTCGGTCCTCCTTTGGTCATGGACCAGATCAGATCGAAATATTTCAGGGAACCGGTGATGATCAAAACTACGTCAATACGGATCACGTGTTTGATCAGCGGCAGGGTGATCTTCGTAAACTGCTGCCACATGGTCGCGCCGTCAATACGGGCCGATTCGTACAATTCTCCCGGAATGGAGCGCATAGCAGCCAACTGAATGACCATATGATACCCCACGAATTTCCACATAACCACCAGGATCATAGCAAACATAACCGTTTGTTCCTCATTAAGCCATGAATGTTTAAACTGAGGCATATGTAACAGATCCAATAAGGCGTTTACGAGACCGAATTCGGAGTTATAAATCATCTTGAACATAATACCGACGCCTGCTCCGCAGATAACCGAGGGAAGGAAAAAAGCGGACTGGAAAAATTTACTTCCCCTGATTTTCGTAAAAATGAAATTTCCGAACACCAGCGCCAGAGGCAGATGGGCGATCAAAGAACCGACAACCAGCATGGCGTTATTTTTCAGTGCCTTCAAAAAGAATTTATCGTTAAACAGATTCATGTAATTGCGAAGTCCGACAAAGTTTTTCGTTCCCATCAGATCGGTCTGAAACAGACTGATGTATACATTATATATAATGGGGATCAGGACAAATACCGCAAACAGAATCAGTGACGGCAAAATAAAGATTGCCACGGTCTTTTTATTACTCAGTACTTTATTCATACGCAACCTCCTCTACAAAAGACAGTGCTGCCCGAAAGCAGCACTATTCCACACGTTACCCGTTAGTTTTTCGCGTTGTCAATGGCAAACTGCTGCAAGTTATCCATTGCCTCCTGGGGAGAGGTTCCTCCAAGGATCGCTACGGACGCGTTGTTAAATTCTCCTCCTTCGCCTGCTCCATAGATACGGTCAAGCCATGGCGTATACAGAGTCATCTCTTCAAATCTTTCACGGGCGCGCAGCGTCATAGGATCCAGACTTTCCGTATTTACTTCCAGATTGGTTACGGATACCTGGCTGTTGTCCGTCAGATCCTGCTGGTAATCCGTGCTGAGGGAAAGCTGCTTGAGGAACGCCGCGGCAGCTTCCGGATTCTCCGCCTGGCTGCTGATTGCGTAGGTCAATCCGATGGAACCGACATTTACACCTGCATTTGCGGGATCATCGGTCGGAAGGATGAAGAAATCAATCTGATCCGGAGCAACGGAGTCAGAGATCAGCTTATTTACGCTGGAGGTGATCAGCTGTATCATCGCCACATCTTTATTATTGAAACGCTCGAATCCTTCACTGGGATCCATTCCCAGGGAACCGTTCATCAGATAGCCCTTGTCGTTCATTTCCTTCAGCATTTCGCCGGCTTCCACGAAGGTCTCGTTGTTCCATTCCACTTCATCACTGACCATATAATCATAGAAATCCGCGCCGCCGCTGATGTTGCACATCTGCTGCAGGAGCTGTCCGCCATACCAGGCCTCGCCGCACGGGCAGCAGAATGCCGGGATTCCCGCGTCGGTCAGTTTCTGGCAGGTATCCAGAAATTCCTGATACGTAGTCGGCACGGCAGCATCGGCCTCATCCAGCAGATCCTTATTATAAGCCACCACACAGATCTGTCTGGCATTGGGAACCGCGTAGATCTTATCATCGTAGGTCAGAGGTCCGAATACGCTCTTGTCAGGAAATACGCTGTTCCACTCTTCATCCTCATTGAAAATGTCGCCTACCGGATATACTTTACCGCCTTCCACAAAGGGCTGCAGATATCCCGCCTCCCAGGTGTAGAAGATATCCGGCTGGGAATTGGAAGCCATCAGTGTCGTCAGTTTGGTCTTATAGTTATCATTGGAATAGCACTCCAGCTGAATTTCCACATTGTATTCATTGTCCGCGTTGAATTTGTCTATTTCCTTCTGAACAGCCTCAGCAAACACATCGTTGGTTCCGCCGTTTAAGGTTGTCATGTTCATGACTACTTTATCGCCGGATTTTCCGGAATCACCGGATCCGCCTTTGGAATCTCCGTTTCCGGAACTACAGCCGCCAACCATGGACAATACCATGACACCTACTAATGCTAATGCTACCTTTCTTTTCATCTCATTGTTCTCCCTTCTCTTTTAGATTTCCAGAATCAGGACTCCGTATGCATCCAATTGATATGCACCGGATACCTTTTCGTCTGTCAATGCGTTGCGCATCTCTTTTTTCAGTTCAAGCTCCACCATATCCCCGGTGTAATTCAAAACAAAGAGATATGCTTTTCCATCACCCTCACGGATGGAAATTTCACAGCAGGACGGCACTTCTGCCAGATCTTTGATCAGGCTTTCCACACCGAGAGCCTTCAAAAGCTCTTTGACAGTCTCACAATCGAAAGCCGCTCCGAAATACCATGCCTGGCCTTCCCCATACTGATTCTTCACGATAGCCGGCGTACCCTTATAGAAATCTTCGCTATATACAGCCACGGTCTCACAGGTATCGGCAACCGGAGTCAGCAGATCATGGAAAACCGGCATATACAATTTCTTATCGCCCAAAGCCGCGTACGCATAAGGTGATCCGGCATTCAAAGCCGTAAAATCCCGGATTTCCATGCCAAACAGATCCGTCATACCAATCGGCATAACCTCCATCGGGCATCTGCCGTTTCTGTCTTTGTATCCCGTTCTTGCTCCGGCGATCAGGGTTCCGCCGCCCTTTACATATTCCTTCATACATTCTGCCAGGCCCGGATCCGTGATCGTCATATGCGGCGCGAATACTACGTCATACGCTTTCAGGTCAGCCGCCCGCAGATCGGGCGATACCGTTACATAATTGAACGGAACATGGGATTCCTGCAAAGCCTGGAACAATCCCGCATTGGAATACTTTCTCAGAGGGCCGTGCCATACGTCTGTCTCGCCATCCCACTCATTATCATAATCATAAAGGATAGCCACTTTTGCCTGATAGGTCTTTCCGGCCAGATCACTGAGCTTTTCAAATTCCCTGCCAATATCTGTAATCTCCTGCAGTCTACGGTTATCCTGATTGTCATAATTTAGAATACCGTGCCAGTAGATTTCTGTACCGAAGGTACAGGTTCTCCAACGGAAATAGCTGATATAATCCGCTCCGTTGGCAACCGACTGGTAGGTCCACAGACGGATCTGCCCCGGTTTCGGAGTAGGCATAAACCGTCTGTTATACCAGCCGCCCGGTCCGGACTGCTGCTCCATAATGCCGAATTCATTGCCGGCTCCACGGATCCTTGCCAGTTCCATACTCCATTTACGGTCCTTGAGACGGTTTCCTCCTTCATCGGATAATCCAAACATAGGATAGCTGTCATAGGTCAAAAAGTCCAACGCTTCATCATGCAGCCTGTTATAATTGACATGCGGAAACAGCCCCTGGGTAGTCACGAATACATTCTTCGGAAGGTATTTTTTCAGGATGTCGTAGTGCAGTTTGCAGTAAGAAATGCAGCTTTCTGAGTAAAACCGCAGGGAATCCAGTTTTAAATGAGGATTCGATGTATTGTGCGGCGTATGTCTCGGCAGATAAATCTGAGACCAGTCGGTATACGTCTGATTCCAGAATACGGTTCCCCACGCTTCGTTCAATTTGTTCAGGGTCCCGTATTTTTCTTTCAAGAACACGCGAAATGCCGCGCTGTCCGCTTCGGAAAAAAACTCTCCGATCTGACAGTTCAGCTCGTTATCGATCTGCCATCCCACGATACATTTGCGATCCGCGTAATGCTGTGCCAGTTCTTCCACAATGATCCGGGTCTTTTCAAGGTAAACCGGAGCATTATAATTATAATGACGTCTGCAGCCGTGATAGAAAATATGTCCATCCTGGTCAGCCTGTAATACTTCCGGATATTTCTGAGTCAGCCATGCAGGAGGAGTCGCGGTGGGAGTACAGAAAATGACTTTCATGTCCGTCTGTTCTACCACGTCCAGAAAGCGGTCAAAAAAATCGAAAGTAAATACACCCTCTTCATTTTCAAACTTATTCCACGCAAACTCCGCAATACGAATCGTGCCGATCCCCGCCTTCAGCATCCGCTGCAGGTCATTCAACCATAAAGACTCATCCCAGTGTTCGGGATAATAACAAGTACCCATAGCAAGCCGATTGAAATATTTCATGACGGTTACCTCCTTTCATCTTCTTATTATTTTGTGACTAAATTATAAAAAAAATTTTGATTTGTCGAAACACAAAAACAAAACCAAAAATGTTTAAAAAAGAAACCAACTTTTTCTTGAGAAAACCGGTTTCTTCTTTACAGCTATGCGCAGTCTTTTATAATATTTTATCATCCGGTTCTACATAAACGGCAGGGAGTTGATGAAGCATACGTTCCAGCAGAACAATATCACCTATAGCCACTTTGACAATTCCTTTACGGATACTGTAATAAACAAGCTCGGGCAGGGCTGCTACTGGCGCGTAGATCAGTGCGAGTTCGCAACCGATATCATGTTTAAGGAACGTTCTTCTTAGAGGATATTTATCCCTCTCTGGTTGACCATACATTCTACCCGTTACCACGTTACTTCAAAGGGAGACGGATTATGGGAACCCTTGTAGAATTACGCCATAAGGACTATCCCAAGCTTGCAGCGAAATCCGCATGATAATTCTGCTTTAGTTTGTCAGCCAGTAGGTTTGATTCTGGTTTTATCTGTATGTAAACATTTAAGAAATCTACGATTTTTTTACAGTTATTACAGGCCAATAGCATATCGTAGCTGTTGGCTACAAACAAAATAAAAAGAAACACACCAAAGCAAATACACATGTGCTATAATGTACTTACGGTATCAAAGTACCAATCATCATCAATCGGGAACTAAATTTCCAGGCTGATATTTGCATAAAGTAGTGTTTCTTAATGAAACACATTTTAACTCAATACTAAAGATAAAATCAATGGTACTTTTTCCTTTTTTAGGGTTGTTTCATGAAGAATTTCTGAGTCAGTATTATAGATCGCTAGCAAGACCGTAAATTATATAGTACCACCTTTTAGTTTTAACCTCATAAAATTTAATCCCTTATATGACTTCCGGCAGTTTTTCTCATACTATTTCCATAAAAAAGCGCACAATCTCCCCTTGTCTCTAATCTAGTTTTTTGAAAATTAAACTTCTATATCTAATAGAGACTTGGATTTTGTTAAAAATCCATTTTATCACTATAGAAAAATCGTCTGTTATTTCATCTATTACATTTATAACTTGTTCTCTATCTTCTGGCTGTTCCATTTGCATGAACCGATGATATTATACGCTATTTTTCTCAATACAGATAGTGTGTTTTGGGATTTTTTAGCAATACATTTATCTTCCTGGAGATCCATGTCCAGAACATAATAATGCAGACAGTTTTCCTAGTTTTTATATGTATGAGTACCGCATACCTATCCTTTTTGACACAAACTTTGATTTAAACATATTTTAAATATTCATAAACTTCCCCGGTGCAAGCATTCAAATGTCCACTGGACATTTGCCTCCTGCAATTCTTGCAGAAGCGGGTATTAGCCCCAACTTCGCCCTTGATTACACAGCAAGTTAAGGAGAATTAGATCCGTAAGTGATTAAAGAATAATTATCAGCATCTAAGGAACTGTTAAAGAATTACTCTTTACATCTGACTTGCCTAAATTTTCTCAAATACTACCGAGCACATTTTATTCGTGGCGGTGACATGCGGGCAGGACATGTGGATATCCTATGTTATTCCTATTCACTTTGAAATCAATAAACCATATCCTAAAATTTGACTATTTCCCAACAAATAAATACACTGTCTCACCGCATCCCCTGAATTTCCTTCCACCGTATACACTCTTCCATTCTCACATTTCTCTACAATCCCTACATGATCCGACACCCCATCTCCATCCCAATCAAAAAAGATAATCGTTCCCGCTGATGGGCTATGGGTACTATCTTTCCATTTCCCATTACTCCGAAACCATTCCACTCCTGCCGGGCAGGACGCAAATTTCGGAACTGCCCCGCTTGTGATCAACCCGCACTGATCCGCACACCAACTGACAAAGCAGGCGCACCATTCCTCTCTGCTGGGGAATCCATACCATGACCAGAACTTCTGTCCTCCTACATTTCCCACCTGTGCCATTGCTACTGATACAATCTGATTGTTTCCGAATAAACCGGCAAACAGATTCCCACCGGAATAATACCGCATTACATGTGGAACATATTCCGGGTCTCCATATCCTGACCACCCATGAGCTGCTGCCTGCTCCTGTGAAAACTGCAAGGCGTTGGCTTCACTGTAGCCTCCATGATTTCGGATTGCCCATGATATGTAACCGTTCCCAAAATTGTAGCCCTGAATACTCAATTTCAGTTTGTCCAAATCCTGCGGACTTGTGCATCCCGCCTCCTGAACACAATAGGCATAATACTGAATTCCTACCTGGATAGAATACTCTGGATCAGTGATTGCGTCGGGGCTGTTGGGATATCTGGTATTAAAAGGACATTCACTGGCCTGCATAGGGTCATTCCCCTGCCCTCTGGACTCCTGCATCATGATTGCCTGTATGACCTGCACATATTCCGAGATACCATACTCCTGGGCATATCTCTGGATCACAGGAGTATGATCCAGTACTTCCTGGCTCAGCGACTCCGCACTCTGGCTGTTACTTGAAAGAAGAACGCCTCCGATTACGCCTACAATAATAATCAGAAAAGTGGCCAGACCGCCTCCTGCCATTGCGAACGTCATTAATGCTTTGATTGAGGATACTGCCGCTTTGACTGCTGCTATGATTCCCCGGACAGCAATCTTCGTTGTTCTCTTCGCTGTTTGCGCAGTTTCTCCCACTGCTTTGGCAGACCTTACTGCCATCTGCTTTGATGCCCTTATTGCATAGTCCGCCTGCTTTTTCTGTATTGCGGCAGCCCCGGCCATTCTTTTGGATGCTGCCGCATAGCCTGCGGCTTTTTGTTGTATATGAGTATGCCTTATTGTTTTTTGAGGCGTCAAAGTATGGACTGCGTCTTTTTTATTTACGGAAAGAACAGATGCACCTGTTTGAACGGAAATAGTTTTGACTCCCTTTTCACTACTCGGATAGAACACCTCTCTCCTGCTCTGCCAGGTTTTGATTCCTCCCACACCTGGAAATTTTTCCCTACTTAATTGAGTTCTTCCTTGAACAGCGTTTGCTTTCTCCTGAGCCACTTTTGTTTTAGCAGGTTCTACTCCTAAGCTTCCTTTTTCAGTTTCTACATTTCTGAAAGAATCTGGCTTCCCAGAAACAATCTGTTCTTTTCCACGTTCTTTAATCGAATTTTTTGAGTCTTCGTTGATTGCCTCTTTTCCGTTGGCATTGATATAATCTCCTGCATACTCTTCTGTATTGTCCTCAACATTTTCTACCACGGTCTGTTCCCGTCGACGTTCTTTTATTTTCTCATAGGATTTCTTCGCCATGATCCGTCCTGCGGCGGAAACGCCTTTGACTGTCACCCCGGCTGTCCTTTCCTCTACGGAAATCACTTTTTGGCTGGCATATTCCACTGGAGATTCCGTATCACTTCCAGAGCCGCCTGCTTCTGAAACACTATGAGACTTCTCTTTCGCTTTCAGTGCCATATCCCGCATGAGCTCTTTCGGCATCCTGGCCATGGGATCCCTCAGTTTTGGAGTCCTTCTGCACTCTTTTGTTTTGATATCTTTCATGAATCACCTCTTCTTCCAAACGTATACTTCTGGAAAGAATCCGCCAAATTCCTTTCCAGAATCGTACAAACAAATCGTCATCCGCACAGCCACCCCAATGCAGGGAACCTATTGGAAACCGAATCTTCCCATTATCGGACAGCCGCTCTCGCTCTCTGATGAACCGGTCTGCTGGAATTTGCGTTTCTCTCCGCCTGAATTGCTTTCAGACTTCCCCTTACGGATGGCCTCTGAATCCCCTGCGCCCTTTCGCCCAGAGAATCCAGCCTCCGGATTGTCCGATCCGTATGTTTCTCCATATGATCTAAAACACCCATCGTTCCATATAACATTTTCTGCACTTGAAACACTGCGCCCTTCTCTACTTCACGGGAGCCGACTGTCAGCGGTTCTTTCCCTGCCAGCTCCCGTTTTATGTTTCCCAAGTGCGTCTTCACCCCGTACATCTCATCTCCGATATTTCCAAGGCTTACAATCCCACGGTCTGCTGTCTCCAATGACTGATGTAACTGCCTTTTCACGCCCAGCAGTCCCCTTTTGATTCCAAGGAAATCAATGGTTTTATAGACCGCCAGAACCCCTCTCGATTTAAATTCATCAATGGTCCTATGCACACCGTCTACCAGTTGATTTTTCACCTCGATCAATTCGTCTCTGGCAGCACATAGTTTTCCTTCCAGTGCTCCTATGGTACGCAGGAGTCTCTGCTTGAGTCCCCGTTCCTCCAGTTTCTTTACGTGATGCTTTACCGTTTTTAATTCCTTCAGCACCTTTCCAAACTGCTTGTCTATGTTGTCGATATAATCCACCAGATTCAGGATCTGCCCTTTTTCCTCATACAGTCCCTTCTCATCCAAAATCTGAAATAGTTCCCGGAATTTTTCCTGCTCTTTCAGCGGGGTAGATAATGATTCTTCCATCTCCAACCTCTCCTTTCCATTTACTAAAACAGGGAGCGCCTCTATTGGCACTCCCCACAAAGTCTTGACATCCTCTTTTAACACACAGCCTTCTAATCTCTATCCCATTGCCCCTTATCAAAGTTTCAATTCTGAACCGGATTTATCAATTTCCGCCGGATTTTATAAAACCTATTTATCAATCAGCATCTAACTTTCACTTTTTCCCACGGAAATCCCCTGCGGAGGTAGACATCAGTTCAAAGAGCTTCGTGTTTTTAGGAAATATATTTTCAAACGGGACGAGGTTCCCCGAACAGCGAATCAGTCCGTGGCCTGCTCCTACATTAGTGATATAGGAAAGCTGATTGTCCGAAATGTTCAAAAGTCTTGCCAATTCTTCCCGGTCTGTGCTAGACTGGTTGAGTAAGATTAGAAATTCACTGTTCGCAAGCATCAGCCTGGCCGTATCTGACTTCAGCAGTTCCTCCACGTTCTGAGTTAACCCTGTCACAAAACCATAATATTTCCGTATCCGCTTATAGAGCCGGTAGAAGAAATCGGCGCTATACTGGTACTGAAACAGCAGATAAAACTCGTCCGCAAAGATCCAGGTTGTTTTCCCTTTTTTCCAGTTCTGGATTACCCGGTTGAAAATGCTGTCCAGTGTGACCAACATTCCCAATGGCATGAGTTGTTCTCCTAACTCCCGGATATCATAATCAATGATACGGCTTTTCGTATCCACATTGGTTGGCTGCGCAAAGGTATTCAGGCTTCCGTTAATAAATAGTTCTGAGGATAATGCCAATCCCCTTGCTTCTTCCTCCGGCTGAGCCATCAATTCCCGGTATAAATCTTTCAAGGTCGGAACCTGGCCCCTGAAACCGCCCCGGATATATTCCCGGTAAACATCCGCCGTGCATCTGTCCAGAATAGATTTTTCCTTTGCCGAAAGATTGCCCGCCCCTACCAACTGCTCAAACAGGGATAGGATGAACTCTGATTTCTCAATCAATGGGTTTTTGTCATCTCCATAGGCCGCATCCATGTCCAGAGCGTTCAGATGGGTGTCTGATGTTGCGGAAATACAGATTACTTCCCCATTCAGTGCTTCCACCAGTGAGGCAAATTCTGACTCCGGATCTAGGATCAGGATGTCATCTTCTGTTGACAAAGCCAAATCTACGATCTCTTCCTTTGCCGAAAAGCTCTTGCCGGAACCGCTGACTCCCAATCGGAATGAATTCCCATTCAGAAGTTTTCGTCGGTCTGCCACGATCATGTTTTTGCTGACCGCATTCTGCCCGTAATAAATCCCGCCCGGCTGCATGATCTCCTGGGTATGAAATGGGATCAGCACCGCCGTGGATTCCGTGGTCAGTGTCCGCAGGGTATGAATCCTCCGCAGGCCATAGGGCAGTACCGTATTCATCCCGTCCACTTGCTGCCATTTTAAAACTGACATCTGGCAAAGATGTTTTCTGGCCACAGACAGCAATGTTTCCGTATCCGATTCCAATTGTTCCTTACTGTCAGCCATATGCACTATAGTCAGCAGTCCGAACATCATCCTCTGGTCTCTGGTAGTCAGGTCATCCAACATCTCCTTTGTCTCTTTTCTTTGCAGTTCCATATCATAGGGCACGACTGCGGAAAAGTTATTGTTTGCGTTCTGCCGTCTCTGCCAGGACGTTACATTTGTCTCTACTCCCAGGAGCCGGTTCTGAATCTCCTTTACCGCTTCATCCGTAGGCACCGGCAGGATATCAATGGACAGCATCAAATCCCGGCTTAGATCACACAACTCGGAAATCATATTGTCCTTGATATAGCTGGCGTAGTCCTGCATGTACAGCACCTGCCCATACCGTTCATCTAATTTAAAATAATCTTTATGGAACTCCATGGAATCCGGACAAATCCAGTTCTTGAAACTGCTCCCTTTTCTGGCAAATGCTTTCAGGTCAAAGGGATAGCACTGGGGCTGTTCTGCCCGGAAAAAGTCCCGGAATATCTGCAGCCGTTCTTCCGCATCCAGTTCTTCAGCTACAGAAGACAACTTCGCTAAATGCGTGACGATGTCCGTTCCTACCCTCGCAAAATAGGTTCTGGCTTCATCCACATTTTTCTTATGGACACTGATGGTCAGATACCGCTCCTGCTGAATACTGTTATTCGTACCGCTGACCTTGGAGAGAAGCATCTCATTGTACTCCCACCGATACTCGTCCAGGCCATCCCCTTTCATGGGAATTAACAGAGACTCTTCAAATTCTTCCTTGTTGATCCTCCGGTTATTCAGCGTGATCTTTGCCGATGCTCCGGAGTCCAGGGCATTCAGGAGTTCAGAATAATCCAGAAACATTTCTGTCTTATCCGCTTTGCTGGCAATGGAATAATTGATATCCGAAAACCGGAAGGATTTTGAAAATTTATTGCCTACCTGAAAAATCCCATCCGGCCAGATCCGTTGGATGGGGATGGCCTGTTGGACAGACCGGGGAATTTTAAATTTCTCCCGATCCATCTTCTTTGCCTGATTCAGTGTTTTAATCATCCGCATCCCTCCTGTTCTTCTGTCTGCTGTCCGGTCGAGCTGATTGCCTGTTGGGTAACTGGTTCCTGCGCCCACTGTCTGGCCGAGTTATTGGCCTCCCGGCTGACTGAACCCTCTGTTCACTGTTCGGACGGTTCCCCTGCCTTCTGGTTAACGGATTCCCGCGCTCACCATCTGATCGGCTTACCTTCCTGCTGTTCGGCTGATTCCTTAGTTCTCTATCCAGTGGGCTTATCTGCCTGCTAATCGGACAGGTTCTTTGTTCAATCTCTGTCCTTTTTCCTTCCACATTAGCTGAACGGGATCTCAGTTCTCCACTTAGGCGTCTTCTCTGCTCATTAGATGGACAGGTTTCTCGCCCACCGTTTGGTTGATTTCTTTGTCCATTGACCGAACAGATTCTTCGGCCTGTCTCTGGTTGTTTTTTTAACCTGTTGTCTGGTTGGATTTTCCGCGAACTATTCACCTGCACTCTACGCTGATTTTTCTCTTTGACTTCTGATCTGCTGTTATTCAACAGTTTCCGACTCTGATTCTCCCTTTTCTTTTTTACCAGCTTTCGATTCACACGCTTCTTATCACATTTCCTGTCAGCTCTGTTTTTCTGATTCCTCTTTCTCTTTTTCTTCTCCGCTTTCCGTTTCTTTTTCCCAGTCTCGCCATCAGAAATCCTTTCCTTCATACATTGGTAATAAAGATCCTCCGGCTGGAACAGCAGCTTCTTCGGATACAGAAACTCGGACTTTATGAACGCCCATACAAACTGTTCCGCAGTCATTCCGTGGTATCGGAAGAACCCGCAGAACGCAAAGGGAGCCGCTCCTGCCATACATAGCCATCCGGTGACTTCATCCCCTGCCACACGCCGCAAGCTGAAATAAATTCCCACCGCGGCTGCCACCGCAAGCAGAGAACATGCCATCTGCCGGAAATCCAGTCCGAAAAACATAGCTTCACGGTACTCCATGATCTCCTTATTCATTTTTACCTCTATCTACATCACCTCCACATATCTGAATCACTTCTTCATCTCCACCCCATTGCCTCTTGTTGGAATACTCAAATCCGCTTTATATTGCTTTTTTCTATAGTCCCATGATCTCTTTCACGATTCTATCTGATGCCTTAACCGCACCTACCAACACCAGTAAATTGAAGACTAGTTCCCCTACATAATTCCATACGATTGTTACCGCTGACAGGCTCTGGTCACCAAGAGCCGGAGGGCTTGCCGCAAACGCCGAAAAGATAATACAGGCCAGGGCAATAATCGCTCCTTCCAGGCAGACTCCGGTATATGACCGGATAAAGTTCTTCCCTACGGACTGCGTCGTTTCTCCCGCAAAGGAAGAGATCGGGATGGGAGCAATCGCCGTATACATATACAGCTTGAACATCCGGCCATAAACGGTCAGTATCATAATAAAGGACAAGACCGTGATCAAAAGGCTCCCCAACAAGGTGACGATCCATAAAGGGATTGATTCTAACATTCCCACGGATTCTATCTTCTCCACAATCTCCGCAGGCAGTTCCGTCACCCCCTGGGCCATCCCGGAATTGCCCATGATCGTGGACACGACCCCCTGCACGATAGAAAATACGGCCGTTAAGAGTTCCATGCCATACATCACTGCGGCTTGCGCCAACGCAAAACGGATGAATGCTTTCAATACATGCTCCGGTTTCTTGATGTCCGTATAGCTGGAACAGGTTTTTACGATTCCAACCGCAAAGAATAAGACCAACAGGCCATATCCGATAGCTTTCAGTCCGTCATTGACATTGACCATTACACTCCATATGGAACCGCCTTTAAAATTCTCCGGGCTTTGGGTCAGCAGCGTCCAGATCTCTGTCAGCTTATCATTCCACGTGGATAAGGCGGAGTTTAGGTTCTGGACAATCCAGTTATCACTTTCCAATCAGTTTCACCCCTTTCTTGCATCCATCCTGATAAAAAAGCATCAGCCTATGATCAGATCCAGGATTTCCTTCGCAAAGGTAATAATGATCCCTCCGGCCAGTGTCAGGAACCCATTCGCTCTCTGGCTGGGGTCATGGCTCTTTAAAGACAAACCCACCTGCACGATTCCGAAACCCAGCAGGATCATTCCAATCGCACGTATCAAGGAAAAGATAAAGGTAGACAGGTTATTGATCACTGACAGCGGATCTCCGGCCGCATAAACCGTTACGCTTCCCATACAGAGCACAAAAACCATGGCTGTATATGTCGCAAACATTTTTCTTTGTCTGCAACTCATTGGCATGGGTACTGTTTTCTTTTGATTCTGGCTATTATATTTTTTTCTCATGTTATAAAATTTCATCCACATTCCTCCATTCAAAAAGGCTCTCCGGCAATATCTTCACCTGAGAGCAGTTCATAGTCTTCATATCGTTTTTCATCAAATGCCGGTACATCATGTGCCAGCGGTGCTTCCGCGTAATCATAAGGTGGATATCCTCCATCCTCTGTGTATTTGATATTCGGATGTTTCAATAGATCGTACTTCCGATCCATGACGGCATGCTCGCCACGAACAAATAAAAGGGCGTAGTCGTTATCCAACATTCGGACTTCATCAGGCATCAATAATTCTCGTCCACTCTGCTGAAAATTAGTGGAATAACTACCTGATTTTCCTTTTGTTTGGCCATAGGTATTGGTGTCATGAGGTAAGCGCCTCGTGGACGCTCCCTCCCGAACCGTGCGGGCACCTCTCGATGCACACGGCTCTCCATATGCCATCAACTAACAAAATCAGTCTTTTCCGTGTATCTCACGGTGGCACGCC
>CATLCV010000081.1 GCA_949893755.1 uncultured Lachnospiraceae bacterium | reverse complement strand
CGGAGATTCCTGTGATTCTTGCTGTCCTGAAAGTATTATACGATAATGATATGTTGGATGCAATTGACGAACTGGCCAAATAAATGGGCAAATAAGTCCGCCTTACCGTTCGTGCGTTTATTCTGTTTCGATTTCAAGTTTACCTTGACATCCGTTCTCAATGTGCTATAATACTTGTACAAGAGATTGCCAGTTTGTCCTCCGGTGTCCTTCGGGCCCGGGGGCTTTTTATTTGGATATTTGGAGGTATTATGGCAGAAAAAAACTTTAAGTCTTATAGGCAGCAGTTGAATATACTCCGTTCCCGCGGTATGATGATCGGTAAAGGTCCCCAAGGGTCCCGTGCAATGCGTATTTTAGAATCTGAAAATTACTACAATGTGATCAATGGATATAAAGAGTTATTCCTTTCCGCAAAAGCAACACCGGATAATGATGAAACATATAAAATCGGAACTACATTTGATGAAGTTTATGCTCTGTATCACTTTGACCGCGAAGTTCGAAATATATATTTAAAATATCTTTTAAAGCTTGAAAATACATTTAAGACCGTAATCTCCCACGAATTTTCAGCATTATACGGCCATGACAATTATTTAAAGTTAGAATGTTTTAATCATTCTACTGAGAAAAACATATCTTCTTCTATCAAATTAATCGGTGACATACAGCAGGAAATCGCCCGTCAAATGAGTAAGCATCATCAAGTCGTAACTCACTACATGACTGAACACGGATATATTCCGCTCTGGGTTCTTGTCAATGTTCTGACCTTCGGAAAGATAGAATATTTTTTCAAAAATATGAAACCCTCGGATAAAATTACCATTGCAAAACAATTTGGCTTACAGCCAGATGAACTTTCAAAATATATGCATATGCTTGCACTTGCCCGCAATGAAATCAGCCTTCAAAAAACTGCAAAGGCAAGTCAAAACTGTTCCGGCCGCAGATATTATGCTTATCATGGGGTACGGCACGAACTGGGATAATCTGCTTTGTTTAAAATAAATGTTAAAAAAACACTTGACTTCGACTATAGTCTAAGGTCTATCCTCCTTACAGAAGCTGCAGTTTATTCTATCAGACATGGAGGAAATTGAAAATGGAAAAAACAAGATTTGAAACCGGTATGGAAAATTTGAGGAGGATCGACGGGCGCGGCGGGGAAGCGGTGATCCAATCCCTGGAGCAGATCTCACCGGATCTGGGAACGTATATTGTGGAATTTGCGTTCGGTGAGATTTACGCAAGAGAGGGGCTGTCCCTGCAGGAGCGGGAAATGATCACCCTTGCCAGCCTGCTCACGGCCGGGGGCTGCGAGACGCAGCTGGAGGTTCACATCGCGGCCGCGCTGCATGTAGGGATCACTCCCGAAAAGATTGTGGAAACCTTCCTGCAGTGCATCCCATACACCGGCTTCCCGAAGGTTCTGAACGCCGTTTCTGCCGCGAAGAAGATCTTTCCGCCTGCGCAGCCGCAGATATAAGTATGCGGCAGCACGATTTTTACAAAAAGTGATGTCGGTTGGATGATCAGAGGGTCATCCAACCGCACAGACAATATTTTTCGTAATCAGTAACAACCATTTTTGCAATTGTTCGTAATTTTTCATGAAATGACAAGATGATCATATACACTCTGATCTATAACATATCTTCCAGACAATCTACAATCGCCTGACAATACGGGATATATCCATCACTCGTTTTGTGGGAGTAGAAGTCTATAAAGCTTTCTATTTCCTCTTTTGTGTATGTTTCCTCTTCGAACACCTCTGAATTTTCGATCGCCTGACTTCTGTTACGTACCAGATGATAACTGTCTAATCCAAAATGATGTATCATTTCTCCTGCAATATTTGACGATCTTTTACCGCTGCGGATTCTGCCGTCCGGTAAATATCGGAATAATTTCTCCACGTCCCCCTGGGCCGGGGAAATCATATCTCTTCTCCACCAGTTATTCTTCCGGTGTCCGCAGTGCTCATCCTCAGCCAGCAGGCTTTCTTCTCCATTACAGGACGCCAGTAAATTCTCATAATCCAGATCAATATCTGTAAATTCCTCCTTCGGCCAAAAATGTTCAATGTGTGAATTGTTTTCTGTGATCCTGCACATACAATAGCAGCAAATATTTCCTTGTTCTTCAATCAATGCTTTTCTTAATTTTCTTCTTCGAATACGCCCTGCCTCATCATCTGTGGAAAATTCGTTTTTATAATGCGGTTTCCTGTTGTTCTCTTTCTCAAAATCATTCTTCCACGCCTCAAACCATTCCGGGGATTCCTGTTTCGCTATTTTTTTCACGCCTTCGCCCTCTCGATATGAGTAATCTCGCCTTTACGATACCATCAATATATCCATTTCCTTTTTCATCCAGTGCATCTGCAATTTCTTCTGCCTTTCCGTACTCTTTCTTTTCAATATGATCATACATTTCTGCAATCCGGTCTTTAATTTCCTGGTTCACAGATGAGGTGTTCATTACCTCCTCCAGGATCACATTCGCATCCCATCCCACAAACGAACGGTAGGATCTCAGCACGATCGAAGAATCTTCCTGTGTCATATAAAACAGATTAAAGCTCTCATCCAGTTCGCCCAAAATCTGCGGTGAATGCGTGGTTATGATAAATTGTATATTGGGAAATGTGTCTTTTAAAACACCCATTGCCTTCCTCTGCCACGAAGTATGCATATGCAGATCCAGCTCATCGATCAGGACAACCCCATTTCCTTCCAGGGGATTTTTTCTTATGGGATTTGCCAGCGTCAGCCTTCTTGCCAGATCTCCGAACAGAGCCAGCGTACATTTTTCCCCATCTGAGAGCTGTAATATATCTAAACAGATCCCGTTCTTCCGTACTTTCATTTTCAATGGATTTCTGTCTATATAAATGTCCTCAAATCCTTCCAGCATGGACAGCATTGCTTTTTTTACAGCAGCCAGGCCTTTATCTGTATAGTCAACACTTCTTCTCACCTTTTCCTGGTTTTCAATATCTTCCTGATTTCGGAACCATTGAAACAAATCGGCAAAATCCGTTTTACTTTCTATTGCATGATCGAATACACCGAATTTTGTATCGGCGAGATTGCCGGCCGCTTTTATCGGCGTGTCTGTCACAAATCTGTTGACACCATAGCTGACAAAAATCGGAATATCCTTCTCCGCTTCGATCCAATTTCCCTTTCCATCATCATATCCTTTCGAAACGCAGTATTGTTCAAGCTTCTCCGTCAGCCCTTCCATATAATTTAACGGATCATTTCTGCCCGCTGCCCTGGAAATTGTGCAGCCATATTTTGCAAGGTCTCCATCCTCAAAAATAAATTCTGCTTTTATATCAGCCCGAGTCTTTCCATTGCAGATATCATCGTATTCCGGCCCGGACACCCTGGCGGATTCCGTTAATTTTGCAATGATATTGGAATATATCAAGCCAATCGCTCTGAGTACCGTAGATTTTCCCACGCCATTGATGCCAAATAAGATCGTTGTCTTTCCGTTAAAGGGTATCGTCATTCTCTCGATCCCCATAAAATTATTTAATTTCATTGTATTCAGCTTCATACTCCACCTCGCACAACTTTATATTCCGCAGCCTTTCAGAGCAGCTCCGCAAAGCAGAGGGAGGCTGCGGCCTGCCGCTCTGAACAGTTCCTTTGATTATACTTCATTTCTATGACGCTTTACAATCATTTTTCCCCCGATTCTTCCAATGGATACTTCTCCGCCGCAGCCTTCCTCGCTGCGGTCTGGTCCTTTGCGTTTTTCAGGTCCGCCGCGTAGACTTCTTCATAGCCAAGCCCTGCCGCAATATCCTGCATTTCCTTCAAAAGCCCGTCAAATGCATCGGCAGGCGCAAAGATCATATTCCAGGACGTATCGATCACCGTGGATTTGCAGCGCTCCCGCATGGTAGTGATGTTGGCGTCCTCCGCAGGCGTCGAATAATTGGCGCCGGGCGCGGTCAGTATCATACCGTGCTGCTCCAGGTATTCCATGGCGGTGTCCGCCCCCATCCGATCCGACCAGTCCTCGTCCAGGGCGGTCCGGTTCGCCTCAATGGTGGATTCCCAGCGCAGGTAGTCATAAGGGGCTCCGGTGTTGGGATCCGTCTCCTGCAGGTTGAAGGTCCGGAAATTCAGCGCGGAGACTCCGTTTCCCCAGGTTCCCCCGCCGTACTCTTCGGGAACCGGCTCCTGATTGTTGGGAAGCGCCCTGTTTCCAAATTCCGTCAGCACCGGTTCTCCGTCCTCCCCCAGCTCCCAGGTCAGTCCCCGCGGGCCTGCCGCCCCGTTTGCCTGTCCGTTCAGTTCAAATCCCTCGGGAGTATAGAGCCAGTCTATAAAATCCGCAAGCCGTCCGGGATCCTCCGCTCCGGAGCCGATGGCGATAATGCTCGTGGAGTCCCCCTCCGGCCAGCATCCGAATGAAAAAATCTGCATGTCCTTTACCGGAGCCAGCTTGAAACCACGGCCTGCCGTTTTATTTTCCACATTGTTATACATACTCTGTCCGACCCAGGGCCAGGGGCTGTAGAGCACCCTTCCGGTCTGGTATTTTTCCAGCCAGCTGTCAAAATTCTGGGACGCGGAATCCGGATCCACCAGTCCCCGTGCATTTGCCTCATTGAAAAAGCGCAGCGCCTTTACATAGAAGGAATCCGGATCCAGAATATCCTGATAGCCGGTGCCGTCGGCCCTGGACAGGACAAATCCCAGCTCATCATAGCCGTACATGCAGGCAATCTGCTTCGCGTTGTTCATCATATTGTAATCCCAGTCCTTAAACAGGGAAATGGCATAGATGTCGCCGCTGCCCTCTTTCCTCGCAAGCGTCTGCATCTGCTCCAGCACATCCAGAAAATCCTCCAGGCCGTTCATCTCCGGATAGCCCAGCTCCCGGTAATATTCCCAGCGGATATAGGGGCCGAACGTGGGATCTGAGCCTTCCGACGGCTCCACTGCCGCATGGGAGGAAATGGAGTTGGGGAAGCCGTAGATTCCCTCCTTCCCTGCCAGTTCATTGGTCCGCTTCACCGCGGTTCCGTAATTTTTCATCAGATCCTTGTCCCGGACCAGCTCCGTGCAGTCTATGACCAGCCCCGAATCCACCAGCTGGTTGAACTTTCCGTTTGCCGTATTGACCAGGATCAGATCGCCGAGACTGCCGGTCGCCGAGCGGGACTCGAACAGCGTATCCCCTCCTCCGGTCACGTTCGGCGCAATGATATTCAGCTCCATATTGAACCGGTCTCTGACCTCTTTGGCAAACCAGCCGCTCTGGATCCCCTGATAGTTGGCAAACTCGTCGTATACATCTACTGTGATGAAATTCTTATATTCTTTTGTCCCGGAATCCGTTTCTCCGGATTGGGAAGTCCCCCCCCTGCTGCATCCTGCCGCCAGAGATGCCGTCAGCAGGAGACAGAACATTTCCCGGATCAATCTCTTTTTCATAAAATGTGACTCTCCTTTTGTAACCCATTTGCCCTTCCTTATTTACAGTATACAACAGTCCGCAGCAGAAAGACAATTTGAAATTGCGGCGGGGGCAAATAATGTGTAATTTTGTATGTAGTTCTGTGTGCTTTTTTCCTGTAGCTGAATCTCCGGCGGAGAAACTATAATAAAAAACAGCAATGATATTCCGAACGGCAGACGGATCTGCGGCCTGCCGCTTGGAACAACGAAAAAGGAGGCGTCTCATCATGAAAACCTGGCGTTTGAACCCTGTGATCGACTTTATCAATACGATCTGCAATTATATCGTGCTGAACATGGTGTTTCTAATCACATGCCTTCCGGTCTTTACGATCGGTGCCGCGGCCGCTGCGCTGGATTATGTCTCGCTCAGGGAAGCAAGGGGCGAATACGGCTATCTCGTGCGTACTTATCTCCGGGAATTTAAGCGCAGCTTTAAGACCGGGACCGCCGCTTTCCTGATCCTGTTCCCGATCGGCGGGATCCTGGTGTTTAACCTGCTCTTCTGGCCTGTCCAGGGAAATTCCTTTTCCTTTGCGGTAACGGGTATTTTGATCCTGGTCTCCGTTGTATGGCTGGTCATTTTCCATTACACCTTCGCGCTCATCGGACGGTTCGTAAATACGCCGCTTCAATCCGTCAAAAATGCGTGGGGGCTTGCGCTCCGCAATCTGAAGGGTACGCTGCTCCTGCTGGTCATCGATATATGCGCGGCCTGCTTCTGCCTGTTCCTTCCGCTGTCAAAGGTGATCATGGCCATGTGCGGTTTCGGGTTTGTATTTCTCGCGTACTGCAGGTGCCGGATCTTCCGGAAAATATTTACGCCCTATGAAGAACAGGACAGGGGATCCAAAAAGCAGAGTATTCTGCGGGAACACGCCGACATGATGACCGGGACTTCGCAATATTGAGTTCCGCCGCGAATGTTCAGGAACTGTATGAAAATATACTCACGGCCGATGAAATCTGGCGCGCAGTATAACTTATGCGTTTTGACTTGTCTGTTTCTCCGATCGCACAGGCCAAAAAGCTTTACAATCAGAAAGGATAAAAGCCCATGAAATTCGGATATTTTGATGATGCCAAAAAAGAATATGTGATCACCACGCCGGAGACGCCGCTCCCGTGGATCAACTACCTGGGAAATGAGGATTTTTTCTCCCTGATCTCCAACACCTGCGGCGGCTACAGCTTTTATAAGGATGCCAAGCTCCTCCGCCTGACCCGCTACCGTTACAACAATGTGCCGGCGGACACCAACGGGCGGTATTATTTTATCAATCACAACGGCACGGTCTGGACTCCCGGCTGGCAGCCGGTGAAAACGCCTTTGGATACCTATGAATGCCGCCACGGCCTTGGCTACAGCCGGTTCCTTTCCTCCAAAAACGGGATCCGCGCCGAGCTCACTGCATTTGTCCCGCTTGGGGAGACCTGCGAGGTCAACCGCCTGATCCTGCGCAATGACACGGAGCAGGAGCAGACGCTTTCTCTCAGCTCCTATGTGGAATTCTGTTTCTGGAATGCGGTCGATGATTCTACGAACTTCCAGCGGAACTTAAGCCTGGGCGAGGTGGAGGTCGTTGGCTCCGCCATTTACCATAAGACGGAATATCGGGAGCGCAGGAACCACTATGCGTATTATACGGTCAATGCGGAGATCGACGGCTTCGACACGGACCGGGATGTTTTTCTCGGAGGATATGCACAGAGTGGGGAACGGGGTGTATTCCTCGGAGGATATGCACAGAGCGGGGAACGGGGTGTATTCCTCGAAGGATGTGCACAGAGTGGGGAAGGGAATGCCGGCTCTGACAGAGAACTGTCCCGCACCGGGAGCGTCTCTGCCGCCGGAATCGTCTCTGTCGCCGGGAGCACCTCTGCCGCCGGAGCTGTCCGGCTCTGTCCCTCCATCTACGGCAGCATCGAGAATCCGAAGGCCGTCCGGGAATCTGCTTCATACCAGTCTATGGCCAGCGGAGGCGCTGTGATCGGCTCCCACCACCTGACCATTACACTGGCGCCGGGTGAAGAGAAGAGCCTGATCTTCCTGCTGGGCTATGCGGAGAATCCGGCTGAGGAAAAATGGGAGGCGCCGGATGTGATCAACAAGACTCCCGCAAGGAATACCATTTTCCGGCTGAATGACGACCAAAAGGTGGAGAGCGCGCTGCAGGCCCTGACGGATTACTGGAACAGCCTGCTGTCCCGTTTCACTCTGGAATGCGGGGATGAAAAGCTGAGCCGCATGGTCAATATCTGGAATCAGTACCAGTGCATGGTGACCTTTAACATGTCCCGCTCAGCCTCCTACTTCGAGTCCGGAACCGGGCGGGGGATGGGCTTCCGGGATTCCTGCCAGGATCTGCTGGGCTTCGTGCACCTGATCCCGGACCGGGCAAGACAGCGCATCCTGGACATCGCCGCCACCCAGTTTGAGGACGGGAGCGCCTATCACCAGTACCAGCCTCTGACCAAAAAGGGAAACGCGGATATCGGAAGCGGCTTTAACGACGACCCGCTCTGGCTGATTGCCGGGACTGCCGCCTATATCAAGGAAACCGGAGATATGAGCATCCTGGAGGAGCAGGTGGATTTCAACAACGATCCTTCCAAAGCCCGGCCTCTTCTGGAGCATTTGAAGCGGTCCTTCGACTATACCCTGGCCCATCTGGGGCCTCACGGGCTGCCGCTGATCGGGCGGGCGGACTGGAACGACTGCCTGAACCTGAACTGTTTTTCCACCGAGCCGGGCGAGTCCTTCCAGACCTTCGGCCCGTCGGAGGGGCCTGTGGCAGAATCCGTATTTATTGCGGGGATGTTTGTCAAATACGGACGGGAATACGCCCAGATCTGCCGTCTTCTGGAAAATGAATCCGAAGCCCGGCGCGCCGAGGATGCGGTATCTGCCATGTACCGGACGATCCTGGACGCGGGCTGGGACGGGGAATGGTTCCTGCGCGCCTATGACGCAAACGGTGACAGGGTGGGGTCGGCAGCCTGCGAAGAGGGAAAAATCTACATCGAACCCCAGGGCTTCTGCGTGCTGGCGGATGTAGGAATCCAGGAGGGCCATGCCGAAAAAGCACTGGACTCTGTGAAACAGATGCTGGATACCAAATACGGCATCGTGCTCCAGCAGCCGCCCTACAGCCATTATTATGTAAATCTCGGCGAGATTTCCTCCTACCCGCCGGGATACAAGGAAAACGCGGGGATCTTCTGCCACAACAATCCCTGGGTGTCCATTGCGGAGACCCGCATCGGCCGTGGCTCCCGTGCATTTGAGATCTATAAAAGGACCTGCCCGGCCTACATTGAGGATATCAGCGAGATCCACCGCACCGAGCCTTATGTATATTCTCAGATGGTGGCAGGAAAGGACGCCCCGAAGCACGGGGAGGCGAAAAACAGCTGGCTCACCGGAACCGCGGCCTGGACCTTTGTCAATGTGTCCCAGTATATCCTGGGGATCCGGCCCGAATTTGACGGGCTCCATGTGGAGCCGTGCATCCCTGCGGAAATGGATTCGCTCAGGATCAGACGGCATTACCGGGGGGCGGATTATGAGATTGAGATCCGGAACCCGGAGCATGTGGAAAAAGGGGTGAAACGGATGGAAGTGGACGGCATGGAAACGGAGAGCCTGAGCCTTCGGCCGGATGGGGTGAAGAAAGAATACCGGGTGACGGTGGTGATGGGGTGAAATATAGAATGGTACTGCTATAAATTGAAAATAAATATTGTTAAAAAAGGGGCTGTTTGGAACTATCTATTTCCCGACAGCCCCGTTATTACAGCAAATACCCATACAGCAGAAAGCGCATAGGTATTTGAGTAATGCGAGTTATTAAGACATACTAAATGATATGTGTATTCATACTCATAGGCAGAATCCATGGCGGCAACTCCTTTTGCCGTCGTGCGGCAGATTCTGTGATGAAATTATTTACCAACCCTTTTTTCTAACTGTTTTTTTCTTCTTAACAACAGACAACGTACTGGGGTCTTTCTTTTTATTCGCAAGAATAATCAAAGAAATCAATAAAGCCAAAGTGATTGTAATAAACGCAGGAAAAATATGATAAGTATATCCGTATTCAGCACCACAATTAGCGTCTAATAAAATCATGCTTGCTTTAATCGGATAATAATTTAACAGCGTTCCTTCAAAGGTTCCAAAATATCCATATACAAAAGCTAAAGCAACTCCACCCAAAAAGTTATTGGCAGAACAACAAAACAGCAGAATGATTGGTAAAACCGAAACGTAAACTCCAATATTTGCTCCGGTAACACGAAGAAACATATTGAGGATATTGCCAAAATGCGCTCCCGGAAATTCAGCAAATATATTGATTACAAACGCTATCATACAGCCTATAAAACTAAAGTAGATTGTCAATAGTAACAAGACAAGTAATTTTCCGGAAAGCAACTGCCTATATGGGATAGGAATTGTTATAATATTCTTCATGGCATCGTCTGTATATTCCCTTGTTATGATATAACCTGCAATCAACGCAATAATAATCGGGAAAAATAATGTGCAGTTACTAATCATGACCTGTTGCATAAAGTAGTCAAACGTCCATGTTTGTCCACTGTTTGCTGTTGAATAAAAAAGTGACAGCAACGGAGAAAGCATTGTCATAATAATTCCGGCTTTTATTACGGAATATCGTTTTAGTTTCAGAAATTCAGTTTTTATAATATCTATCATGTCTTTTACCTCGTCCATTTTTTATAAAAGCGAATAATCAGCCACAAAGAAAGTATAACAGTAATTGCCACAATAAGAATTGTGTGACTGGTGGTTGGCACAATCGCATAGGCTTCCGGCAAAAGATTATCCTTTTGCAAGTAATCCATCATAGAACCGCTTAACCAGTTCATAACACATATAACCGGGAAAGAGTTTAAGAAACGAATTTTTGCGGTACTTATTGATGTTCCAATCGTTCCCAATATACCCCAGTTAAAAATGGAGTAAAAAAATGCAAGCAGGATAGACAGTAAAAAACTTTTATTAAAGTAAATAATCAAAAACACAATCGGTAAAGAAGCTGCTACGATAAAAGCCCCAAAAATTAAACACATAAGTATTTTATAGGTCATACCATAAACCATTCCCACATGAAACAACTTACAAAATAAAGCAACCGACAATGTACTTATCAGACAAAAGGCAATACTGAAAATAAATAGCATGGAAATTTTTGCTATGATAAGCTGCGTACTGCTAACAGGAATTGTTCTAAGGTTTTTTGAAGTATCACAATCCCTTTCTATAAAAAACAAAATAGCCGCAATGATACCAATTAGACATGGAAGCAAAAATACTAAACCATATCCTAACATCATTGTATAGACATAATCAAATCGAGTTTGAAGATAGTGTTCCGTTGTATCTGTGCCTGTTCCTGCTTTCGCCATATATGCTAAGATCAACGGAAAAAACAGTGATAATGACATCAGTGCATAAATCAGTCTTTTTCGTTTCATTTTCCAAAATTCACACTTTACAAGGTCAAGCAATTCCTTCACCTCCTGTTACACGTTTAAAATAATCTTCAAGGCGTTCTTCGCAAATATAGACTTCTGATACGGTAAGCCCATTTTCGACAAAGGCTGTTACAATATCCCCGACAGAAACATCTAAATTATGCAGACGCATATTGTGGTCGTTCCGTATAGTAAACCTCGTTTCATGAAAATTACGTTCTAAAATTCTTGCCGCCTGTGTTGTACTGGAAACGGTAAAACGGATATGCCTGCTGCTCTTTGCTTCCAGCTCCGCAAGGCTTTCTTCCTCCAATAATGCGCCGTGGTCGATAATTCCTATATCATCAGCCAGCAATGCAATCTCGGAAAGAATATGGCTGGAAATCAATATTGTTTTCCCTCTTTCAGTACAGAGGTCACGGATAAAAGAGCGCACTTCCGCAATTCCAATCGGGTCAAGCCCGTTAATCGGTTCATCCAAAATCAAAAGCTCCGGGTCGTGCATAATGGCAAGGGCAATCGCCAATCGCTGCTTCATGCCAAGGGAATACTGGGAAAACAGCTTTTTGTCTTTATAGGGAAGCCCCACTAAATCAAGTGCATTTTTAATTGCATTGCGGTTCGGTACTCCCCGCAGGGTTGCAAAAATGCGCAGGTTTTCTGTGGCGGTCAGGTTTGGGTAAAATCCGGGTGATTCAATCAGACTGCCAATCCGGGGCAACAGCTTTTTCTCATTTGTCCGTAAAGGCTTTCCCCAGATTGCAACTTCCCCGGAAGTGGGCTGTGTCAGCCCAAGCAGCATTTTCATGGTCGTTGTTTTTCCGGCTCCGTTCCTGCCAAGCAGACCGTAGATGCGTCCTTGCCTTACATGGATATTCAAATCTGCAACGCTTTTTTGTGTTCCGTATTGTTTGGTAAGATTTTTTGTTTCAATTACATATTTGCTCATTGCAAAACCTCCTTTTCATACGATTACTGAATCTTCCCAATCGCTTTGCCGATTGGGAAGCAACACATATCTGTAAACCGATATGCTTTATTCTATCACGCTAACCTTGCCAAAACCTTGCCGAAACCTTGCTTTTTTCATGCTTTTACAGTTAAGCGAAATTTGACAAACTAAAAAATCCCCGTATTATTACAGGGATTTCGGAAGTAATAAGGTAAATGTAGTCCCCCTATCTGGAGTGCTATCAACGGTAATTGTTCCTTTGTGAGCAGCTACAAGTTCTTTTACGATTGATAAGCCTAATCCATTTCCACCGGCAGACCGTGACTGATCGCATTGGTACATTCTTTCAAAAATATGCGGAAGATGATCGGGAGACATTCCTTTTCCATTATCTGTCATAGTGATTTTGGCTTGCAGATCATTTTCAAAAATATGGAAAGATATTTTGCTTCCTTTACTATGGATAAGAACATTCTGCAACAGATTGTTGAGAATGCGGCTATAAGCGTTTGCATCTATACGCATAAGATACTCTGTTTCCGGTATATCAAACACATAGTCAAAATTGCTGTTTTCTAAAACAGAAATCCAGTCAACGATAATATTCCGGGATAATTCGTTTAAGTCTAAAGTTTCAAAATGAAAAATCTGTTCCCCGGAGTCCAGTTTTACCCATTCAAAAAGATTTTCCACAAAATGCTTTAGATAATCCGCTTTTTCAAATGCAACGTGAACATATTCGTCTTTTTCTTCTCCTGCAACGATCTTACATTCTATTGCTTCCAAATAACCAACCAAAGAAGCAAGGGGAGTTTTCACATCATGGGAAATACTTGTCATTAACCGTTTATATGCCTGTTCAGATTGTTTTTGCCTGATGAGCTGCGTTTGGCTGTTCATTGCAATATCGTTTATACCATAGCAGATTTTTCTTGTCATATCGTTCTTTTTAGTCAACATACGGCGGTTTAAATTCCCGGATTTTATATCTTCAAGGGCTTCTTCGATAATAGATAGTTGTCCCCGTACACGCCTGAGTTTTGTGACAAGAAACAAGATAAATAAAAGTGCGATACAAAACGCAATCAATAAAAACAGATTAACATTCATTTTATGTCTCCCTGTTAAAACGATAACCAACGCCGCGGACGGTTAAAATATAAAAAGGGTGTTCCGGGTCTGGTTCAATTTTTTTTCGTAATTTGCTGATAAAAGACATGATATTGCTATCATCAAAAGCATATTCTTCCTCCCATACATGGGTATAAATCTGCTTTTTCGTAAATACTTTCCCTTTGTTCGCCGCAAGAAAAGAGAGCAGATCAAATTCTTTTCCTGTAAGTTCCACTTGTACGTCGTTCATAAAAACAAGACGGTTAAGATGATCAATCGTCATTCCCTGAAACACCATACAATCCGTTTCGGTGCTGGAAATTGGATTGAGCAGGGTATAACGCCGGATAAGGGAATTGACACGCGCCATAAGCTCGTTAATGCTAAATGGCTTTGTCAGATAATCGTCTGCCCCCATTCGTAAGCCGGACACTTTATCTTCTTCATCGCTTTTTGCAGTGAGCAAAAGAACGGGGACATTGCTTGTCTGCCGTACTTGCTGCAATACTTGAAAACCGTCTAAATCGGGCATCATAATATCAAGAATGATAAGGGAACAGGTATCTTTGTTTTCTGCCAAGATATGCAAGCCTTCTATACCGCCGCCTGCGACAACCGCAGCAAGGTTTTCCTGCTCTACGCATTTTTTCATAAGTGCGCAAAGTTCTTTATCATCATCAATAATCAAAACTTTATTCATGTTTTTTCTTCCTTTCTGCTTTCAACCGGGCATCTGTTGGTTTTTCTGCGTCTTTTGGTATCAGCCATAGCCGACTAAATTTTGCTACACCCGGTATGCGGTTTTCCTCACATAGCTTTTGCACCCGTCTTTCTGAAATGCCCCATTTTTGTGCCGCTTCCGGGGCAGAAATATACTCTAACATTTTCAGTCTCCCTCATTTTCTATAAGTTCCATCACTATAATTATATGCGGTTAGCCGAATAAATTCAAGAAATGAAATAATACTTGGTTGTTGATAGCTTAATCCGTTCATTTTTTATATAAAATGGCAGCTTCTTTTATTTCCTGTACAATTTTTTCTCTGTCCTCTTGTTTTCCCATCTGTCCGTATCTTCCCTACACTCCATTTCGGCACACTCGCGCCGAAGCGCGACTGCAGCAGCAGTCATCTTCCTTATGCGCACAGCGCGCATCCTCCGGAGTTTTTTATTCTATAGGAAAATTCGGAAAAGTTTCCTATAGAACAAAAAACAGCGCTGGATAACTTTACACATCATCCAGCGCTTTTTTCTTTATAAGCAGTTTTATACTGGCAATTTTTCTCACTTCTCAAGCATTATTATCTATATTCTTTGAGATGCTGCCTGTGCATCCGCAGTTTCTCCAATATCGCCATAACATCTGGCTGCGTTGGCGTAAATTTAATTCCACGCTTCAGCATCCCTATAACCTTTCTCGCTTTCTGCTCAATCTCTTTAACCGTATGTTCGCTTGTCAGCATTAAATGGTTCCCGGCAATTGTATATTCACGTTCTATATATTCCTCTGTTATTGGAAACATATCCTGTATCAGAAATGCGCTTTCCCGGCTGTCATCCAGTTTAGCAATATGAAGAATATCACATGGCTTTCCTGATTTTTCTTTTCTATCCATAATCCGTTTATATTTATCAATGCGGCTGGACAATGGTATCATCCAATATATCCCGATATTGGTATCTTCAAAACAATAGTAATGCGGTCTGTTTTCTTCATTTGCTTGTCCTCATTATGGAAAAAGTCCTCTACCTTGCGGCAAAGGACTTAACTTTCAACCCAACCATTTATATACCGCATATCGGTCAGCGGTAAACTTTCAACCCGACCATTTATATACCACATATCGGTCAGTGGTAAACTTTCCTTGCACCTACATTCTAGCAAGTTCAAAGACAAAAGTCAATAGGGCTTTCCCTCAAAAGTATGTACAAAAAAACGGAAAATATTAGTTTCCTATAGAATAAGAAAAAAGCGCTGGAGTTTTTGCACATCCTCCAGCGCATAAACTTAGTTTATAAAGCCTTTGATCACCTCCGCGATTTCTTCCGCCCGTGAGGCAATCAGCGGATGTCCTCCGGTCTCGTATATTTTATAGCTGATGTTCGGATTCAGGTCATGCAGGCGCCTGCACTCTGCTTCCATATCATTTGCCAGCATCTCATCCTCTTTGCTGATCGTCATAAGCAGCGGAACCCGGATCATTTCTATAGGACTGCGGAAAATGCGTGTCTGACTGCGTTCATAATTCACAAGAACTTCGGTATCCAGATCCACCACAGTTTCCCAGTCTCCGCCCTGGCACCATTCATAAAATCCCCGTGCCTGTTCATCGCTCTTGGCAAACTGTCTTTCCTGAATAATCGCATCCGCAAATCCAGCAGGCAGGGTACTCCCGTCGAAGCTGTCCGCCACCACCCTGCTGAAAAGCTCCGGCATTTCCAAAGCGGCATTGATGGCCGCATAGGCCCCGCCGCTTGTCCCGATCAGATTCACCCTGCCTATGTCCAGCACCTTACACAGTTCCACGATCTGATGCCCCTGATCGATCCACAGTTCATCCGGGAATTTTGAAACCCGGTCCGATTTTCCATTTCCCAGAAAATCGATCAGAACCGCCCGGATCTCGTCTGTGTACAGCGGTAAAATGAACTCAAACATCTTTGAGGATGCCGTGTTCCCATGCAGAAAAATGCAGGGATTCCCCTGACCGGTTTCCGTATAAAAAACCCGGTTTCCGTTGTATTTAAAGTACGGCATATCTATCTCCTCCCTTTTTTACTCTTCAATCCTGTAAATCTCCTGTTCGTCCAGATGTGTATCCCCAAGGGCATCCCACCATAGCCACTCTGCCGTTTCACAAGGTATGGTATTTTTAATCCTGCCGCACTTTCCGCTGCTTCAGGACTCTTTCTCACACTTTCCATTGATCCATTGTAATGCATCTCATTTCCTTAAACTGTCTTAGCTGTTTATCATTCGTTAAAAACAAATCACACCCCTGGACATACGCACTCGCCAATTGCAGAGCATCCATTGACTTAAAGTCCTTATATTCAGCCCTGATACGAGCTGCCTTTCTTGCTGTTTCAACATCAATGACACAAAGCGAAATATTACAATCTGTAACAAAATCAAAAAACGCGTCTGCCTTTTCTTCATTATGTGTCTTATATGGATAGACAAGATACTCTTCACATGTAACTGTTGAAGTAATCATTTCCTTTTCCCGCCCCAATATTTCCTCAAAAATGAGCTTTGCACGATTTCCATAATGAATATCATTATCTAAGAAATATATGATCGGCGCAGTATCCAAAAACACTTTACTATAATCTGTCATTATCTCGAAGCTCCTTTACATAGTCCTGGGCATCCTGCGTAAACATTTTCTTACCTCTTCCCATATATTTTTCCAGGTCTATTCTTTTTTTCTTTTTTCTCGGCATATCCAGAATTGTAATGATCACCTCCTGACCTATGGACATTTTCACATCTTCATTTATTACGATTTGCTTGCCATCATAGTAGCCCTTTACAGCAGACATCATAATAAGCACCTCCTTGATTCATTTTTCATAGTATGTCACATTTTTCCCGGCAGATGCCGTCACTCAGATTCTTCACAATCCAATTCATCTAACCCGGCTTCGTTCAGAAGACGATCCATAAGTTCCTGCTGCTTTTCGCTGAGTTCTCTCACAGTCTCATACGCCTCCATAAGTTCTTTCATTTCCGCTTTCAGTTTTTCATACGATTCTTCCAGAAAATCTGATTTCTCCTTCAGACCTTGTATCAGTTCCTCCTGCGCTTTTATCAGGTTATCTTTCAGTGCAATTTCTTCCTCGAAAATTTTGATCATATCATTTTCATTTTTCTTGATCACTTTGTTTCTGTTCATAATGGCATACCTGCTTTCTCATTTGATAAAAGTATTATAACTGAAAGCATGGGAAAATAAAAGTAGGAAGCCCCAGCAATTTTTCTAACTGTACGGTTGCAATCCGGAATCTCAGTTTTATGCAATTTATTGCAATAAAACTGAGATTATGGATTAGCAACCTACGCATAAATGAGCAAAATGCGGCTGCATCAGCAGACGCAAAAGTGCGATAGCACGGATTTTGCGAATGAATGCGCAGGTTGGATGATCTTTAGATCATCCAACCGTACAGTTAGCAATTTTTCTATAGATTTCCCCCCCATATTCCTGTACAATAGTAAAAAATACGGTAATTGGTTACAGATTACAAAGGAGGTATATTTTTATGAGCAATCCGTACAAAACCCTGTTTACGCCGTTTCAGATCGGCAATTGTGAGATCCGCAACCGGATCGTGATCCCTGCCATGGAGGGCACCAACATCGTCGAGAATATGTTTGCCCCGAAATGCAATAAAAAGGCCCACGATTACTACATCGAACGCGCAAAAAACAACGTGGGGCTTTTTATTCCCGGGATGATCCCGGTGTATTCTATGATGATGGGAAAATGGCTGCACAAAAATCCGACCGCCTTTCTACAGGCCGACCCGCTGATCCGGGAGATCCACCACAACGGGGCGAAGATCTTTTTCCAGCTTGGCGCCGGCTTTGCCGGACGGAACTACACGCTTCCGGCGCAGATGCTCAAGATCGCAGGCAACCCGGCCCTGAAAAAGCTGACCAATCCGCTTCTGCATCTCAACGAAATGATGGTCGCGCCGGATGACGGGCTCCCCATGGTCTGGGCACCCCAGTTTTCCACCCGTGCCCTCACCGTGAAGGAAATTCAGGCTTATATTGAAGGCTATGCAAAATCCGCAAAGCTCTGTAAAGAAATCGGAGTGGACGGTGTGGAGGTCCATGCGGTCCATGAAGGCTATCTGATGGACCAGTTCACACTGCCTTACATGAACCACCGAACTGACCAGTACGGCGGCTCCTTCGAAAACCGCTACCGCTTTGCAGTTGAGGTCGTGAAGGCAATTAAAAAGGAATGCGGGAAGGATTATCCTGTCATGCTCCGCTACAGCGTGACCTCGAAAGCGATCGGCTTTAAGGTCGGAGCCGTTCCAGGTGAGGAATTTACAGAGATCGGAAGAGATCTGGAGGAGAGTGAAAAGGCGGCGAAATATCTGCAGGATGCGGGATATGATGCCCTCAACTGCGACAACGGCACCTATGATTCCTGGTACTGGGCGCACCCTCCGGTGTACATGCCGCTCAACTGCAATTTACAGGAAGCGGAGCATATTTCCCAGTTCGTGGATATCCCGGTCATCGTTGCCGGAAGGATGCAGCCCGATGCTGCGGAGAAATCCATACGGGAGGGGAAGATCGACGCCGTAGCCATCGGCCGCCAATTGCTCTGCGACGGCAAATACATTACCAAGCTGAAAGAGGGAAGGGAGGAGGATATCCGCCCATGCATTTCCTGCCACAACGCCTGCCTCCCGGTTGCCTATTATAAAAATTCCGGAGCCGTCATGGATATGGCCGATGCCGCGACACAGGGACACTGCGCCCTGAATCCAAGGGCATTTGAGGAAAAGAAATATAAGCTTGTAAAAACAAGATCGCCGAAAAAGATCGCGGTCATCGGCGGCGGGATCGCCGGGATCCAGGCTGCCATCCTCCTGTCCGAACGAGGACATCAGGTGGACCTCTATGAAAAGACCGATGCCCTGGGCGGTGTCTTTATCGCCGCTGCCGCTCCCTCCTTCAAGGAAAAGGACAAAGAACTGCTGGCATGGTACCGCAGGCAGCTGGAGCGGTCTGCCGTTTCGGTTCATCTGAATACGGAGGTCCGCAGCCTGAAAGAGCTTTCCGCGGATGAGTATGTGATCGCAATCGGAGCCGCGCCGCGAAAACTGCCGATCCCCGGATTTGAAAAGGGAATCGAGGCCGTCGAGTATTTGAACGGGACCAAAGAGCCCGGCCAGAAGGTTGCCGTGATCGGCGGCGGGCTGACCGGCTGTGAGATTGCCTACGACCTGGCGTTAAAGGGCAAAGAACCGATGATCGTGGAAATGACCGATGACCTGGTAAAAGCAGTCGGCATCTGCGCCGCCAATTCCGAGTGTCTCCGTGACCTTGTGCGTTTCCACAAGATCCCGGTCTACCTGGAAAGCACGTTGAAAGAAATCCGGGACGGGAGCATTCTGATCTCTACGGCAGAGGGAACTCAGGAGATCGCATGCGATTCGGTGATCCTTTCCGTGGGGTACGTGTCGGATCAGTCCCTGTACCGGCCGAAGGCTGACGCCAAAAAGGGCGGAAAAGCAGATGGAGACACGCATATCCATGTCCTGGGAGATGCCCAGGCGGTGGGGAATCTCAAGAAGGCGATCTGGGGAGCTTATGATCTGGGGGTTCGTTTGTAGAAAGAGAAGGAAGCGTTCAGAATCGATGGAAAGCGGCATAGTTTCTTATGCGGCTACGCGCATCAAATGAGTTGGAATCGTTACAGGGCACGCCTGGTCGGGGGGGCCCTGTAACGCTGTTTTTATATTTGTTTTGGTATTTTTTATCTGACTGGAATCAGTCACTTCATACACATAAGCCCCAAATTAAAATGCACACGTGAGTGAAATGACTGTGATTTGTAAAAATATTTTTTATATGTCACAAAATTTTCACTTGTATTCTCCCAGAACAGTATGCTAGAATAAGGCAAAGCATATTTTCTTAAAGTTCGTTTATATCGGAACGTCTGTTTCCGTTATATCTATAACAGATCAACACAAGGGATTTCATTCCCTCTCCTTTCAGAAAATTCGTGCTTTTATCCAGATAAGCAGGAGTTCTTCTGAACAGGAATCGGAAAATCTCCTGAAAAAACAGAATAGGGAGGTTTTCTATGGAGCAGACGAACAAAGAAACCGGCACGATCTACTGGCATCCCGCATTTTACGCGGGTATTCAGATCGAACTGCTGGACGACGCGGATAATCTGGAGTTTGAAAGCGAGCATCTGCTGAGCAAAAAGCCCATGCAGATCGATATCCTAATCATCAAAAAAGAAAGTGACCGGCCAGTAAAAAAGAACATCGGGAGATTTTTCAGAAAAAGAAATATACTGGAATACAAATCTCCAGACGATTCCCTTTCGATTGATGATTTTTATAAGGTATACGGATATACCTGCTTTTACAAATCGGACACAGCCGCTGTGAACACGATTCCCTTGGAGGAGCTCACGATCACCCTCGTATCGGAAGGCTATCCCCGGGAACTGATCAGGCATCTGCGGGATGTAAGAGGTTATAAAGTTGAGAATACGGAGGACGGGATCTACTCCATTACAGGCGACAAGATTCCAATCCAGATTCTTGTCACCAGACAGTTATCCAAGAAAGAGAATCTATGGCTGAGAAGTCTCACCAATAAACTGGATACGCGGGAAAACGCAAAGCTACTGGTTGAAGATTATGTGGAGCATAAGAAAAATAATCTGCACAAGGCAGTCATAGAGACGATCATGCGCGCAAATCAAAAATTGTTTGAGGAGGTAAATGGTATGAGCGATATATTTATGGAAATCGTACAGGAAAAATTTGACAAGAAGCTGAAAGAAGAAGTAGATAAGCAATTAGCAAAGGAAACCAAAGAAATAAAAGAAGAAATGAAAAAAGAGCGGATAACAGATCGCATCACCATGATCTGGAAAAAATGCGCCAAAGATAAATCTCTTACAGTGATTGCCAATGAGATGGAGACCGAGCCGGAAGAGGTTCTCCCAATCTACAATCTCATTATCGAAAATCCCGGAAAAACAGTGGATGAGATTTATACACTATTCGCTGGATCATGATAATCAGAAAAGCGGCTGATTCCGACAGCCTTATCCATCCTGCAAAGGTATACCCAAGGGCATCCCATCATGGCCATAACGGGATGCCCCTGGGTATGATTTAAGATACTTTTGCAGGATGGATGAGGCTGTCTTGCCGTTACTGTTCACATCCTGGCCGGATGCCGTGCAGCAAGTGCACGACACCGTGTGAACAGTAACACCTTGCTGCATATACTCACAGCAAATTTATCTGGCGTTCTGCACCATTTCCGCCCGGATCTCCTTCGATGAGCTTCCCACTCGAACCTTCATCCCCTCGGAATATCCCTCAACCTCAACTCTTACCGTCTTGCTCTCTCCCGGCTCTAAATACACCTTTTCAAAGCCTTTCAGCTGCTGCACCGCCTCATCTTCTTTCCAGTCTTTCGGGGCCAGGTAGACCTGCACGGTCTCTTTGCCCGCCATATTTCCTGTATTGGTCACCCGGCAGTCTGCATATACTTTCCCATCTTCCTCCATAAGCCCTGCCGCCTCATATGCAAATGACGTATAGGACAGGCCGTGCCCGAAGCAAAATTCCGGTTCGATCCCGCGGGCGTCCAGATAACGGTAGCCCACAAAAATCCCTTCCGCGTAATCCACGCTTTCGGTTTCGGCAAATTGTCCCCAGGCATGGGCCGAGCAGTCGGTATGGGTTTTGTAAAAGCTCTCCGGCAGCTTCCCGGATGGATTGATCCTGCCAAACAGGACCTCCGCCAACGCACGGCCGCCTTCCATTCCCGCGTACCAGCTCCAGACCAGGCTGTCCGCACGGCCGACCCAGCTGCCCATCTCCACCGGACTGCCGCCCACCATAACGATGACCGTATTGGGATTTGCCCGGAGAAGCTCCTGGATCAAAATGTCCTGGCCGTAGGGCAGCTTCATGTCCGCACGGTCATTTCCTTCGCAGTCATATTCATGGTTCAGGCCGCCCACGAAGATCACTCTGTCAAATTCCTTCGCCTTCCGGACAGCCTCCTCCCGAAGCTGCGTGCGGTACTGCGCAAGCGATGCCGCGTCATTTTCGGTCGCGTTCTGCATACAATTTCCCTGCTCCGCCTCTACGGCAGCTTCCTGCATGCTGTTTCCCTGCTCCGCCTCTACGGCAGCTTCCTGCATGCTGTTTCCCTGCTCCGCCTCTTCGGCAGCGTCCTGCATGCTGTTTCCCTGCTCCGCCTCTGCGGCCGCATCTCTACCTGATTCCCGCAAG
>CATLCV010000080.1 GCA_949893755.1 uncultured Lachnospiraceae bacterium | reverse complement strand
GATCCTGATCGGTCATGCCTCTGATGATATCAGATTAAATGCTGATATTGAGTTTGAAACAAAAAAAGAACTGACCTTTCATGTGGATTTCACAACAACGTTCGGAGAATTATTGGACAATATAAAAACAGCCCCTGCTATTACAGAATTATTGGCGCCATTAGCTGCCGCAGCCGCTTCAGCAGAAGGAATGAGTGACGAATATAAGAAGCTGGGAGAGAAAGTTATCCGCGAAATGCCGCTGAAATCTCTGATGGGACAGATACCGGGAGAGCAGGTAGAACAGCTGATCGGGAGATTAAATTGTTTGCTTGCGCAATGAGATTATTGAGAAAGGAACGACTTGTTCAAGAACCAATCATGCAAGATCTGCAGGAAACGATTTTAAAACCAAGTCCTATTCTGGATGCGGATGATCCGAATTTATGCACGTTAAAAAATGCTGGCGGTAGAATCAGTCTCATGTTGGAGATGGCGATTACGGGAGGAGAAAACAATGGTTACAACGGTAGTATTATTTATAGTAGGACTGGCGCTGATCTGTGCCGGAGGTGACCGGCTTGTGGATGCGGCTGTGGCGATTGCGGGAAAACTGAATATTCCGCAAATTGTAGTGGGCGCTACAATCGTAAGCCTTGGAACCACACTTCCGGAAATTTTGGTTTCTACGACAGCGGCTTTTGACGGCTCCGCGGCAATCGCGGCGGGAAACGCGTTTGGTTCGATCATATGCAACACGGCACTGATTGCGGGATTGAGCCAGACAATACACCCTGCGGAGAAAGTGGGGTTCGCATCCATCGCATGGAGGACCGTGTTCTTTTTTATTGTGATTGGATTGATGGAAATCTGCGGATTCATCACAGGTTCTTATGATCGTCCCTGCGGTGTACTGCTTTTGCTGGCATTTATCATGTACGCATGTCTGAATGTCCGGTTTTCATCAGGCGAAGATGAGGACGGAGACGCAGAAAGCGGGGAAGAGGTATCCATCCCCAAACAGTTCTTGATTTTAGCGGTCTGTGTAGTCCTGCTCTATGAGGGAGCGAATCTGCTGGTAGATAACGGGATTCTTATCGCACAGGCGCTGGGGGTTCCGGAACGTGTGATTGCGGTGACGTTTATCGCGTTAGGGACTTCTCTGCCGGAGTTGGTGACTTCCCTGATATCCCTTATCAAAGGATACGGAAATGTAGGGCTTGGAAATATCATTGGCGCCAATATTCTGAACATTCTTCTGGTAATAGGGATTCCGGCAGCGGTACAGGGAATCATTCTGGAGCGCCAGACGCTGATGGTAGATATTCCGCTTGCAATGGCGGTGATGGCGGTTTTGCTGGTGCCAATTCTGATACAGAGGAAATCTTCGAGGATACAGGGGCTTGTGCTATTGGGGATTTACACGGTATATTGTATCGTATCATTTGTATAATCTGGGAAGCAGAAATTAAAAAGGTGGAAAAGGATAATTCCAAAACACTTAATTTTCGGTGATATTTCTAAAGTGGTATTACCACTTGATGAATCTGTGGATTGATAGATTCCATTATAGAAACGCTCAGATGCTTTTGGTAAAGAACGTTTCGATTGAGTCTGTGATATAAGAATTGGAAAGATGTTTAAGACAGCAGTTCTTGAAATGCCTTTGATATCATATCTCTTATCTCCTTATGGAAAATATGGAGAAAAACAGTTGTGTGTTGGATATTCTATGGAATGTGGTCTGTTCCACCACATATGGAGAGGAAAAAACATATGTGGAGCACATAAATGGAAGATATAAGATGACTTTTACGGATTGAAAAAACCAAAACAAAAGACCAGAGCACCTCCCAATCTGAACTGATTTTATGAAAACTCAGATTGGAGGAGGTATCATATGAACTCAAATGAAATGAGAAAAGAAAATATTGCTGTGACTCAGAAAATATTATTTCTTTCATATCGTCTGGAACTATATGAGGAATTTTGTTTTTGCCTGGCTGGGCAACATGATATTTTGCATCATAGAATCAGGGAAAATGAAAAGGGGCGGCTCACGATAGATAAAAATGCCGTACTTTGTATCATTGAGATGCTGCGCTTTACGGAAAAAAGTTCCAGGATGATTCAAGACGTGAGGGGGAAATACAGCGGCCCGATTTTGTTTCTGTCTGGTGCTCAGGGAGAAAAGACCAAAAAAGAGGAAGCCTTATGTGCAATAGCGAGCGGTGCTGACAGATATCTTGCCGGTATCCAGTCCATAGAGGAAGTGATTGCGGAAGTGAAAGCCTTAATCCGCTTGCAGGAGCGCATTTTGAAACGGCAGGAGGTATGGGAGTACCAGGAATTAAAACTCATACCGGACAGGAGGCAGGTATTTGTTAATGAAAAGGAGATTCTTCTGACACGCAAGGAATTTGATATTGTGTTTTATCTTGCAGCGCAGGGGGGACGTGCGGTTTCCTATAAAGAATTGTATGAAGCTGTCTGGCATGAAAGATATCTGTTTGATGACGCAAGCATCATGGCGCATATCCATAGAATCCGTCTGAAACTGGAGAAAGGTCAGGAAAAACCGTTTTACATCCAGAATGTATATGGTATCGGATACCGCTTTGGATGCAGCTATGAGCGGGAGCCATTGCTGAAAAAAGTAATATAGAGATGAATGACAGCGGCGGAACATAAATTTAGAAGTATCTAATAATACAATATATATTAAGAATAAGATTGACCAATACTATATATTGTGTTAATATAAATAGTGAAATTTGTGTTTGTATTCATCTGAAAAAGGTGGGTAGCGTATTTTGGTTCCGGAGCATACCGGAAGAAAACGATGAGGGGTCCATGGATTCCTGGCTTTCATAAGAAATAAGGGCGAAAGGCATTTAGAAGGAATGTTTCTAAGTGCCTTTTTCTGTTTTTAGACGAAGAGTCCTGAAATACCAGGATTTTCGTAAAAACCTTATGAATAAGATACGCAGATACAAAGAGCGGTTTCTATGATGAAATGATGAGGAAAGGAGGAACTCTTAACAAGACACAGGGAAGGAGGAAGGAAAGCAACAGATTCAAAAAAGCAGGAACTGGTGAAGCGGCATTTAGAAAATGGATTTCTAGGTGCCTTTTTCTATGAATTTAGGAGGAGAATGTATGAATCAGGCAACGATGGTAGGCCGTCTGGTCAGAGACCCGGAGATAAGGTATGTTGAAAATGACAAAGGTGACGAGGTTGCGGTAGCAAATTTCAGGATTGCCGTAAACAGAAGATACGGTGAAGAAGCAGATTTTTTCCCATGTACGGCTTTTGGATGGCTGGCGGAATTTACAGAGAAGTATCTGTTCAAGGGAATTAAGATTATTGTGACCGGACGGGTAGAAAATAACAATTATACCAACAAAGACGGCGAGAAAGTATACGGCGTATGCTTAAAGCTCAATGATATTGAATTTGCGGAGAGTAAAAACGCGCAGGGAAATGATGAGGATGACGATGATGACAACGGCAGGGGAAGAAGTTCCGGCAGCCGGCGCAGGTCTTCTGGCAGCAGGGGGAATTCCGGAAACTCCCGTTCATCCAGGGGTAGTTCCAGCAGGTCTGCTGGCAGGAGTTCCGGTTCCTCTTCCGGAAAGGGGAGCAGGAACAGCAATTCCAGAAGCAGCAGGTCCTCAAACCGGCAGGTAGATGAAGATTTTGAAAACATGGATGACAATTATAACTTTGATTAAACATTCCGGGGGAGGGCTTCTTCCCCCGGAAGAAAGGAAGAAAAATATGTTGGAAAACATGAAACAATGGGTCATAAGAAACAAAGAGATGCTCCTGATAGCAGGCGTGGCAGGATTGATGCTGTCGCCTTTTTTGTGGCCTTTTTTTCTTGCAGTTACTGTCCAGACATTAGGCTTTGTGATACCGGTCCTGATCATAAAGGCCGTGATAGAAAAGGTGAAAAAAGAGAAACAAAAGGAGAAGAAACGGATTTATGAAGAGCTATACAGGGAAAACAAAGGTTATCATGCCGGAGAAAACGCAGCCGGTCAAAATGCGGCAGATATCCAAACAGTATCAAAGACAGAGCCCGTGCCAAAGGCGGGCAAAAATACAGGGGCAAAGCCGCAACATAGGGGGGATGTGAAAAAAAGCCGGAAGATGAGCGCAGCTTCCTGCGCCGCCCTGATGTGGTATCAGCTGGAGGGACGTGAGCGGATATCCCGTCTTATGAGAAAACTGGAAAAGGAAGACAGATGGAGTTTTTCCATCAGCCCGGACGGAATCTGCACGGTCTGTGAAGAAAATGGTTATAGAAGGATCGGCGCTCTGAAATCATTTCCGGGCAGGGAAACGAAGGTTTTAGAAAAAGAACTCCGAAAAGAACGGATCCGCGCGGTCAGGAGAGGAAAATATCTGTGGCTGTCCTGGGGAAAGGAGTACAGGAAATGATACACTGCAAATTTGTGGACAGGACGTTTTATAATCCGGGGAACGGTTATACGGTGGCATCCTATTATACAAGGGAAGAACTTCCGTCAGAGATCACCCGGGAGAACAGGAATGCTCCGGGAATCTTCCAGGCCTATGGGATTGAGCTTCCAACGGGGAAAAATCTGGAGGTGGAATTAGACGGCGTATGGAAAAAAGGAAAATATGGCATGCAGCTGGATGTTTCCTATTACCATGTGGATGTCCCGGAAACAGCGGCAGGGATTGAAGCCTATCTTTCTTCAGATCTGATCAAAGGGATCGGGCCGGTGACGGCACGCCGTATTGTAGAAAAGTTTGGAAAGCGTGCCCTTTATGTGCTGGACCATACACCGGAAAAGCTGCTGGATATCCCGGGAATTTCGGAGGCAAAGTTAGAGGAAATCCTGGACGGATACCACAAGAGCAAGACGGTGCGGGAATTGATGGTCTATCTGGCGCCCTTTGGCGTGACCACGAAGAAGATGGAAAAGATCCAGGAGCAGTTTGGGGAGGGCGCTTACCATATCATCCGTGAGAATCCTTTCCGGCTCTGTGAGATCAAAGGATTTGGATTTCTGACGGTAGACCCCATTGCCATGAAGGTCAAAAATTTCCAGCCGGACAATCCCATGCGCGTCAAGGCCGCAATCGCGCATGTCATGCAAAAGGCAGAGGAAGACGGGCATTTATTCTTGACCAGTGAGGAGATTGTAGAAAAGGCCGGGCTTCTTTTAAACAATAAAAAGAGGAAGTGGGAGGTTTCTAAGCGTGCGATCAAGGATGCGGGAAATGAAATGATCCATGCGGACCGGACTTTAGTCGGAAATGGCGGCGGCATTTATACCAGGCAGGGATTTGAGGCGGAAGCGGACGCTGCCGGAGAGCTGGTACGCCTGATGTTCCGGGAAAAAGAAAAAAGGGATATCCAGACTCTTTTAAAACAGATTTTAAAGGAGGAAGAGATCATTCTTAGTAAAACACAGGAACAGGCCGTATACCAGGCGTTTGCGTATCCGGTGTCGATCATTACAGGTGGTCCCGGGACCGGCAAAACAACACTGATCCGGATTATCCTGAAAATTCAGGAGCAGTTGGAACCGGACTCCATGATCATGCTGTGCGCTCCCACCGGAAGGGCAAGGAGGCGTATGTATGAAAAAACAGGCTTTCCTGCCATGACCATACAAAAAGCGGTGGGTATGACAGGAGCCGACGGGGAAGGGGACTGGAACCATCCAAAGAAATTGCCGGATGACCTGATCATTGCGGATGAGTTCGGCATGTGCGATATGTACCTTGCGCAGCGTTTTTTCTATTGCGTGAGGCAGGAGGCGACCCTGATCATGATCGGGGATAAAGACCAGTTAGGAAGCGTTGGCCCCGGCAGTGTATTTAAGGAAATGATCGAATCCGGTGTGATCCCCGTAACCGTATTGGATGCCTGTTTCCGTCAGGAGGAAGGCAGCACCATTGTGGAAAATGCCAGACGGATCAACCGCAACCAATCTCAGCTTCTTTATGATGATACATTCCAATTCCGCTCGGCTTCCAAGCCGGAGGACGCGGCTGAGATCATCCGGGAAATTTATGGAAAGTACTGGAGGGAGCATGGAAAACGGACGGAAGATATCCAGGTGCTCTCCCCGTTCCGGAAAAATACGGCCGCCGGCTCCGATGCGTTAAATGAAAGCCTGCGGGAAATGGTCAATCCGAAGCAAAGAGGAAGGGCTGAAATCAAAAATGGGAAGAAGCTCTTCCGCACAGGGGATGTTGTGATGCAGACCGAAAATAAGGATGAGATATCAAACGGGGATCTGGGAAACGTAGTGGATATCTACCGGAAAGACGGCAAGATGGTCATGCAGGTTGATTTTGGGGATGACCGGGTCGTGGAGTTTATGGATGACGATTACTGGCCGCTGACCCTTGGTTACGCTATGAGCGTCCATAAAAGCCAGGGGAATGAGTGTCCGGTAGTCATCATTCCTGTATTGGGGTGTTTCTGGCGCATGCTCCAGAGGAATATCCTGTATACCGGGATTACCCGCGCTACTAAGAAAGTCATTTTGGTCGGGAGCAAACAGGCGATCGCAAAGGCCATCCATAATAACAGGATGGCAAAGCGGAATACCAATTTTGCCCTGCGTTTAAGGCAGGCCTATCAGTCTATGCGGGAATTGTATAAAAAGTCTGCGTAAGTTTCCTATCAGGATTCCACTCCCCGAAGTTGCGGGGAGTGGAAATATTTGTACCTTTCCATTAGATTTAAAATCATATCAGGTATCAAATCTAATGATAATAGCAATATAATAGAGAGAAGTTACGGTATTTGAATGATCATAAATGAGTATTGTTTATAACTGAACTTGACATACAAGGTAAAAAAACGTTATACTATAGATGTTCATTTTGGTATATTGCTCTCGAAAACAGCTGGAGGTGATCATATGCTGTTAGAATATTTGAAAGAAAACTACAAGATAAACGAGCCAATTTTCTTATCGGATATAAACTTACCAGTTACGGATACAAATTTGCGTCAGATGTTTAAAACTCTCTGTGACAGGGGAGAAATTATGAGATATGATACAGGGATATATTATCTGCAAGGGGTGTCCAGATTAAAAGGCGGGGTATCTTTGTCTGCAAATGAAGTGGCCAAATATAAATATATTTCCAGAAACGGACGGATCATGGGATACTATTCGGGATATACATTTGCAAATCAGATTGGTATCACGCTTCAGGTTCCCTTTACAATTGAAATTGTAAGTAATCATGCAAGCGCAAAATGCCGCAGGGTAAATGTCCGAAGTCAGAAAATCATGCTGCGGAAACCAAGAACAGAGGTAACAAAAGAAAATTGCAGGATATTGCAGCTGCTGGATCTTCTTAAGGATTTGGAACAGTATGCAGATGAGGATATCAACCAGGCAGCAGAACGGATAAATACTTATGTAAAGGAATTAAGTTTGAGTAGAAGTGAAATAGATAAGTATATTGGATTTTATCCTGACAGAATCTTTAAGTATATATATGAAACGAGGTTATATAATGTTTTTGCATAAAGATAAAGAATTATTTCGTGAGGTGATTATTTCTACAGCGGAAAAATCAGGAATTGTGATTCCAATAGTAGAAAAAGACTATTATGTAACAATGATTCTGAAACAACTTTCCATGGAAAGCCATGAGTGCGTTTTTAAGGGAGGCACGTCATTATCAAAATGCCATCATATCATTGAGCGCTTTTCTGAAGACATTGATATTGCGTTTTCAAATAAGCTGACACAGGGCATGAGAAAGCATTTGAAAAATGAAACGATTGCAGGGATCAGCGATAGATTAGATTTGCCAATCATAGACTGGGAAAAGGCCAGAAGCAGACGTGATTATAACTGCTATACGTTTTCATATGAGCCGGTACTGTGATCTATTACCCAGAGCAGGCTCATACCAGGGGTAAAGATGGAAGTCTCTCTGGCTTCTATTTCGTTTCCAACGGTGAAACTCACTGTTGATAGTTATATTTATCAATTCCTGGCCAGGGAAAATATGGATATTGTTGAAAAATATGACCTTTATCCGTTTATGATGGACGTACAGGGAATCGACAGGACTCTGGCAGATAAAGTGTTTGCGTTATGTGATTATTATCTGCAGGCGAAAACCAGAAGATATTCAAGACATATCTATGATATCTATATGCTGCTTCCCAAAGTGGAACTGAATCAGGATTTTAAGGAACTTGTGCGTCAGGTGAGGAAACTACGAGCGGGAATGAGTATATGCCCTTCGGCCGTATCGGGGGTGGATATTCCTAAATTATTGAATGAGATCATTGATAAAGAAGTATTCAAATCTGATTATGCGGAGATTACAGCATATTTTCAAAACCATCCGGTCAAGTATGAGAAAGCAATAGCGGCGGTAAAAGAAATTGCGGATAGCGGGATTTTTGTTGAATAAGTTACAGGAATGAAAGGGCTTTAAGCAGATGGTGATATGATACAGAGGGAAGAAAGTTTTTTTACCTATATACAATATATTGTATACAAAATAATTGACAAATACTATATATATGATTATAATAACAGAGAAGATATTTTTTTCTGTTCATACAACAGAATCAAAACTTTGGTTCCGGCAAGGGCCGGAAGAAAAAATTTGGACAGGAATCTGTCAAAAAACAGCATAAGTACGGAAAGGCACTGATGATAGAATGGATAGTCAGTGTCTTTTTTTGTGCGCAAAAACATGTTGGAGCCACAAAGAGGAAGGAGATGGTAATTGTGAGCATGTTAGGAACAAAGAGAAAAGAAAGGAGAGTAACAGAAAGCGTATTCGGTCGGGAAAGTGACAGTCAGGCGCTGATAAAAGAACTTGGATGTTCCGGATATCTTCAGCGGTTTTATGAATTCCTACAGGGGAAATTTCACCCGGAAAATATCTACGAGAAGGACTGTCCCAATCTATCGAAAGAACAGGCATGGCATGTAATCTACTGCATGCAGGAGTATTTTGGCATTTTTGATGATAGATTTGAGTGCTGCAAAATTTGTGGCACGATTTTTGACAGCTACGAGGAAGGCACATCGATCAACGAGGATACGGAGCCTGTCGAACAGTACAGCATTGGGGAAGAAACACAGATCCATCGGTTTACGGAGGCGGAATACGGCCACTATTGCGGAGACTGCAGGCCGGATGAATGACAGATTAAAAGGAGGATGAATGCAATGTCAAATCTTTATGAAACATGGGTATTCCAACAGGAGCTTCCCAACCCTTTTGCGGAGATCGTCCAAAAAAACGGGGGAAGGAAAGCCAGCGCCAGGAGCGAGGACTGCTCTAAGTATAATATTACGAGGGCCAAGTCAGCCACCCTACATCCGCCGACGCTTCGGGCGATCCTTTCGCTGCTGGGCATGATGGATGGAAAGGAATCCGGCGCTGCCGGTCATCAGGACAGTAACGGGGAAGTGAATTTTTATTGTCTGGAATATCAGAAAACAGAAGGAACCTATGCCCTTGTTTACAACCGCAGGAATGGAAAGATCAAAGGGTTAAGGCGGCAGGGACAGCAGTGCGGGCCATTGTCTCCCGTATCCGCGCAAGGTAGCAACGGGGAAGAATACATGGCGCTGTTTGCCTATCTAAGCCTGGATGGGAGTGAAGGCCTTAACGATACGGAGTTTGCTTCACACTTTTATGCCATCCACGAGCATTTTGCGGGGCATAAAAGATTAGAAGATAAAGAGCTGCTCCGCTGCGCTTTTGTGTGCTGTGACAATCTCTACCGCAGGCTGGAATTTGGAAGCACCCTGGATGAGGGAGCGATCCCCTTAGACGGAAACCAGTTGGAAACCCCGGACTTTCTGACCCCTTACCTTTTAAGCGCGGGTATTTACAGCCCGAACACCATAGACTACGGTGAATTTGAAATCTTGTCTATAAGGCCGGTACTGCAGGAGGCGACGCTTGGGGAAATAAAGAAGAAATATGATCAGAACAGGAAATATCCAAAGGAATATGCCTGTATGGTTCCCCGTCTTCCGGAATCTTACCGGGTCAATATCGAGACACAGGAGATCCTTTCCATGATCGTCCAGACGCCGGCACGCTTTTTTATGCTGGCCGGGGAATCCGGAGCCGGAAAGACGACCGATTCCAAAATGATCGCGCAGGCCCTTGGATATCCGCATTTTGTATTCACCTGCGGGCCGAATACGGAAGAGACCAGCCTGATGGTGTCCATTCTTCCCAATATTGACAGCTGCACCCTCCCTCATGAGGACTGGCCGACCATGGAAGACCTTTTGATGGACCCGGCATCCGCTGTCGCGGGGCTTACAGGCACCTACCCGAAAGGCATGGAACAAGACGAAGCGTTCCAAAAGATCTTAAAGGAGATCTACCAGAGGGGCTATAACAGGGCGAAGGCAGAGAAGGATTTTATTAAAAAGGAATCCACGATCATCCAGGCGTGCAGGATGCCCTCAGTGATCGAGATCCAGGAAGTGTCCATGATTGAAAAACCGGGAACCTTAACCCGGTTAAACGCTCTGTTTGATGACTGCGCGAAGACAGACCTGCTAAATGGGGAGATGATCGAACGCCACCCGGATACGGTAGTGATCTTTACGACCAACCTGGATTATATTGGATGCCAGATGTTCAATGAATCCGTGTTATCCCGCATGAACCTAATCCAACACCGAAAGGGCATGAGCGCAAAGGATATGGCGAAACGGGCCATGGAGCGGACGGGCTGTCAAGAGTACGATGTGATCTACGAGATGGCGAAGATTGTAACAAAGATTCATCAGCATCTGCTGAAAAAACAAGTGCAGGGCGGGGTGTGCGGATACCGGGAACTGGAAAACTGGGTATGGAGTTACCTGGCCTCTGGTGATGTTTTGAGTGCGTCCTATCATACGGTAGTAAGCAAAGCATCCCCCTATCCGGAAGACCGGGAGGAAATATTAAAGACGTATCTGCTCCCCTATCTGGAAATGGCAGCGTAAAGGAGGACTATGGAACGAAACAGAGAATTAAGAGAACTGACGCAAAGAGAGATGGAAAAACTGGAAACGGAAAAGATCTTCGAGTCCGCTTTTTTCCGGCAGATGCTACGGTCTGTAGCCGGTGAAATGACAGGAGGCACTTTAAAAAGAATAGAGCTTGTCAAAGAACCGGAGGATATATGTGCCGGGCGGTGCGGCAGAGAAGGCGTGGTTTTAAATCTGCAGAATAAGATAACCGTAAGTTTCCCCACAGTGCCTTTAATGAGTGACAGCCTGATCGGGATCCTTGGGCATGAATGCGGGCATTGGAACTTCTCGGATTTTAAAATACGAAAAGGGTATCTGGATGGTCTGGAAAAGGGGGAATGGTATCAGAGCGCTCCCAGGCCGGAAACAGAGAAAGAGAAGGAGCATTTAAAAGAAATCAATGGATATTTTAAAAAGAAGCACCCGATTGCGTGCGCCTTGCTGTGTGAAACCGCGTCCTTTATCCAGAACATGCTGGAAGATATTTTTGTAGAGCAAAAAATGTGTGAACGGTATCCCGGCAGTATCCGGAGGGGGATCTTACAGAACCGGATGCGCAGGACGGAGTGGATTCCAAGCTTAAAAGCGCAGCTGGAAGAGGGCTACGATCCGGTTTGTGTACTTCTTAATCTGATGACCCAGTATTCCCTGAGCGGTACGATCAATAACTGGGAAGGACAGACAGGGGAGATTTTGGATCTGTTGGAAATGACAAAACCTGTGATAGATGATGCCGTTGCGGCAAAGGAGCCGGAAGTGAGGATGGCAGCAACCAACCGGATCCTGCTGATGATCTGGAGCATACTGGCAAAGGAAATCCGGGAAAATGATCTGGAACAGCAGGAAGAGGAGCCGGAGGATGATCCCCAGGAGCCAGAAAACGGCCAGCAGGAGCGTCAATCGGACGGAGATTCCCAGAATGGAAGTCAGGAGGACAGTCCGTCCGCTGGAGATTCTCAGCAAGGCAGTCATCAGGAAGAACAGCCAGATGAGGATTCCAGGAATGAGGACCTACAAAGTAGTCAGCCGTCCGAAGACTCCCAGACCGACAGCGCGCAAGGTGGAGATTCCCAGAAAGAAAATAAGACGGACGGAAATTCAAAGCCAGAAGATGGGAAAGACAGCCAGACGGGTCAGGAAACAGAAAAAAAACATCAGGCAAAAGACGGAACGGAAGAGCTCGGGGGAACGCAGCCAGAAGATCCAGAATCCGTACCGGAAAAAGGTTCATCTGATGCAGAAAGCAGGCAGGAGCTTCAAAAAAGAGCGGAGCAGATATTGGGACGGCTTCGGAAACAGTTACCTGCATTTTTGCTTGAAAAGGACCAGGAGGACGCCGCTGAAAAACCGCGGCATATGACGGAGAAAAAGCCGGAAACCACCAGGGAAAGAGCGGATGCGGCAGAGGAACAGGAGATTGATACCCATGACCTGCTGATGGAGTATATCCGGGAACTGGTGGAAAAGAACGCCCAAAGAGAATTAGACGAAAAAATCCGCAGGGAGCTTTATCAGGAACTTTCAGAGACCGCATTTGACGGAGACCACCAGAAGGTGAAAAAAGTCATTCTGCGTGAGTCGGAGATCTCTCAGGAACAGGTGATGGTATATCAGCTCTATGAAGACCGGGTGAAGGATGTTATGCGCAGGATGAAGCCCCGATTATTGCCAATACTAAGCTGCCAGAAAAGCCGTATGGAACGGAACCTGTTTTTTGGATCAAAACTGGATTTTCAGGCGCTTTATGAACCAGGCAAACGCATTTTCCGAAACATGGAAATGGCGCGTAAGGTGGATACGGCTGTGGCCCTGCTGATCGATCTGTCAGCCTCTATGCAGGGGGGACGCATTGTGCAGGCAAGGCTGTGTGCCCTGTGCCTGTATGAGTTCTGTCATCATGTAGGGATTCCGGTCCTGATCTATGGGCACAACGTTACAAACGCTTTCCGGCGAGTGGAGGATGAAACCGTATCCCTGTATTCGTTTGCGGAGTTTGAGCCGGACAGAAATGACAGGTACCGTATCGCGTCCATGACGGTAAAGGGGTGTAACCGTGACGGCGCCGCCCTTTGCTTTATCGGCCAGAAACTGGAAAAACGACCGGAAAAAATCAAGCTCCTGTTTTCCATCAGCGACGGATGTCCAAACGCAACACAGTACAGCGGGCAAAAGGCGGAAGAGGACCTGCTCCATATCAAGGAATCCCTGGAAAGGAAACGGATTACTGTGCTGACAGCGGCCATTGGTTCTGACAAGGAAGTGATCCAGCGGATATACAAGGAAGGGTTCTTAGATATTTCAGATATAGAGCAGCTTCCGTTTATCCTGCCAAAACAGATACTCATGCGCATGAAAAGATAACAGAAAAGAGCAAACGAAAAGGACAGCCGGGGAAGGCTGTTTTTGTGTTTGACCGTGGAGGACATATTTTATGGAAGAAAAGTTTTATGAAGCTCCAATGGAACAAAAAGTGGATCTGGACCTGTTTTTCCAGACAGGATATGTGATCGAATTGGAGGAAGGCATATACTACCAGAAACAGAAAGACGGAAAAGTCATATGTTCTTCCCTGTCAGGAGCAAAACGGTTTCCAAGAAGGAAAGACGCGGAATTGTTCGCATTCCACCATCTGGGATATGTGGATCTGAAAGTCATCCTTTGCAGAGTGGGCTGGGTATTGCTCTCGCTTGACAGTGAATTTACGGAATGTGAGCAGTATTGGGATGGATATCGGTTTACCTCGGATGGAGAGAAGGCGCTTGTTTTTTCCAGCTTTCAAAAAGCCAAGGATTTCCAGAAAAAGAGCGGACTTTTGGTCCTTACTATGATCGACCTGCGCGCTTTTCGGAAAAGTGAAATTATAATGGCGGCATGATGGCACAGGGAAGAGTATGGATGGAGGCAAAGAAACGAAAAACAAAACAGGAAAGACGAAAGGGCCGGATTTTGGGGCCCTTTCGCGGAAAGGAGAGCAGATGCTGAGAAAATTTTATGAAACAGTATTGGATGTTGAATTGTACCGCCAGATGGTGGATCTGATCTACCGCCTGTCAGATAAGAAGGATAAGGAAACATTCTACAGCAGGATGCAGGGCAGGACATTATTTTTGGATTACCCGGATGAGGAAATGGAGACCGCCTATGGGTTTCATTATCCGGGGGAAGTACTGGAACGGCTGGATGAAAAGGAGACGGTAACGAAGAGGCAGCTCCGCTCGTTAGGGCTTGCGCTGGCGGAAACAAAAGCCCTTCAAAATGACGGGATGTTTATTGGAAAGCAGAACCCCTCTTTTTGGAAACGGCTGAAGAGGACCTTAAAGCCAACGGATCTGTTCTGGATGGGGATCCAATACCTGATGGAGGACGGCAATCAAAAGGAATGGTATGGGAAATTGCTGGATTTTCCGGTACAGTCCATAGAAGAGATGGTATTTATCCTGTATGTGCTCCCGGATGAGCAGGCAGTATGGGAATCTTTAAAAGGAAGGCTGGACCGGCTTCTTGGAAAAGAGCGGAATTTTTCCGTTTATACCCACACGGAGATGTATGTGTGGCTGACAACGCACTGCAGCTTTCGGATATCCGGATACCGGAAAAAAGATATTGAGACGCTCAAATACCTGATGCGCCTGCCCTGTTCCTACGCAAAGGAGGGAAGCATTGCCAGAAAGAAGCTGCTGGAGGCAGGTTACAGCGCGCAGGAGATCATGTACCTTAGTATGTCTCTTTTGTATCAGGTCCGTGGATGTGAGCTATTAAAAAAGAATGGATTGACCGCAGAGCGGATGGCGGTAGAAACGTGTATGCTTTTTTTAAGCGGTGAAGAGGGATTTCCGGAGCAGGCAGGAGAACTCTGCAGACAGATCCTAAATGACTATCGGCATTTTGATATACGCCTGGAGGATACCACCGGGATTTTTGAAAGGCTCTATGAACTGTTGACGGTAGAGAATGTCAAGACATACGAGTTGCTGCTTTTAAATGACAGTAGGGAAGAGCAGCACTGCGACTGGTATTGGATTGATCTGATGGATTCCAAATGGCAGGGATTGTATTCCCTCATAGAGAGGGAGCGCTTTGATAAATGGGTGTTCGGGACATTAAGAGTAAAGGCGTATAAAAAAGAGGAAACCGGGCAATACCTCCGTGTATATCAGGATCTGACCGGCGAGGACTTTTTTCAGCATTTTTGGAGCCGGGAAAACAGAAACCTGCGTGATCTCTTCCACAGGTGGTCCGGATGGGGGCTGATAGACCCGCTCCAGTTATTGGAAGCGTATCTGGAAGAATCCCAATCCGACCATGAGCAGGCGGATCAAAAGTGGGTGTTTATGAAAGTCTATCTGAAATCTTATATGAGTGGGCTGAAAACACCGGAGTCCGTAGAAATGCTCTTCCGGCTTGAGGAATGGTCCACCCTTTCCGGCCAGGAGCCATTTCCCATCAAAGAGCTGTTGCTGGACAGTGTGGGAATCAAAGACGAATACAGGAGACTGTCTTTTGACAGATTGGATTTTATACGGCCGTTTCTGGATATTGAAGGGCATTGCCGGATCTTTTGCCTTGTAGAGCAGCATCTGCTGAAAAATCATCCAAAGGAATATATTCCATTTTTGATGAAGGTGCTCTCGATGGAAGAGAATTTTCTCTGGTTCCCGAAAGAAGAAGCAAGAAATATTTTTTATAAACTTACGGAAATATCTGGGGATCAAAGAGAACTGGACGGGCTTCGGAAAATCTACCTGACAGAGGAAGACTTTGAAGCAGTCCAGGCCGAAAGAAAGGAAAAAGAAAAGCGGCGCCTGCTGTTTCAGCAGATGAACAAAATCCGGAGTATACATAAAGATTTTAGCCTGTACGTGGCAAAAGCCCGGAAAACGGGGAAACAGTTTGAAGAATTGTGGAACTATTTGGATTGGCACCGTTTCGACAGAGAATACAAAAAAGAGAGACGGTACATTACAAAGAGATATCTGTGCGGTCTGTTCCGAAAGGAACCGCGGATTGTTCTGGAACATGGAGAGGCCGTAAATTTCTGCAGGCTGCTTTTGCTTTTATTTGAGAAAGCAGAAATGACGTTGCCGGAAATGAAGGACTTGATGGACCACATAGAAATGGAAAAGGAGGAGGCATAGGATGAAGTTATATAAAAAGATTGCGGATCATCTGGAGTTGCTGCAGGAAATGGAAAAAGCGGGGTTGTCGGATAAATTTCTAAAAAAATATCAAGAAGAGGAGCTTTTCTCTCTGAGCCAAAGCATCAATCAACTGGACGCAAAAGAAGAGATAGCGGGTATGGAACCAAAAACCGTAGAGTACCTGATACATGACCAGGGATTTCTTCCCACGATAGTACGGCTGTTAAGGGAGGACATCTGTGATACGGGGCGCATTAGCCGATTATTAGTGGACGTGGGGGATGATCTTCTGTCGAAGAGCTATTCCTATGAAGAGATTGTTTCCGTACTGGCGGATAGACAGGTAGAATCCCACAGGGTTTATGTATATTTGAAATATTTTGCGTCTAAGCCGCTTCGTGGGGAAGAGAAAAAGGACTTAATGGGAGGATTGGATGCCCTGGATCAATGTGAAGCGTTTTCCATTGAGGATTTGTCGGATACCGAGCGGCGCCTTTTAACAGAGCCTGCTGTATCCGGTTCCTTCCTACTGCAGCGGCTTAGGGAGCGGGAATTTTGGAAAAAGCTGGAAAACCCGCCATATCTTACGCTTTTAAACGAACTGTCCTTTTTATGTACAGGCGTATACTTAGGAGCGGAACAGGCAGAGGAATTGTGGCAGCATACGGCGGAAATACAGGAAGGCTTAACCGAGGTGACACGAAAGCTCCCTGTAGATGAGATGGAACGGTTTTTATCCCTCTGGCTGGAGAATAAGGCGCTGGTCTATGACCTGAACAGGCTGAAACGGATCCTCCCGGATAAGATTGATGAAACTGTGCAGGAAGAGGCGGATACGCCTACGGCAGAGGGAGATTCCGGCAGGAAAGTAAGGTTTACCCAAAATCGGATCACATACCTGAATTTCCTTTATGGGGATCTGTTGGGCGGCGTTCATCTGGAATATTTATCTGAAAGGCAGAAGAACCTGCTGATCTACGCCATCACACATAAGAAGAAGCATTTCCTGACTATGGTGAAGGAGCACTTTGATGATTTTATGTATCTGGGCCGGTACGATCTTTTATTGGACGCGGATATCTACGAACATTATCTGAATGTGAATTCCCTGAATCCAAAAAATCTGAAAGAAAGCGGTCATCTGACGGTCATTGCCGATGAAAGCAAGCAGTACATGAGCAGGGAACAGTATACGTTTGAAGAGCTGAAGCTGTTTTCGATGGCGGAAAGCCGGTATGTACGGCTGTACCATCTGCTGTCTTACCCCAAAAGCGATGACCGCCTGCGGGTGATCCGGGAGGTGAAAGGAAGAGACTGCCTGCCGAAAAAAGAGATGGAGACTGCAAGGTATGTGAAGCTTGGGGAAATGCTGAGCAAAAAACCGGTTTCCAAATGGCGGTCGGAAGAGATGGGGCATATCAAACAGCTTTCCTATCAGCAGGCGGTAATGTTTTTGTCCGTCTGGGATCAGGCGGAGCGTTTCATTCCGGATCTCCATACCGGGCATCAGGCAGACTTTCTGCTTAAAAACTTAAAGACAGCAGAGGATTTTTCTGATTTTCAGGAATTTGCGGACCAGATGCTGGAAACGGACTATACCTGGCGGGAGTTAAACGCCGTACTAAAGATCGGGGAGAGTTTTCTGGTGAAACACCGGGAAGGTGTGAAAAATTTCCTTTACGAGGGCGGCGCGGAGATCTTTTACGCGTTTTTGTCCGGAACAGAGGAGGCGGACCGGGAAAAAGCCAGGCGCCTCTGCACGGCGGAAATGGCAGGGAAATTTTTGGAAGTCAAGTATTATAAAAATGACTTGGAGCGTGAGATCGCCCTGGGGCTTTCAGAGGAAACCCAGCAGTCCTGGATGAAAAATACGCAAGTGAAAAGGGGAAGGATAAGGCTATGGGAAGAGGACCGGCTTCTGCCAGTTATGCAGATCGGGGAATCCCTGGGGCATACCTGTCTTTCCTACCGGGACGGGATGTATAAAAAATGCTTGTTATCCTGTTTTGACGCGAATAAAAAAGTACTCTATGCCTCTTTTGACGGGCGGCTTGTATTCCGGGCAATCCTCCGGCTTACCAAAGGGTCATTTTCCGAAATGCGGGGAGAAAAGCAGAACCTGCAGTTCGCGGATATCCTGGAAGAAGAGACGGCGGACAAAACGGAACAAAACAATCAGGAGCATTTGACCTTGTTTTTGGAACGGCCGTATTTTAAAGGGATTTCTAAGGAGAAAGAAAGGGAAGTGGTATTCCAGGCGGTGGAAATGCTCTTAAAGAAAGCGAAACAATTGGGGGCGGAATTAGTCCTAAGCAATTCCTATCACCAATCGGGGATGGAAGAAAAGAAGTTTCTGCGGGCAAAATATTATATGTATATTTCCGCTTCTAAAAATGGGAAGCAGTATCTGGACAGCCTTGGAGGGATGGCCGAGGTCAGCAGTGAGGGCAGCTACAAAGAAGGATATTTTCTTCTTCCGGAATCGTTTCTTAATCCTAAGACAAGTAAGGAGGATGATGTGATATGAGTGAAGATCTGTATTTATGCCAGCGGGAGATCCGGCGGCTAAGAGGCGTTGTAAGGAACTATGAAGCACAGATGCGCAAGCTGGAAAGCTGCCTGAGGCAGATGGCGGAAAATAAGGAGCTCGGAGATGAGGCAAACCATACGGTTCTGGAAATCTGTGAAATCTGGCGGCGCATACAGGAAGATTCATGAAGGGAGTGTTTTACCATGTTAAAATTTATAGGGATAGACTTATTGGAGAATATGGAAAAGATCATGAAACAAAATACAAGAAGCTATCGGTCCGATTTTGAGGTTGACCGGGAAACCTTGATGAACGCGGCGGCAATGGCAGATACACTGTCTTTCAGGCAGAGAACGTATCTCTGGATGTCGCGCCCCTGCGGAACATGGTGTGTATTGGAAAAGCATGCTTTTTTAGCGTCGCACCCTGCGCACCATATCTGGGAATACTATGTTGATGGGACAAACCAGAGGATTCTGGCCTATGTGGTTGAAGTTACGGGGCTGGAAAATAAAAAAGTGATGGGGAATCTGTATCAGCTGGATTACCGGAAGCATACGGAATTTGTAAAGAAGGCGTCCGTTCCGGCAGATCAGGTCAGGCTGGTTTATGAAAAGGGAGAACGACTCCAGGACAGGGAGACGTATATCTGTAGGCAGGATGATAAAGTGCTTGGGAAGTTCCGGTATTGGGAGTATGTTCCAAATGACAGTGAAGCGTTGGAATCTGTCTTGCGCCGGGCACAAGATGAGCGGAGGAAAATGCGATCCGGAAAGATAGAGGAACATATCCGGAAGCTTGCGGCGTAGTTCACAAAACGTCAGGCAGATGAACGTCCGGAGTTCAGAAAGCGATAGAAAACGAATATATAATACGAAAACAGACTCCGCGGGATTTTCCTGCGGAGTTTTGCTCTTAACATTTAGTGAAGTTTGGGTTATAATAATATCCAGAACAATCTACCAGGGGTGATCATGTGTGTGATGTAAAGAAATATGAAAAATTTTATGAAGATATAAAAAATCTGCAGCCGGAAGATACGTTACAGCTTGTGTTAGAGGCGGAAACAGAAGAGCAAAGGAGTTTTTATGAGATGGTGGGAGATTTCCTGTTACAAAAGAAACAGCGCCAGGTAATAGAAAGGAAACTTTTCTAGTGAAAAAATATGTACTGATAGCAGGCGTCAACGGAGCAGGAAACTACTTTATAAAGATATGTCCAATTTCATAATTTGAAACTGGTTTTGCCAAAATGTGATTTGGTGGCATTTTATGACAATACAATAGAGTTTCGCAGGTTTGCAATATATAAAAATGGTAATTTGGTACGGCTTTCACATAACACGCCGGTTTGGTACAAAAGGTTTCAAGAGGATGCGGGATAACGATATACAAATTTGTGAAAACAGCGAATAAACTGGTAACGAAAGAAAAGGTAAGAAATCCGATGAATGTTCTCCTGGAGGTGAGTGAGAATGAATACGGTAAGGGGAAGTGAGATTAGACGTACAGGCACAGGAACGCTGCTGAAAGCGCTTGGGCCGCTTGGAATGGCAAGGTATCTGGAGGAATACGATCATGGAGGTACAGGAGATTATACAAAAGAAAAATATGAACATCCAGATTATTCTATTGAGGATATTTTGAATCGAAATTAAAAGGCGAGACAGGAGGCCAGGATGCAGGCATTGGTTCCTGCTCATAAGATGAACCTGATTACATCGCTTTCGATAGAGGCTCATAACTTTAAAAGGTTTTAAATTCCCCTCAATTTAATGGAAAGTATGGGTTGAATGCAAAGCGGATGATGGTAGGACCTAAGATACCATAATCCAGTATATTCATGGAACAAAAACTAACAAAAACAGCATTTGGGATACGGAAACCTTTAGATTGAAAAGAAAAGGCATGGTGATTTCTGTCAGAGAGACAGATTGGTCATGCCTTTTGGTGTGTTTTAGCAATTACGTATTCATTTCCCTTTTCTTTGTCCTGCCGAGAAGATAATCGGTGGAACATCCATAGAAATCAGCCAGTGCACATAAAATATCAAGTGGAATTTTTCTGGTTCCATTTTCATAGTTTGAATAGGTCTGGCAGCTGATATAGAGAATTTCCGCCAAATCTTTCTGTCTTAAGTCCATATCTTCTCGTAGATTTTTCAGTTGTTTTAAATCGATTGTATGCATTTTTACACCTCCTTTCCGTGAAGTCATTATAAATAGGACAAGAGAAAGGATCATTTGATAAATTTGTCTGGCTATAAGGGGAAAGGATTGTAGGAGGTTGTTTTTTAATCCAAGGGAAGAAACAGGAGCTCTGTTTTAGACAATTACGATACGAAAGAAAGTATTGTAATACCGTTGCATTTTAAATTCCACCATAATATAATAGAAACTGCGAAATATCAACAGAAACAAATTAGAAGCCAAAAAAGAAGGCGGGATATAAAACTATAGATAAGAGATGCGAGAACTGTGTATTTGAAACACGGGAGGATTTTGAATTCTGCCCGAAATGCGGAAGGAGATTTTGATATGAATATGTTAGTGGTTTATTTTTCACAGACAGGAACAACAAAGGCGGCTGCGGAAAAGATTGCGGAGATCAAAGGAGCGGAGCTCATGGAAATAAAGTCAGAAAAATCTTATGAGATGTCCTACTGGAAAACCGTATTTACCTCTTTGAAAGAAATCTTTACAAAAGCACGTCCGGAACTTGCAGGCGTGATACCGGATATGCAAAAATATGACCGGATACTGATCGGATGCCCGATATGGTGCGCAAGTGTGCCAAATGTGATCTTGACCCTGCTGGATGCCGCCGATTTCAGTGGAAAGCATACGGCCCTTTTTACAACAAGCGGCGCTTCCAAGCCTGCGAGGATTGCCATGAAGTTAAAAAAATTATATCCGGAGATCAGGTGGCACAGACCATTAGACGCGAATGGCGTAACAGAGGAAGAGATTCGGAATTGGATGTAGATCATGCGGATTTTTGTAGACGCGGATGCCTGTCCGGTGGTGAAGATCATTGAGAAGCTGGCAAAAAAATATGAGCTTTCCTGTACACTTCTATGTGACACGAACCATGTACTGCGTTCTGATTACAGCGAAGTGAAGACGATCGGGGCTGGCATGGATGCTGTGGATTTTGCTTTGATCAATCTATGCCGTTCGGGGGATATTGTTGTATCACAGGATTATGGAATCGCGGCGATGGCTCTTGGAAAAGGAGCTTTTGCGATCCATCAGAGCGGGCAGTGGTATACGGATGAAAATATGGACCGAATGCTGATGGAACGGCATCTGGCAAAGAAAGCCAGACGGGGCGCAAGGAAGAATCATTTGAAGAAACCTTCAAAAAGGACAGAGGAAGATAACATTCGTTTTGAGGAATCTTTTGAGAAGCTGATCCAAAAGGCTTTGGAATTATGAAATCATGACGCGTCAAAGAACCTTGCGGCAGCCGCCAATTGTACATGTATGTTCACTTGGCTCATTGCCCT
>CATLCV010000079.1 GCA_949893755.1 uncultured Lachnospiraceae bacterium | reverse complement strand
AAGAAGACAGTGGCCCTGGGCGGGCATATCCGCCCGGACGGCGACTGTGTAGGCTCCTGTATGGGACTGTATCTGTATCTGAGAGAACAATATCCGCAGATGGATACGGATGTGTATCTGGAATACATTCCGGAAGCCTATCGTTTTATCCAGGATACGGAGGCGGCCCGTCATGACATCACGCCGGGGCAGGTATATGACCTGTTTATCTGTCTGGACTGCGGGGATGAAGAACGGCTTGGGTTTGCCGCGCCTCTGTTTGAGAGCGCCCGGCAGACCTGCTGCATCGACCACCATGCCAGCAACCGGTCCTTTGCGGACTATAATGAGATTGAGGCAGATGCCAGTTCCACCTCAGAGCTGGTATACCATCTGCTGGATCAGGAAAAGATCAGCCGGGCCTGCGCGGAAGCGCTCTACATGGGAATCGCGCATGACACGGGCGTATTCAGGTATTCCTGTACCAGTCCGGAGACCCTGGAAGCGGCGGCCGGACTGCTGAGAAAAGGGATCAACGGCAGCGAGATCGTGGAAAAGACGTTTTACGAAAAGACCTATGTGCAGAACCAGATCCTGGGGCTGGCGCTGCTGGAGAGTATCCTGATCCTTGACAAGCGGTGCATCGTGACCTGGATCACGAAAAAGAACATGGCGTTTTTTGAGGCCATTCCCGCGGATATGGACGGGATCGTGAATCAGCTCAAGCAGACCAAGGGAATGGAGGTGGCGCTGTTCCTGTATGAGATCGACACACAGCTTTTCAAGGTCAGCCTTCGTTCCAGAGATCAGGTGGATGTGAGCAGGATCGCTACATATTTCGGAGGCGGCGGCCATGTGAAGGCGGCCGGATTTACCATGGCAGGGACGGTTCACGATGTGATCAACAACGTGAGCCATCAGATCGCCCTGCAGCTGGACGGAGCCTGCTGATGTGGAATGGAATTTTAAATATTTACAAAGAAAAAGGCTATACGTCCCATGATGTGGTGGCAAAGCTCAGGGGGATCGTAAAGCAGAAAAAGATCGGGCATACGGGAACGCTGGATCCGGACGCGGAGGGCGTGCTTCCTGTCTGCCTGGGAAAGGCAACCCGGCTGTGCGATATGCTGACGGACCAGAGCAAGACCTATGAGGCTGTGCTTTTGCTGGGAAAGACGACGGATACACAGGATATCACGGGACAGATCTTAGAGGAACAGGAGACTGGGGCTCTGACAGAGGAAGAGGTCCGCGCCTGCATTGCCGGGTTTACAGGAGAATACGCGCAGCTTCCGCCCATGTATTCCGCCCTGAAGGTGAATGGGAGGAAGCTCTATGAGCTGGCCCGCCAGGGGATCGAGGTGGAGAGGAAGAAACGAAACGTGACGATCCATGAGATTTTGATCCAGGAGGTTTCCCTTCCCCGGATCCGGATGCGGGTGCACTGCTCCAAGGGGACATATATCCGGACCCTGTGCCACGATATCGGCAGGGAGCTGGGCTGCGGGGGGTGTATGGAAGCACTCCTGCGGACCCAGGCAGGCTGCTTTGAACTAAAAGACAGCATGAAGCTGAGGGAAGTGGAGGAGGCTTGCGCAGCGGGAGAACTGTCCCGGGTGCTCCTGCCGGTGGACGCGGTGTTTCATCACCTGAAAGAGGTCCGGATCCTGGAACCATATCAGAACCTGGCTTACAACGGGAATCCTTTTTTGGAAAGCCAGATCGGGCAGGAGCCGGACACCCCGGAGGATACCGGAAATGCAGGCTGCGGCAGGGCTTCCCAGGAGGCCGTCCGGGAGAGACAGGGGCGGTTTTTGCATGGGGAACAGGTGCGGGTCTATGACCGGGAGCGGCATTTTATCGGCATCTACCGGTATCATGCGGAAAAACAGGTATTCCGTGTGGAGAAGATGTTTCTGGACCAAGAGGCGGCGGAGGATTGACATGCGTTATATGACAGAGATTCATTCTTATCAGAGCGAAAAGCGTTCGGCGGTGACACTGGGAAAGTTCGAGGGACTTCACAGAGGGCATCAGAAGCTGATCAGCAAGGTCAAAGAATATGCGTCGGAGGATGTGGAAAGCATCGTCTGCGCGTTTGATATGGGAAAAGCCTCCCTTTTGACGGCACGGGAGAAAAGAGACCGGCTGGAATCCGAGGTGGATCTTATGATCGCCTGTCCGTTTACGACGGAGCTGCGGGAGATGGAGGCGGAGGACTTCATCCGGCAGATCCTGGCAGAGCGGTTCCGTGCGGCCTACGTGGTGGTGGGGACGGATTTCCGGTTCGGCCATGAGAAGCGCGGGGACACGGACATGCTGGCACGGTATGCGGATACGTATGGATATCATCTGGACGTGGTGGAGAAGGAGCGTTACCGGGACCGGGTCATCAGCAGCACCTATGTCCGGGAGGCATTAAGTGAAGGAAATGCGGAGCTGGCGAAGGCTTTGCTGGGCTATCCCTACCAGATCACCGGACGGGTGGAGCACGGGAAGCGGCTGGGACGGACGCTGGGCTTTCCGACCATGAATGTGGCGCCCCCTCCGGAAAAGATCCTGCCCCGGTTCGGTGTCTACGCCTGCCGGATCCGGGTGGGAGAAACGTGCTATCCGGGGATCGGCAACCTGGGAGTGAAGCCGACCGTGGCGGAGGAAGCCAAAGTCCTGGCAGAGGCCTATGCATTTGACTTTGCCGGAGATGCGTATGGAAAAGAGGTCACGGTGGAATTTCACGCCTTCGACCGTCCGGAGCAGAGGTTCGGCTCCTTGGAGGAGTTAAAAGCCCGGGTGGACGCGGATATCCGTTTTGGACAGGAATACTTTTCTTCCCATGCCGGAAGGGAAACAGTGAAAGAAGCATAAAGTTATTTACAGAAGCAAACGTTTCGCAGAGAAAGTGTTGGGGATAAACAAATGAGTGTTACAAATATCATTTCGCTGTTTGGAGGACTTGGGATGTTCCTGTTCGGGATGAAGCTGATGAGCGACGGACTGGAGCAGGTGGCAGGCGCGAGGATGCGTTCCATTCTGGAATTTTTTACGCAGAACCGCTTTGTCGGAATGATCGTGGGACTGGTTTTTACCGGGATCATACAGTCCTCCAATGCAACTACGGTGATGGTGGTCAGCTTTGTCAATTCCGGGCTGATGCAGCTTTCCCAGGCTGCGGGTCCGATCCTGGGAGCCAACATCGGTACTACGGTGACCGGTCAGCTGATCGCGTTCAACCTGGCGGAGATCGCCCCGCTGTTTGTCATTATCGGCGCGGTGATGTATATGTTTTTTGAAAACCAGAATGTGAAAAAGATCGGGATCGTTTTGCTGGGATTCGGGATCCTGTTTATGGGACTGAGCACCATGGGAGAGAGAATGACCGGTCTGCAGGATTCCCCCCAGATCGTGGAACTGCTGCAGTCCATGCGAAATCCGATGGTGGCGATCCTGCTGGGATTTGTGGTGACGGCAGTTCTGCAGAGCGCTTCCGCCTCGGTGGGCATCATCATCCTGATGGCGGCGCAGGGGCTTTTGGCCTTTGAGATCTGCTTTTTCCTGATCCTTGGCTGCAACATGGGCTGCTGTATTTCCGCGCTGCTTGTCAGCCTGAACGGAAATAAAGACGCGAAGCGCGCGGCCTGGATCCATCTGCTGTTCAATATCATCGGCTCTTTGATCGTGTTCGTGATGCTGATGGTCGCTCTGGGACCGATCTGCGATCTCTTTATGAGGATATCCGGAAACGATGTGGGGCGCGCGGTTGCCAATGCGAATACGCTCATCAAGGTGTTTGAGGTGGCATTGCTGTTCCCGTTTATGGGATGGATCGAGAGACTGACGCATATCATCATACCGGGTGAGGATGCGGTGCAGGAGGAGACGACACATAAGCTGAAATATATCAATAAGTCGATTTCCGCAGCGACTGCTGTGATCGACGCGATCCATGAAATGCAGCACATGGGAGAACTGGCGAAGGAAAACCTGCGGGTCAGCATGGAGGCCCTGTGCAGTCCGGATCAGGAGAAGATCGAGGAGGTCTATGAGCGGGAGCAGTATATTGATTATCTGAACCAGGAGATCACCGCCTACCTCGTGCAGATCAACGGCCTGGATATTCCGATGGCCGATGGAAAGATGGTCGGCGGCCTGTTCCATGTGGTCAACGATATCGAGCGGATCGGCGACCATGCGGAGAACTTTGCGGATTCGGCAAAGCGACGGTTTGAAAAAGAAATCCCGTTCAGCGAGAAGGCCGTCAGACAGATGCAGGAGATGACGGATATGGTCCTCAGACAGCTGGATTACGCGTTCAACATGTTTTCCAACCAGAGCCTGGAGCATATGCGGGAGATCCTTCGGCTGGAGGACGCCGTGGATGAAAAGGAGAAGCGGCTCCGCAAGGCGCATATCAAGCGGCTCACGAAAGGAAAGTGTACACCGGAGGCCGGCGTGCTCTACTCGGATGTGATCTCGGGGCTGGAGCGTGTGGGGGATCATGCGACCAATATCGCGTTTGCCCTGCGGCCGGAAAACCAGGATGAGCTGGAGGAGCTGGAAGAGGAAGAAGATTAAAACGCAGGATGAAAAATGTTAAAAATTATCACTTTACAGTGAAGGGGATTCTATGTTATAGTATACGGGTATCAGACAGCCGGTGTTCAGTAACCGGACAACTCCGACCGTTACCTAATACCAGGCGTTTATTAAGAATTTCAAGGAGGAATACAACATGATCTCAGGAGAGAAGAAACAGGCAATCATCAAAGAATACGGAAGAAGCGAAGGAGATACCGGATCACCGGAGGTACAGGTAGCGATCCTGACAGCAAGGATCAATGAGCTGACCGAGCATTTTAAGGCGAATCCGAAGGATCACCATTCCAGAAGAGGTCTTTTGAAGATGGTAGGACAGAGAAGAGGCCTGCTGGCATATCTGAAGAAGATCGACATTGAGAGATACCGTTCTCTGATCGAAAGGCTTGGATTGAGAAAGTAATCATCCAACTGTACAGGCGGAATCATTTCTCATACAATTTTATAGCTGGTAGATTCGCCCTAAGCTGATCAACGGCTTAGGGCTGTTTTTTACATACAGAAAGCCTGCCGCTGGCATCCTTTCTGCATACGATGGTATTGATAAAGGAGGACAAGTGATGAGGCAGATTTCAGGCAACAAATTGTTGGTAAAAGCTTTAAAGGAAGAAGGCGTGGATACCCTGTTTGGTTATCCGGGAGCCTGTACCATCGATATCAGCGATGAACTATACAGGCAGAGTGATATCCGGGTGATCCTTCCCCGGCATGAGCAGGCGCTGGTGCATGAGGCGGACGCTTATGCAAGGACCACGGGAAGGACCGGGGTCTGTCTGGTCACCAGCGGACCGGGGGCTACCAATCTGGTGACAGGACTGGCAACGGCCAATTATGACAGTGTGCCTCTGGTGTGCTTTACAGGGCAGGTGGCGCGCCATCTCATCGGAAATGACGCGTTTCAGGAAGTGGACATTGTGGGGATCACAAGAAGCATCACAAAGTACGGTGTGACCGTCCGCAACCGGGCGGATCTGGGCAGGATCATCAAGGAAGCTTTTTATATCGCACGGACAGGCCGGCCGGGACCGGTGCTGATCGATCTGCCCAAGGACGTGATGGCGGAGCTGGGAAGCGCGGATTATCCCAAGGATGTGAATATCCGCGGCTACAAGCCCAATACCAATGTCCATATCGGACAGCTCAAGCGTGCACTGAAAATGCTACATAAAGCAAAGCGGCCCCTGTTCCTGGCAGGGGGAGGCGTAAATATCGCAGAGGCCAACGAGGTATTCACGGAGGTGGTGGATAAGACCGGTGTGCCGGTGATCACCACGGTCATGGGACGGGGGGCGATCCCCACAGATCATCCGCTGTTCATCGGCAATCTGGGAATGCACGGCGCCTATGCGGCCAATATGGCGGTGAGCGAGTGCGATCTGCTGTTTTCCATCGGCACCCGGTTCAATGACCGGATCACCGGAAAGCTCCATGCCTTTGCGCCCAATGCGAAGATCGTCCATATCGATATCGATACCGCATCCATTTCCAGAAATATTTCCGTGGATGTGCCCATCGTAGCGGACGCGAAAGAGGCGGTCATGAAGATGAAGGAGTATGTAGAAGGCTGCAATACCAAAAAGTGGCTCAAAGAGATCGAGGGCTGGAAGCAGGAGCACCCGCTGGCTATGCGGCCGCATAAGAGCCTGGGGCCGGTGGATATCCTGGATGCGGTCAACCGTCAGTTTGAGGAGTCCATTGTGGTGACGGATGTAGGGCAGCATCAGATGTTTGCCGCCCAGTATACGGAGATTACGGCGAAAAAGAAGCTGATCATGTCCGGCGGACTGGGGACCATGGGCTATGGCTTTCCGGGTGGGATCGGAGCGAAGCTCGGCAATCCGGATACGCCGGTCATTGTGATCTCCGGCGACGGCGGGATGCAGATGAACATTCAGGAATTTGCCACCGCGGTGCTGGAAGAGCTTCCGGTCATCGTCTGCGTATTCAATAATACGTATCTGGGAATGGTGCGGCAGTGGCAGAAGCTGTTTTACGGAAAGCGCTACGGCATGACGGATCTGCGCGCCGGCGCGCTGACCCGCAGGACCGGCGGCGAGGAAAAGCCGGTCTACACGCCGGACTTTGTGAAGCTGGCGGAGAGCTACGGGGCAAAGGGCATCCGCGTCACACAGCGGGAAGAGGTGGAAGCCGCATTTGAAGAGGCAAAGAAGAATACGAAGACGCCGACCCTGATCGAATTTATCATAGATCCGGAGGAGATGGTGTATCCCATGATCCAGCCGGGCGGAACCCTGGAGGAAATGATCCTGGACTGCTGACAGGATGTTTCGGGAGGGTCCTGAGTGTCAAAACGGCGTTCATGATAATATGCGGAAGCGCTGCCCCCGGCAGGCCTTCCGTATGAGTGAGGAGTGAAAACAGAGATGGATAATAGTATAAAAAAGAGATGGATTTCGTTATATGTGGAAAATCAGGTGGGTGTGCTGTCGAAGATCTCCGGGCTGTTTTCCGGAAAATCCTATAACCTGGACAGCCTGACGGTGGGGACAACGGAGGATCCCACGGTATCCCGTATGACCATCGCCACTGTCAGCGACGACGAGACCTTTGAGCAGATCAAAAAGCAGCTCAACCGGATGGTGGAAGTGATCAAGGTCATCGATTTTACGGATGTATTTGTCCGGATGAAGGAGATCCTCTATGTAAAAGTGAAGAAGTGTACCAGGGACGACAAGGCAGAGCTGTTCCAGATCGCGGATACCTTCAAGGCCAGGGTCATCGACTACGGAAAAGACAGCCTGCTTCTGGAGTTCGTCCAGACGGCGACAAAGAACGACGCGGTGGTGAAGCTGCTCAAGGAAGAATTTAAAAATATAGAGGTGGTCCGCGGAGGCAGCGTAGGAATCGAATCCATCAGTATGATGGAGCGATAGAAGTTACGATTCACAGACGCGTAACAATCTGGGTACAGAGTCGTCAAGCTCGCTTGTAAGACGCTGTATCCAGATTGTTATGCGGCTGGAAGCAGTCACTCAACGTACATAAGCAAAAGGGAAGCTGCGCAGCAGCGGTTTTGCGCATGTATGTTGAGTGTCTGTGAATCGTAAACGGCCTGAGGAAATAAATTGTAAAAAAACAGAGCGCACTCTTGAATTTTGCCAGGGATGGTATTATAATGTTTTTTATTACAGAGGAATGGAGGAGATACTGATGGAGAAAAAGAAGATTGACTGGGAGAATCTGGGCTTTGCCTATATGAAGACCGATAAGCGGTATGTATCCAACTACAGGGACGGGGCATGGGATGCGGGTGCTCTCATCGAGGATGCGGATATCACCATGAACGAATGTGCCGGCGTCCTGCAGTACGCGCAGACGATCTTTGAGGGGCTGAAAGCCTATACGACAGAGGACGGACGGATCGTGACCTTCCGGCCGGACCTGAACGGGCAGCGCATGATGGATTCCGCGGCCAGGATGGAGATGCCCCAGTTTGAGACGGACCGCTTTGTGGATGCGGTGACGCAGACAGTCAAGGCAAATGCCGCATACGTACCTCCATACGGCTCCGGGGCAACCCTGTACATCCGGCCTTATATGTTCGGGATCAATCCGGTCATCGGCGTGAAGCCTGCGGACGAGTATCAGTTCCGTGTATTTACGACTCCGGTGGGGCCCTATTTCAAGGGCGGCGTGAAGCCGCTGACGATCTGTGTGTCTGACTTTGACCGCGCCGCGCCGCGGGGAACCGGACATATCAAGGCAGGCTTGAACTATGCCATGAGCCTCCATGCGATCGTGAGCGCGCATGCCAATGGATTTGATGAAAATCTGTATCCGGATTCTGCGACCAGAACAAAGGTGGAGGAGACCGGAGGGGCCAACTTCCTCTTTGTGACAAAGGAGAACAAGATCGTGACGCCTCACTCGAACACCATTCTTCCGTCGATTACCAGACGTTCCCTGATGTATGTGGCGGAGCATTATCTTGGACTGGAAGTAGAAGAGCGGGATGTATATCTGGATGAGCTGAAGGATTTTGCGGAATGCGGGCTCTGCGGGACTGCAGCGGTCATCTCCCCGGTGGGAAAGATCGTGGATCACGGAAAAGAGATCTGCTTCCCGAGCGGCATGGAGAAGATGGGCGGAACGACCCGGAAGCTGTACGAGACACTGACCGGTATCCAGATGGGACAGATCGAAGCTCCAAAAGGATGGATCCATGTAATCGAATAATGAACAGGAAAATCATGGGATGCCAGCTTATAAAAGTTGGCATCTTTTTTATAAATCTGTTTACAATGATTTGGCAGAATGCTATGATAGAGCATGGGAAAATAAGATGTGAAGTATCAAGGGAGTATGTTCAATGAAATGGGGAGTGCTTGCCACTGGCCTCATTAGTGTTGTGTTATTATGGTGCATATGGAACTGGAAGCCGCTGGAGGTCCATGCAGAGATTGCATCAGACGATGCGTTTGAGGGAGTAACATGGGAAAAGATCATAGAAGATGACATTGAAGGGCCCAAAGGTGTCATTCAGTCGATGTGCGTGACAGAGGATTATATCATTCTGATCGAGAATTATGATGACAGTGCGGAAAAGTCGGACATCATAAAAGCGTATTACAGGAATGATACGGATGTCCACGGAAAGCCGGTGGACAAGTATTCCCTGGCAAAGCGGGTGGTGGAACGTAACTACGAGCATGGAAACGGAATGGCATATAATCCGAAGACCGGGGAGATCGCAGTCGCCCTGTATACCCATCTGAACCCGGAAAACAGAGGGTGCATTTTTCTGCTGGACGCGGATACGCTTTCCTTCAAGAAAAAGGTCAAGATCTCGGACGACTATAATATCCTGGGGATTGGCTATGATGAGGAACAGGATCGCTATGTCATCCAGACCAATGTGGACGGGGGATACAGCTTCAAGATCCTGGACAGCCAGTTCCAGATCATAGAGGACCTGGGAGAATACGAAGGCTCTTCCAAGGGCAATAATTTTCAGGACCTGTGTGTCAGCGGGGATTATATCATCAATTTTCCTCTGACGCTGGGGCTGGGGATCGGAGATTTCCTCAATGTCTATTCCATTTCGAGACGGGCTCTGGTATCCTGCCCGCAATTAGACTTTGGGCTGGATGCCGGAACCGTGGACGAGCCGGAGTCGATCTGCGAGCTGGAGCCGGGGGTATTTGCCGCGGTGGTGAATGTGTATAACGGAGACGGAAGCCGGAGATTTTCCGTCTATAAAACGATGGTGCCCTATAATTTTCCTGCGGAGCCTGCAAAAGAGAAAAAGCCGGAGAAAGAGGAGCCGGCCGGAGATGCCGGGAAGGCGGAAGAAGCAGAACCAGTGGAAGGAGCTGAGACGGCAGCCCAGGGGGACGCGCAGAAAGACGAGCAGGAAGAGAAGCCGCCTCTGCCGGAGCGGATCAAGTCCCTTATGAAGACCACGTATTCTATGAAGAGCATCATGAAGACGGCGCTGCTCATTTTCTTTGCTCTGGACATCGTCCTGGTCCTTTATCTCAGGGTTTTGGCTATACGGAGAAAGCGGAAGCGGAAGCTGGAGAAGGCCAGGCGGGAACGCCAGCGGATCCGCCAGGAGATCCGGGCCATGTATGGAGAGCAGCTATGAAGGAAATGCAGGCAGGACTGCGATCAGTAACCATATGGCGGCAGCCTGGAAGGGGCTGTAGCAGGAGCCTGACGTATTTGGCGGAGGGAGGAGCTTTTTGGAGGCATATACGAGTTTTGCAAAGGTGTATGATCAGTTTATGGACAATGTCCCGTATGAAGAATGGGCGCAATATCTGCATGGCGTGCTGGAAAGACACGGGATCCGGGACGGCCTGGTCCTGGAGCTTGGCTGCGGGACGGGTACCATGACAGAGTTTCTTGCCGGATACGGATATGATATGATCGGTGTGGACTGCTCGGAGGAAATGCTGGACGCGGCAATGGAAAAGCGGGAGGCATCCGGGCATGACATCCTGTATCTTCTGCAGGATATGCGGGAGTTTGAGCTGTACGGAACGGTACGGGCAGTCGTCAGTGTATGTGATTCCATCAATTATATTTTGGAGGAAGAGGAACTGGAGCAGGTGTTCCGTCTGGTCAATAATTATCTGGATCCGGGCGGGATCTTTCTCTTTGATTTTAATACGGAGTATAAGTACCGGGAAGTCCTGGGAAGCCGCACGATTGCGGAGGACCGGGAGGACTGCAGCTTTATATGGGACAATTATTATTATGAAGAGGAAGGGATCAATGAGTATGAATTGACCCTTTTTATCCGTGCAGAGAAGGAGGGGCGTACTTCGGGGACGGAATTTGCTTATCCGGGGGAAGAGCTGTTTCGCCGGTTTCGGGAGACACATTTTCAGAAAGGCTATACATTGGAAGAGATAAAGAGGATTCTGCAAAGTGCAGGGATGGAATATCTTGCCGCATATGACGGAGATACAAAAGGCGTGCCCCATATGCAGAGTGAGCGGATCTATGTGATCGCGAGGGAGCATGGAAAAAAGGTTCAGAAATAGATTCAGTGCGTAACCGTGAAAATACCGCTCCGATAGGAAGGATTTGAGTTTGACAGGAGGAGAAGTATGAAGGATTATATTGTAAGGGCTACGGCTGCTGACGCGCAGATCCGTGCGTTTGCGGCAGTGACGACCAGCCTGACGGAGGAAGCCAGGTCAAGGCATCAGACCAGTCCGGTGGCGACGGCGGCTCTTGGGAGGCTTTTGACCGGCGGCGTGATGATGGGAAGCATGATGAAGAATCCGGAGGACGTGCTGACGCTGCAGGTAAAATGTGACGGGCCCATCGGAGGTCTGACGGTGACGGCGGATGCCCGGGGACATGTGAAGGGCTATGTAAACCGCCCGGAGGTGATGCTGCCGCCGAAAAACGGGAAGCTGGATGTGGGCGGTGCGCTGGGCCAGGGCATTTTAAACGTGATCAAGGACATGGGGCTCAAGGAACCCTATTCCGGGCAGACAATCCTGCAGACCGGAGAGATCGCGGAAGACCTGACCTATTATTTTGCGGCTTCGGAGCAGATTCCCTCATCGGTGGGCCTCGGTGTCCTGATGAACCGGGACAACACGGTGCGTTGCGCCGGAGGCTTTATCGTACAGGTGATGCCCTTTGTGGAGGAGACGGTGCTTCGTCAGCTGGAGGGAAATATCGCCGGAATGAAGTCGGTGACCGCCATGCTGGACAAAGGACATTCTCCGGAAGAGATGCTTTCCCAGGTCCTTTCGGGCATGGAGGTGGAGATCACGGATACGATGCCGGCCCTGTTTGACTGCAATTGTTCCAGGGAGCGGATCGAGAAGGCGATCATCAGTATCGGGAAGAAAGAAATTGAGGATATGATCGCAGACGGGAAGCCCATAGAGGTGAAATGCCATTTCTGCAATACGGCATATGAGTTTACGGTGGAGGAGCTGGAAGAGATTCTGGAGAAATGCAAACGGCCGTAAAAAGGCCAGCAGAAAGCAGAGAACGGAAACAGGAGGGTGATGGAAGAAATGAAACAGGGTTTTGTGAAGGCGGCGGCGGCAACGCCGGAGATCCGTGTTGCCGATACGGCGTATAATCAGGAAAAAATCTGCGAGTGCATCCAGGAGGCGGAAAAACTTGGGGCAAAGCTTCTGGTATTTCCGGAGCTGTGCATTACCGGATATACCTGCGGCGACCTGTTCACGCAGGATGTACTTTTGAGGGATGCAAGGCAGGCTCTGCTGCAGGTCGCGGCGTTTACCAGGGAAAAGGATATGCTTGTGTTCGCGGGGGTGCCGCTGTGTGTGGACGGAAAGCTCTATAATGCTGCGGCAGCTCTGAACCGGGGAGAGATCCTGGGATTTACGACCAAGACATTTCTGCCCAATTACGGGGAGTTCTATGAGATGCGCCATTTTACGCCGGGACCGAAGGAAGCAAGAACCATCTGCTTTGAAGGAAAACAGGTGCCCTTCGGGCCTCAGATTTTGTTCCAGTGCCGGGACATGGAGGAACTGGTGGTATCAGCGGAGATCTGCGAGGATGTATGGTCGCCCGTTCCGCCCAGCATCGAAGCGGCGCTGGAAGGGGCGACGGTGATCGTGAACTGCTCCGCCAGCGATGAGACCATCGGTAAGGATATTTACCGCAGGGAGCTGATCCAGGGGCAGTCCGCCCGGCTGATCGCGGGATACGTATACGCCAATGCGGGAGAAGGGGAGTCCACCACGGATCTGGTATTCGGCGGACACAATATTATCGCAGAGAACGGTACTGTCCTGAAGGAAGCAAAGCGGTATGAAAATGAGATCATCTGCTCGGAGATCGATATCCATCGGCTGGTCAGCGAGCGGAGGAAGAATACGACCTTTCGGACACCGGAGGAACGGGTGCTGCTCCGTGTTCCGTTCCATTTGAATGTGGAAGAGACGGTATTGACACGAAAGTTCCCACAGCAGCCCTTTGTACCCCAGGACAGCCGGGTGCGGGCGGCGCGCTGTGAGGAGATCCTGACGATCCAGGCCATGGGGCTGAAAAAGCGTCTGGCCCATACCCATGCCAAAACCGCAGTGGTGGGAATTTCCGGCGGACTGGACTCTACATTGGCGCTTCTTGTGACAGCCAGAGCATTTGAACTGCTGGGAAGAGAGAAAAAAGAAATCCTGGCGGTTACCATGCCCTGCTTCGGGACCACGGACAGGACATACAACAATGCCTGCCGGATGGCGGTGAAGCTGGGAGCGACGCTGAGAGAGGTGCCCATCGGAGAAGCGGTGAATGTGCATTTCCGGGATATCGGCCACGACCCGGAGGACCACAGCGTAACCTATGAGAACAGCCAGGCCAGGGAGCGTACCCAGGTGCTGATGGATCTTGCCAATCAGGACGGCGGCATGGTTATCGGAACCGGGGATATGTCGGAGCTGGCGCTTGGGTGGGCCACCTACAACGGAGATCATATGTCCATGTACGGGGTCAATGCGTCCGTACCGAAGACGCTGGTGCGCCATCTGGTCCGGTACGCGGCGGATACGGCGGAGGATGAGGAGCTGCGGGCCGTGCTCTATGATGTTCTGGATACGCCGGTCAGCCCGGAGCTTTTGCCGCCAAAGGAAGGGAACATTGCGCAGAAGACGGAGGATCTGGTGGGGCCCTATGAGCTGCATGACTTCTTCCTGTACTATATGATCCGTTTTGGATATGAACCGGGGAAGATCTATCGGCTTGCCCTGCAGACCTTTGAAGGGAAGTATGAACCGGCTGTGATCCGGAAATGGCTGGAGACCTTCTGCCGGAGATTTTTCAGCCAGCAGTTCAAGCGGTCCTGCCTGCCGGACGGCCCCAAGGTGGGGACGGTAGCGCTCTCCCCCAGAGGGGACTGGAGAATGCCCAGCGATGCCTGCGCGGCGGGGTGGCTGAAAGACATCGAAAAGTAAACGGGGTTGGACAGAGGCTTTCGAATGCCTGTGAATGATCTAAGGACGGGAAACCGTCCTTTTTTGGCTGCGGTTCACGCCTGGTCAGGATGAGACCTTTCACCTTTTTCCAGTTCTGATCTGGAAATTAGAAATATTTAATTGCGCTGTTCCATCGAGTATGCTATAATATCTAAGTCTGCGGGCAGTTGTTAAGTTCCCGAGACCACTGAAAAGCGCATCTGATCATGGGAAGGCCGGCAGAAAAGGTGTGTTTTTCAGTAGTTTCGGACTCTTCTGCCCTGCGGACTGCTGTTTGGAACAGCAATCAAAAACCATAGAAAAGGAGAGTACCATGTATAACAAATATGAAATGGAACTTGCAGGGAGGACCCTGCGGGTAGACGTGAACCGGGTTGCCAAGCAGGCCAACGGCGCGGTTCTGATGCATTATGGAGACACCACGGTGCTGTGTACGGCTACGGCTTCCGAAAAGCCGAGAGACGGGATTGATTTCTTTCCCTTAAGCGTGGAATATAACGAGCGGATGTATTCCGTAGGCAAGATTCCGGGAGGCTTCAACAAGAGGGAAGGGAAGGCATCGGAGAATGCGGTTCTGACAGACCGTGTCATCGACCGTCCCATGCGCCCCCTGTTCCCGAAGGATTACAGAAATGACGTGACGCTGGAGAACCTGGTCATGTCTGTGGACCCGGACTGCAGTCCGGAGCTGACCGCCATGCTGGGAGCGGCGATCGCGGTAAGCATTTCCGACATTCCTTTTGACGGGCCGATCTCCACCACCCAGGTGGGACTGATCGACGATCAGTTTGTGTTCAATCCCACCGCGGAGCAGAAGGAAGTTTCCAGGATGGCCCTGACTGTGGCCTCTACCAGGGAAAAGGTGATCATGATCGAAGCCGGGGCGGAGGAAGTGCCGGAAGCGCAGATGATCGATGCCATCTTTGCGGCCCATGAGGTGAACCAGAAGGTGATCGCGTTTATCGATACCATCGTGGCAGAGTGCGGCAAGCCGAAGCATACCTATGAGAGCTGTGCGGTGCCGGAAGAGCTGTTTGCGGCGATCCGGGAGATCGTGCCGCCGGCAGAGATGGAAGAGGCAGTATTTACGGACGACAAGCAGACACGGGAAGAGAATATCCGTGTGATCAAAGAGAAGTTAGAGGAAGCATTTGCAGAGAAGGAAGAATGGCTGGAGGTGCTTGGCGAGGCAGTCTATCAGTACCAGAAGAAGACGGTCCGGAAGATGATCCTGAAGGATCACAAGCGTCCCGACGGACGTGCCATTGACCAGATCCGGCCGCTGGCGGCTGAGGTGGATCTGATCCCGAGAGTCCACGGCTCCGCAATGTTTACCAGAGGACAGACCCAGATCTGTACGGTGACGACGCTGGCGCCGTTATCCGAGGCGCAGAGGCTGGACGGGCTGGATGAGTCCGAGACCTCCAAGCGCTATATGCATCATTATAATTTCCCGTCCTATTCCGTAGGCGAGACGAAGCCCTCCAGAGGACCGGGAAGACGTGAGATCGGACATGGAGCTCTGGCGGAGCGGGCATTGCTCCCGGTACTGCCGAGCGAATCGGAATTCCCCTACGCGATCCGTACAGTATCCGAGACCTTTGAGTCCAACGGTTCCACATCCCAGGCCAGTGTGTGTGCTTCCAGTATGTCTCTGATGACGGCAGGCGTGCCGATCAAGGCGGCAGTTGCGGGAATTTCCGCGGGACTGGTGACAGGAGATACGGATGACGATTATCTGGTTCTGACGGATATCCAGGGACTGGAAGATTTCTTCGGGGATATGGACTTTAAGGTGGCAGGTACCCACAAGGGGATCACGGCGATCCAGATGGATATCAAGATCCATGGGCTGACCCGGCCCATCATTGAGGAAGCGATCGCGGCCACCAAGAAGGCAAGGACCTATATCCTGGATGAAGTGATGAACAAGGCCATTGCAGAGCCAAGGCCGGAGGTAGGCCCCTACGCGCCGAAGATCATCCAGCTGCAGATCGATCCCCAGAAGATCGGGGATGTGGTGGGACAGAGAGGAAAGACCATCAATGCCATTATTGAAGAGACCGGCGTGAAGATCGATATTGAGGACGACGGATCCGTATCCATCTGCGGAACCGAGCAGGAGGGCATGGACAAGGCTGCAAAACTGATCACCACGATCGTGACAGAGTTTGAAGCCGGCCAGGTATTTGAAGGAAAGGTGGTCAGCATCAAGGACTTCGGAGTATTCCTGGAATTTGCTCCCGGCAAGGAAGGCATGGTGCACATTTCCAAGATTGCGAAGCACCGCGTGAACAAGGTGGAAGACGTGCTGAAAATGGGAGATGTGGTAAAAGCTGTCTGCCTTGGAAAGGACAAGATGGGAAGATTCAGTTTCAGTATGCGTGATGTAGCAGAATAAAACAATAAAAAACCTGCCGGTGAGGCAGGTTTTTTATTTGTAAAATCAGAATCGCTCGGCATAACGGATTCAGATTACCAATCTGTATAGATATCAATGGTGCCGCTGGCGCATCCGCAGTCATATACCTTGCCTGTGCCGAGAGAGGTCTCTACGATACTTCCCCAGGGAAGGTCGCTGCTTGCGACACAGATATAACCGTCAGAATCACGGATGGTTCCGTCCGATGCAACATGGCGCCCGGGAATATTCAGACCGCCTCCGGGAAGGACTCTCTGGGAATAATAGGTCTCGCGGTGTCCGTTGTAATATACCACACCCTTCGAAGGGGTCAGCGCCCCGCCGCTGTCACTGGGAATATATGTGGTCTCCTGGGATGGGGCATCGGTATCTGTATTCCCGTCATTCTGTGTACCGTCCGTGCCGGGAGCGGCGGAATCTGTCTGGGTTCCGTCTCCTGAGGGTACAGTGGAAACCGGTTTCTGCGCTTCCGCAGCCTTCTTTGCCTCCGCGGCTTTCTGCGCTTCTGCAGCTCTTCTTGCTTCTTCTGCGGCCCGTGCCTGTTCCGCACGCAGCGCCTGGAGCTTCTGATTGAATACGGCCAGGTCTGTGGATGTCTCAGCCGCCTTCTGGTTCAAAGCATCCTGCTGGCTTTTCAGCTGGGTCTGCAGGCTGTTTAAGGAATTCTGCTTTTCCGTCAGATCGGCTTCCTGCTGTTCGATCCCCTTCTGGATGCTCCGAAGATTTTCCAGCTTTTCACGGTCATAGCTGCTGATGTTCTGTATGAATTCCGCCCGGTTCAGAAAATCGGACATATTCTCGGCGGAGAACAGCAATTCCAAAAGGTTATTATTGCCGTTTTCATACATATACTTGATCCGTGTCTTCATGTCATCATACTGCCTGATCTCGTTCTCCCGGGAAATCGCAAGAGAGTCCTGGATACGGAGCATCTCGTTGTTGGCATCCTGAATCTCGGTCTCCGTAGATGCGATCTCATCGCTGATGGCCAGCAGATCCTGATTGATATCGTTCAGCTGATTCTGAAGATCACTTGTTTTGCTTTCCAGATTCTCAATCTCATCCGCATAGGCAGGAACTGACATCAACAGCATGACAGATGCAAGGAGAAAGGCCGGTATGGCTTGAACTTTTCGTTTCATACGCAATCACAAATCAAATCCTTTCTTTATGATCCGTACTCTGCCGCGCCTGCACAGAGTACCTTGTCTGTATATTATATAGTGAATTTTCCAAAAGCGCAAGCCTTAAAAGGAATATTTTACCGACCTTTTACGATTTTGTTAATAAATGAGTTGCTTTTGATATAAATTTCTGCATAATTTTTCCAATGCCTCATATATTGTTACAAGAGGTGGACAAGATGGATGTGAACAGGAAAAAACGGCAGATATTGTGCGTCCTGGCGCGGTCCGTGCGGGCTGCGGTGGAGGATGCGGGCCTGGATTTCGGACAGGTCCAGGAGATCCGGATGCGGATCGCAAAGCCGCTGATCGTGGTATACAACAATCAAGAGAGGATACTGCCGCCGATCCAGAGGGACCGGGAAGGGGGCCATATCGTGACCAGGGAGGAAATGCGGGAAACCCTGGAGTATGTGAGCCATTATTCCCTCTATGCCTATGAGCAGGAGATCCGGCAGGGATTTATTACGATTGAAGGAGGACATCGTGTGGGTGTGATAGGAAAGGCAATTCTGGAGCAGGACAGGGTGAAAAATCTGCAGTACATATCTTCGGTCAATATCCGGGTGGCTCATGAGGTGGCCGGCTGTGCGGACAAGGTGATCCCATACATTACAAAAGACAGGCAGGTATGCCATACGCTGATCATCTCCCCTCCCTGCTGCGGAAAAACCACATTGATCCGCGACCTGATCCGGCAGGTGTCGGATGGAAATGCCTATGTGAAGGGATGCTCCGTGGGGGTGGTGGATGAGCGTTCGGAGCTGGGGGGCTGCTACCTGGGCGTGCCCCAGAACGAACTGGGAATGCGCACGGATATCCTGGACGGCTGCCCCAAGGCCCAGGGGATGATCATGCTGATCCGTTCCATGGCTCCCAAAGTGATCGCCGTGGACGAGATCGGTTCCCCGGAGGATATCCATGCCCTGGAATATGCCATGCAGTGCGGATGCACGCTGATCGCCAGCGTACACGGGAGGGATATGGAAGAGATCTCCGAAAAGCCGGTGCTTTCCGAACTGGTGCGCAAAAAAAGGTTTGAACGCTATGTGGTGCTGGAGAACCGGAACCATCCCGGGGAGATCCGGGCGGTCTTTGACCAGAGGGGGAGTCTGCTATGCTGCGGTTTATAGGCGGGATCCTGATCATTACGGCAACCACCGGGGCGGGGATCCTTTACGGCATGGAGCTGCAGGAGTATCTGGAAAAGCTTTTGTATATCCGGCATATCATCTACATGATCAAAGGGGAGCTGGAATATTCCCAAGCGCCTTTGAGCGAGGTGTTCGGAAGAATCTCGGTGCGTGTCAGGGAGCCCTACAGACGGTGGCTTTCGGCCATGGAGAAGCAGGTAGAGAACCGGGAGGAGGACGCATTTTTGAAGATCTGGATGCGTTCCGTGGACAAATATCTCAAAGAGCTGCATCTGAAAAGCGAGCATTCCATCCAGCTCAAAGAGCTGGGAACCTGTCTCGGGCAGACGGACGGCGCGTCGGAAAGCAGAAACCTGCAGCTGTACCTGGGCCGTCTGGAGCTGGAGATCGAAAAGGTGCGGGAGGGGATGGCAGCAAAGAAGCGGATCGGGAACTGCCTTGGAGTGATGGGCGGAATCTTTCTGGTGGTGTTGTTGATCTGATAGGAGGGTACCATGACGATCAATCTGATTTTTAAAATTGCAGCGGTAGGAGTCCTGGTCTCTATCTTATCTCAGGTGCTGAAACACAGCGGAAGGGACGAGCAGGCATTTATCGTAAGCCTGGCAGGGCTGATCCTGGTCCTGTCCTGGATCCTGCCGTTTATCTATGATCTGTTCCTGTCCATCAGGCAGCTCTTTCTATTATAAAGAACGGTTGAGGATGAATTTTGCATAGGGTGCAGGAGCGCTTTCAGGGAGCTGTTTGGCAAAGAACCTGTGCAAAAGACGCAGCAGCTTGGGACGTTGGTGATCGGAGAAAGGGACGGTGCGAAGCTATGAATATGTTTCAGATTGGAATCATCGGGGTGGTAGGGGCGCTGCTGGCCGTGCAGTTCAAAGGAGGGAAGGCGGAATACGGCATCTATATGAGTGCGGCGGTGAGCATCCTGCTGTTCTCATGCATGATCGACCGGCTGGGGATCTTTGCGGACGCGGTGGAGCAGATGAGCAGGTATATCAGCATTGACACCGGATATATCGCGACCATGCTGAAAATGATCGGAGTCACGTATATTGCGGAATTCTGCTCTGCCATATGCAGGGATACCGGATACCAGACCATCGCCGTGCAGGTGGAGATCTTTGGAAAGCTCACCATCCTGATGCTGGGGATGCCGGTGCTCCTGGCTCTCCTGGAGACGATCCGGGTGTTTTTATCATGAAAAGGGCCTGGATGTGGGTGCTGGTTTTGCTGTTCCTTTTTCAGACAGAGACCGCGGTACAGGCTGCGGGAGAAGACAAGCCTGACTCAGGCCGGGCGGCAGAGCAGAGGGAGGAGCGGGAGCCGGCAGAGAGCCAGACAGAGGGGGCAGAGAGCCAGACAGAGCCGGCAGAGAACCAGACAGAGGGGGCAGATCCGGCAGCGCCCCGGGAGTTGGACGCTGAGCAGATGGAGGAGATCCAAAACCAGGCAGAGGATCGGATGCTGGGAGAGTTTGACTTTTCGGAGCTGGACGACAGCATCCGCAGTCTGTTTCCCAGAGAAAAGCTCCGATTTTCGGATGTGACGGCATCCATGATGAGCGGAGACCTGACAGAGACCGGGAAACTTCTGCTGGAATATGTGGGAGACCAGTTTCACTATGAATTCCGGACCAACCGTAAAAATCTGGTATACATGCTGCTGATCGCGGTGATCGCCGCCATCTTCACGAATTTTTCAGGCGCCTTCCAGAGCAGGCAGGTGTCGGAGATCAGCTTCTACGTATTGTATATGCTGCTGATCACGATGTGCCTGACCACATTCCGGGTGGCGATGGAAGGGCTGGAGGGAAAGCTGGAGGCGCTTCTGGACTTTATGAGGCTGCTCTGTCCGGGATATTTTATGGCGGTATCACTGGCCTCGGGAACCAGCAGCTCCCTGATGTTTTACGGGATGGTGCTGATCCTGATCTACATGGTGGAAGTGCTGGTGCTGCGGCTTTTGCTGCCATTGATCAATGTGTACATCATGATCCAGGTCATGAATTATCTGGTGGGGGAGCATGTCCTGTCGGAGCTGGCCGATCTGATCCGAAAGCTGATCACCTGGATTCTGCGCTCCCTTCTGGGGCTTGTGGTAGGGATGAATGTGATCCAGGGGCTTTTGTCGCCCACCATCGATACCTTGAAGCGGAGTACGCTGACCAAAACGGTGGAGGCGGTCCCGGGTCTGGGGAACCTGTTCGGCGGTGTGACGGACGTACTGCTGGGGACGGCCGTCCTGATCAAGAATGGGATCGGGATGGCTGGGGCCGTGATCCTGATCCTGATCTGCAGTGTCCCGGTGGTCCAGATGGCAGCCATGACATTTCTGTATAAATTTGCAGCCGCCATGGTCCAGCCGGTTTCGGACAAACGGATTACCGGATGCATCCGCAGCGTCAGCGAGGGATACCGGCTCATGCTGAAGGTATTGTATACCACGCTGCTCCTGTTTCTGATCACCATTGCGGTGGTGGCGGCTTCCACATCATAGGAAGAAAGTGTGCATCTGACAGATGAAAGCAAAAGCAGGGCGGTCAAAGGAGGGAGGAGAGTCATGATCGAGGCAATCTATACCTGGATGAAAAATATCGTATTTTTTCTGGTGATCATCACCGCGGTGCTGGAAGTCCTTCCGGGAACCGCCTATCAGAAATATATCCGTTTTTTTACCGGACTGGTTTTGATGATGCTTCTGCTGACTCCGGTTCTGAGCCTGAGCGGGGCCGGGGAGGTCTTTACGGAGCTGTACCATGGTTATGAGTATGAGCAGTACAGGCGGGAGCTTGAGGAGCAGGAGGAATATTTTCAGGACCTGGATCTGCTGGATTTTCTTCCGGAGGAATATTTTGTGACGGAAGGCGGCGCAACAGCCGCGGAGACGGGGGCACAGGAGAGGGAAAACGCCCCCGGGGAACAGGCAGATGCAGGCGGGGATCAGGATTTGGAAGGAATCAGGGTCGATGAGATTGAAGTGAAGGAGGTCAGGATTGGAGAAGAAGTGGAGTGAATGGCTGGAACAGATCAGATCCCATTCAAAATTTCCGAATAAGAACCAGCTGCTTCTTATTTTTTTATGCGGGCTCCTGCTCCTTGTGATCGTCTGGCCGGTTTCCGATTCCCGGGAGGATACTGATCCCGGGGTGCCGGAAGCCGGTCTGTCCGGAGGCGAAAAGGCGCCGGGAGGGGGCGGCGAACAGGCAGACAGCGGCGCTCAGGGAGGACACACAACGTCCATGGAAGCCTATGAGGAATATCTGGAGCGGCGCCTTTCCTCGGCGCTGGAATATGTGGAGGGCGTGGGGCGGGCGGAGGTGGTGATCACCTTGAAGTCTTCGGGGCAGAGGGTCGTGGAAAAAGACCAGTCCTCCAGCAGCCAGTCCTCCTCCGAGGAGGACCAGAACGGAGGGACCCGGGAGACGCAGAACCGCTCTTCGGATAAAACCAGCGTCTATACCCAGGGCTCGGACGGTTCCCAGACGCCTTATATCAGCAAGGAGATGACGCCGGAGATCGAGTGAGTGCTTGTCATTGCGGAGTGAGGGGAA